>CAZPYP010000024.1:0-24790 GCA_964590845.1 uncultured Nitrospira sp.
GCGGCGAGATTCAGTGCATCGGCGCGACGACGCTCGACGAATACCGCAAGCATATCGAGAAAGATGGCGCGCTCAAGCGCCGGTTCCAGCCGATTCACGTCCAGCCGCCGAGCCTCGATGAGACGGTTCGCATCATCCAAGGTCTGCGCGATCGCTATGAAGAGCATCATGGCGTCGAGATCACCGAAGAGGCGATCGTCGAAGCGGTGAAGCTCTCCGATCGGTACATTACCGACCGATTCCTGCCGGACAAGGCGATCGATTTGATCGACGAGACGGGTTCGCGCGCGAAGCTTCAGACCTACGCGTTGCCGGGCGAACTGAAGGCCATGGAGCAGGAACTAAAGAAGGTGTCCCGCGACAAGGAATTGGCGATCTCGATGCAGAATTTCGAAGAGGCCGTCCGCCACCGCGAGGAAGAAGAGCGCTTGCGCAAGCTGCTCGATGAATCGAAGCGTGAATGGAAGAAGAATCAGGAGAAACACAAGCCCACGATCGGCAAGGAAGACGTCGCCTACGTCGTCTCGAAAATGACCGGCATCCCGCTGTTCAAGCTGGAAGAAGAAGAGTCCAACAAGCTGTTGCGGATGGAAGACTTCCTGCATAAGCGAGTGGTCGGCCAGAACGAGGCGATCTCCGCAGTCTGCCGCGCCATCAGGCGCTCGCGTGCCGGACTCAAGGAAGCCAAGAAGCCGATCGGCTCCTTCATATTCCTGGGCCCGACCGGTGTCGGAAAGACCGAGTTGGCGAGAACCCTAGCGGAATTCTTGTTCAATACGGAAGATGCACTCATCCGTATCGACATGTCCGAATACCAGGAGAAATTCACCAGCTCGCGCCTGTTCGGAGCGCCTCCCGGTTATGTCGGGTACGAAGAAGGCGGACAGCTGACCGAGCGGGTACGCCGTCGACCCTATTCGGTGGTGTTGTTCGATGAAATCGAGAAGGCCCATCCCGACGTGTTCAACCTGCTGCTCCAGGTGTTGGACGACGGCGTGCTGACCGACAGCTTGGGACGGAAAGTGGATTTCAAGAACACGGTCGTGATCATGACGTCCAACATCGGGACGAAGCTGATCCAGAAGGGTGTGTCGCTGGGATTCCAGAGCACGGAAGCCGAGCAGGCTCGTCACAAGAAGGAAGAAGTCATGGGCGAACTGCGGCGCTCGTTCAGTCCGGAGTTCCTCAACCGGATCGACGAAATCGTTGTCTTCCACCAGCTGGACAAGTCGCACCTCAACAACATCCTGGATATCCTGCTGCGCGAACTCAACTTGCGCCTGCTGGACAAGGGGGTGGAGATTGAGGTGGACGAAGAGGTCAAGCAGTGGCTCATCAAGGAAGGCTATGAGCCGCTGTACGGTGCGCGCCCGATGCGACGCACCATCCAACGCGCCATCGGCGATCCGCTCTCGGAGGAAATGATCAAGGGCCGCTTCAAGGAGAGCCGAAAAATCAAGGTGGTGCTGCGCGACGGCGCTCCCGCCTTTATCGAGCAGGAGGCGATGGCGGGTGTCTAGCTGAGCGCCGTGAGGCCTCCGGCACAGTCCATCGTGTTTGTCACAGCAGGACGACCCTTGCCGTTCACGCGGCAAGGGTCGTGTTGTTTTGAGGGGCGATCGCACACCTCATGATGATGGATCAACAAGCCGTTTGGAAGGAAGGGCCGGTGCTTGGCATCGAAACCTCCTGCGACGAGACGGCCGCCGCCGTGCTCGGCCCCGACGGGGCGGTACTTTCAAATCGTATTTCCTCTCAACATGCGGTGCATGGACGCTTCGGCGGGGTAGTGCCTGAACTGGCCTCCCGCGCCCATGCCGAGATGATCGAACGAATCGTGAGCGGCGCCATGGAGGATGCCGCCTGCGGATGGTCGGACCTCGCCGGTATTGCCGTCACGCAAGGGCCGGGGTTGGCTGGGGCGCTCATCGTCGGAGTCAATTACGCCAAGACCTTGGCCTACGCCCTCGATATTCCGATCGTCGGCGTCAGTCATCTGGAGGGGCACATTGCCTCGGCTTGGTTGGACAATCGGCAGTTCCCGGCGTCCTGCGTCGTTTTGGTAGTGTCGGGAGGGCACACGCATCTCTACCGGCGAGATCAAGCCGGGACGTGCCAGCTGCTCGGTTGTACGAGAGATGACGCTGCAGGGGAAGCGTTCGACAAGGGTGCCCAAATGCTGGGGCTTGGGTTCCCCGGCGGGCCGGCTTTGGATCGGTTGGCACAGACCGGCGACCCAAAGGCCGTGCGGTTCCCCCGTTCCTCGTTCAAAGACGGCGCATTGGACCTGAGTTTCAGCGGATTGAAGACCGCACTGTTGTACAAGATCCAGGCGATGGATCCTCATGACTTCGACCGGCAGAAAGCGGATCTGGCAGCAGGCTATCAAGAGGCGATTGTATCGATGCTTGTTTCCAAGTCCGTGGCCGCCATCAGATCCACGGGTCTACGGGCGTTGGCGGTTGTCGGCGGGGTATCGGCGAACAGCAGGCTGCGGACGCTACTGCAGGAACGCGCAGCGGAAGAGAGAATATCACTCAGCATACCTCCGCTGCGGTACTGCACGGACAACGCGGCGATGATTGCCGCGGTAGGGCGAGACGCGCTTCGGGCCGGCCGGCGCATGGCGTTGGACGCCGAGCCCTTTACGACTGCGGCGGTGGCGCGATGAGGACGGTTGTCGTGACAAGGAGGTATGGCGATTCCTGACATATTCGGGCAGACGACCGGACTGCGGGCGAGCCAGATCGCCGCAATCGAGCGGCTGTATCGGCGCCGTGTGCCCCAAGATCGAGTCCTGTCGCCCGAGATGGCCAAAACCCTGTGCCAGGTCTCTCTCGATGTGCGAAGGCCGATCGCGGTTTTGCTCACGCGACGCGGCCAAATCCAGGAAGTCATCGTCGGAACCGACCTCACGCTCTCCGCGACGACGCTCGCCAAGTTTCGAGCAGGGCCGCGTTCGCTTCGCGGCCTGCGATTGATCAGGACCCAGTTACACGACCAGCCTCTGAGTCAGGAAGCGCTGACCGACCTTGCGTACCTCCGCTTGGACATGATCGGGGTGCTTTCGGTGGAGCCGGACGGGTTGCCAGGGACGCTCTACCTGGCGCATCTGCTTCCGCCCAATGAGACCGGGCAGTTGTGTAAGGCTCTCAAGGCGACACACTTTCATCAGAATGCGCTGCCGTTCGATCGTTTCATCGAAGAGCTTGAGGCGGAGATGCAACAGGCGCGGGCCACCCAAGCAGTGAGCCGGGGTGGGGAATCCGCTATTCTGGTCAGTGCTTCGACCCGCAGTCGCGCCGAGCAGGAGGACCGCTTGAACGAACTTGCTGAACTTTCCGCCTCGGCCGGCGTGACCGTGATCGATCGGATGGTGCAACGGACGCCCGACGGTCACCAGCGCTATCTCTTGGGCCGCGGCAAACTGAAAGACGTCCTCATTCAGACCCTGCACAAGGGCGCCGACATGGTGATCTTCGATCAAACCCTGTCGCCGGCGCAATCCAGGGCGATCTCGGAAATGACCGATATCAAGATTATCGACCGGACCCAGCTCATTCTGGACATCTTTGCCCGGCGCGCGCATAGCCGCGAAGGGAAGGTGCAGGTTGAACTGGCTCAACTGCAATATCTTTTGCCAAGATTGTCGGGAAAAGGGACGCAGCTGTCGCGGCTCGGCGGTGGCATCGGAACCAGAGGCCCGGGCGAAACCAAGCTGGAGACGGATCGCCGGCGCATCAGGGACCGCATGACGCATCTCGAGCGGGAACTTCAGCAGTTTGCCAGGCAGCAGGGGCAGCGCCGAGCGAAACGGACGAGACAAGGGTTGCCGGTGTTGTCGCTCGTCGGGTACACCAACGCAGGGAAGTCGACGTTGCTCAACGTGTTGACCAAAAGCCGCGTATCCGCGGAAGACCGATTGTTCGAGACGCTCGACACCACCAGCCGCAGACTTCGATTCCCGCAAGACCGTGAAGTCATCGTCACGGACACGGTGGGCTTCATTCGTGATCTCCCTCAGGAACTCGTCGGGGCGTTTCGGACGACTTTGGAGGAACTTCGAGAAGCGGATTTGCTGATTCATGTCGTGGATGCCAGTGCCGACGATGTGGACGTGCAGATCTCCGCGGTTGTGTCCATCTTGAGGGATCTTTCGTTGGACGGCATCCCCCGAGTCCTCGTCTTCAACAAGTGCGATCGGATCACACCTGAATTGGCGGAGCTCCTTTGCCGCCGGTATCAGGCGATCGGGGTCTCAGCGCTTCATTCCGAGACTTTGCAGCCGCTGATGGGCCTGCTGGAGCACCGACTCGCCGAGACGGTTCCACCTCAGCCTGCCGGATCTTCTCCTCGAGCCTTGGTGCTTGCATCTCGGGCCTGACCGCTGCACAATCGCTCGCACTCATGGGACGGAGGATGACAGAGTCGCCAGCCGACCGGCGTCGTCGGCTGCAAAAGATCGGGGTCGCTTTGGCCACATCGATGCCCGAGGCCCAGATGGAGTTGAACCATCGATCTCCGTGGGAATTGCTCATCGCGACCATTCTTTCGGCACAGTGCACGGATCTACGGGTCAACCAAGTCACGCCTGCCTTGTTTGCTCGCTATCCCGAAGTCGATGCTCTTGCTCGTGCGAAACTCTCCGACGTCGAGCCGATCATCAAATCGACCGGGTTTTTCAAGAGCAAAGCCAGGAGCATTGTGGCCTGTAGCCACGCACTGGTCTCCTCCCATGCGGGGAAGGTCCCGGAGACGATCGAGGAGTTGGTCGCGCTGCCGGGCGTCGGCCGGAAGACCGCAAACGTGTTGCTCGGCAACGCTTTCGGTAGACCGGCGATCGTCGTCGATACCCATGTGAGACGTGTCGCCAATCGCCTCGGCCTGACCGGCTCCGATGAGCCGGATCGGATCGAAGAGGATCTGCAGCAGCTGTTGCCGCCAGCCCAGTGGACCGATGTCTCGCAACGGCTGCTGTTGCATGGGCGGTACACCTGCCTGGCCAGAGTTCCCCAGTGCGACCGTTGTGCCATCTATGAATGGTGTCCATCCAAGGAGAAGCGACCGCGATGATCAGCAGCATGACCGGCTTTGGGCGACGGCAGGCAGCCTGGCAGGATGGAATGGTCACCGTAGAGGTCCGATCGGTGAACCATCGTTTTCTCGAAGTGGCCTGTCGACTCCCTCGCTCGCTCGGCCATTTGGAGGAGGGAATCAAGAAGGCCGTTCAGCAGCGGTGCACCAGGGGGCGGGTGGATCTCTCTGTGCTCCTTCAGAACGGAAAGGGGAAGGTCGCTTCCGTCAATCTTGACCAGGGGTTGGCAAAACAGTACCATCAGGCCCTCCTACAGCTGAAGAAATCCCTGAAATTGCCCGGTACCATCGATGTGGCATTGATGGCGGGTCTGCGAGATGTCGTGTCGTTGTCCGACCAGCCGCCGGAGGATCCCAAGCTGGGGAAGGTCGTCGAGAAGCTGGTGGGCCAGGCAGTCGCCGATCTTCAGGATATGCGCCGACGTGAAGGAAAAGCCCTCGCGACCGATATGCGAGGGCGTGCGGAGGTGCTCAGAGGCTATCGAGCGACAATCCAATCCCGGGCGCCTCAAGCCGTGCTGGATATTTTCGAGCGGATGAAGGTTCGTGTCCAGAAGCTGATGGAAGGGGACCCGCCTGACTTGCCGAGGCTCCATCAGGAGTTGGCCATCTACGCAGACCGGGGAGACATCACGGAAGAATTGGTCAGATTAGACTCACATATGGTACAGTTTGAGCAACAGCTTAACTGCGCGGAATCTGTAGGTAAAACACTCGATTTTCTGGTTCAGGAAATGGGTCGCGAAGTCAATACCATCGGGGCCAAGGCCAACGACGCGGAGATCGCTTCCTGCGTCGTCAAGATGAAGGCGGAACTGGAGCGAATCAAAGAACAGGTTCAGAACGTCGAATGACCCCTTTCTCGTCAGCCAGCAGTACGGCCAGCCCTCCTGGGCAGGCCAGATCCTCGACGCAGCGACGAGGCATTCTGTTCATTATCTCGGCCCCATCGGGGACTGGTAAGACGACGCTGTGCAAGCAGCTCACGGCCAATGTGGCGGAGTTGTGGCACTCCGTCTCCTATACGACCCGCCAACCGAGGCCGGGGGAAGAGCATGGGCGGGAGTACTTTTTCACAGACGAAGCCACGTTCCAGCAGATGATCGACCGGCACGAGTTTGTCGAGTGGGCGAGGGTATACGGCCATCTCTATGGAACCCCTCGTAAAATGTTGGCGGACCGGATCGACCAGGGGATCGACGTGTTGCTGGAAATCGATGTGCAGGGCGCGATGCAGGTGAAAAAGAAATTCGAGGACGCCGTCTCGATTTTCATTCTGCCTCCATCCATGAACACCTTGCGCACACGCCTGCAGAGCCGGGCCTCGGATTCGACAGAGGAAATTCAGCGGCGGCTCCAGAAGGTCAAGGAAGAAGTCTGGAGTTATCGGGAGTATGCGTACATCGTCCGCAACGACGATTTGACCCGTTCGCTGCGAGACCTCGAGAATATCTTCCTGGCCGAACGGCTGAAGACGCGGCGGATGGACATTGCTTGGATTGAGCACAATTTTCTCATGAGCGACGACACCAAAACCGGCGGATCGTAAAGATCTTCCTTAACCGAAGGGGAGCATTGCATCCATGATCGACATGTTAAGCCTGTTGCCGCAGTACAGTCCGGACCAGTTCGATTCACGTCATCGGTTGGTCATCGTGGCCGCCCAACGTGCAAAACACATCCTCCAGGGGTCGCCCCACGGCGCGTCCAGGTACACGAAGGAAACGACGGTGGCCTTGGATGAAGTGCTTCGAAGCGGGGTGAAGTACCTCGTCGGGAAAGAGGCACGTGACGCCGTGAAAGAAGCCAAGCGCGGCAAGGAAGGCGAGACCGAGCGGATTGCCATGATGACCGGTGAGGATGCACGCGAGATTAAGAAGGAATTGAGCGTGTATGTCGACGACACCCCGAAGACCCCGGAACCTGAAGCTGAGGAGTAGCCGGTGAACGCCGAGCCCGTGGGACCGACGCTCGTCGGGAAACGAATCGTGCTCGGCGTGACCGGCAGTATCGCCGCCTATAAGGCCGTGAGCCTTCTCCGCACGCTCGTGCGGGAGGGGGCTCAGGTCGAGGTGGCCATGACCGCATCGGCGGCGAAATTCGTGACGCCGCTGACGTTCGAAGTGCTCTCCGGCCGTCCTGTCTCGACCGACCTGTTTGCCGCCCACCAAGAAATGAAACACCTGACTGTACCGGAAGAGGCCGATGTGATCGTCGTGGCTCCGGCCACGGCGAATTTCCTCGCGAAAGCAGCCGTAGGGGTGGCCGACGATCTTCTGACCACGATGTTACTCACGGCACAGTGCCCCCTGGTTGTCGCTCCGGCCATGGATGGAGGCATGTGGGCACATCCGACCGTCACGGAGCATGTCCAGACATTGCGGACAAGAGGCGCCGTCGTCGTCGATCCGGAGGAGGGGCCTCTGGCGTCGGGCCGCCTGGGCCAAGGACGGTTGGCTGAAGAACAGAAGATTCTCGATGCGGTTCGGTCGGCGCTGTGTCCGAGGCAGGATTGGATCGGCCAGCGGGTATTGATCTCAGCCGGCCCGACATACGAAGCGATCGACCCGGTGCGGTTCCTCTCCAACCGCTCGTCCGGAAAAATGGGGTACGCCTTGGCGGAGGCTGCACAGGCTCGCGGGGCGCAAGTCGTCCTTGTGTCGGGTCCTACGGCGCTGCCGGTTCCCCGCGGAGTGGAGATGGTGCCGGTCGAGACGGCGGAGGACATGGCCAAGGCGCTCTCGACGAGGTTGTCCTGGTCGACCGTGGTGGTCATGGCTGCGGCGGTGGCCGATTTTCGACCCAAACATCCGGCTGCGCAGAAGATCAAGAAACGGACCAAGGCCGATGCAACCTTGGAACTCGAACCCACGCAGGATATCCTCGCATCCTTATCCGCGCAACGGACCGATCAAGTCCTGGTCGGCTTCGCCGCGGAGACCGAACGCCTGCATGCCCATGCGATGGACAAGTTGAAGGCCAAGCGGCTCGACCTGATCGTGGCCAACGACGTGACCAGGGAGGGGGCCGGTTTCGGAAGTGATCGTAATGCCGCAACTCTGATCGATCGAACCGGCTTGACCACGGAATTGTCGCTGCGGCCGAAACGTCAGATGGCGGACGACATTCTCGACCAGGCGCTTCGCCTGCTCATGTCTCCCGGCAGAGGGAGACGCTGATCCATGGCTTCCAATCCCAAGAACAGCGCCATCGCGATGGAGATCGATCGGTTGGCCGTCCAATTGGCCAAAGATCCCCATTCGAAAGTGTTCCTTCCGTTGGCCGAAGAGTACTGTAAAGCCGGAATGTGGCAGGAAGCCGCCGGCGTCCTGGAGGACGGGCTGAAATACTATCCGGGCTTCATTACCGCCATGGTGGTGCTCGGGCGGGCGTACGACCAATTGGGACAGCCGACAAAAGCCAAGGCTGTGCTGGAAGAAGCGGTGAAGCAGAGCCCCGAGAACCTTCGCGCTCACCGTACGTTGATCAAGATTTATGTGGCGCAAGGGCAGGCGGAGGCGGCCATCAAGTCCTGCGACGTGATTTTGGCGTTGAATCCGCGCGACGAGGAAGCCTTGTCGGTCAGGGCCAAACTCGGAAAGCCGCTGCAGGACTCCAGGTCCACACCCAGGAAGCCGGCGGTGGATAACCCAGCTCCTCCGTCGACAGAGCCTGCTCCGTCGGTTTCTTCCCCGGTGGAGAAAACAACGGCTGACCTCTCGATCTCAGACATCATCCAGGATACCTTCCCGGCTGAGGCCGACAAGGAAGATTCTCCTCTCTCCATCGCCAGCACGATCATGGAGTCTGCGCTTCAGGCGGACGACCAGAAAGTTGCCAGGCCCGAAGATCCGGCGCTAAGCAGCCAGGCCCCGCCGCCTTCTCCGCACGCGGGGACCATCTCCCAACTGGAATCGCTGCTTCGGTCGATCGATCAAAAGCGGAAGGACCGCAAGAACTCCGGAGAGCCCAGCTCCTCAACTTCCTAAGACAATTCAGACGTTTGACCGGTCCATAGGGGCCTGTTACAATGCCGCGCTGCTGACGGGGCGGAAGGTCAGCGGTCTCGCGGCCTGTTGAGAGAGTTATGCTGCGTATACTCGTGTTGCATGGGCCGAATCTCAATTTGCTGGGCACCAGGGAGCAGTCGATCTACGGGACGGCCTCGCTTGATGCCATCGATGCTGATGTGACCAAGTTGGCGGAGGAACTGGGCGTCGAGGTCGATATCAGGCAGTCGAATCTCGAAGGGGAGTTGGTCACCTGGATTCAGGAGGCCCGCAGCGGTTATGACGGGATCATCATCAATCCCGCCGCGTATACCCACACGAGTGTGGCGATCAGGGATGCCATCGCTGCCGTCCAGGTTCCGACGGTTGAAGTCCATCTGTCGAACATACATCAGCGCGAATCGTTCCGGCACCTCTCCTACGTGGCCGGAGTTTCGTTAGGCCAGATTTCCGGGCTGGGGCCGACGGGGTACCTCCTGGCGTTGCGAGGCCTCAGTCAGCATGTCGCTGGGGCGCGTCGATCCAAGCGGTCGCCCAGCCAAGCGGCGGCTTCGAAAGCGAAGAAGCGGCCGCGTTAAGCGCGGCGCGGACACAACATCGGTCGATTCAGCGTGAAGGGAGTATCGAGTGATTTCCACCACCGATTTTCGAGGCGGCGTCAGATTGTTGATCGACGGAGAGCCGTTTTACATCGTTGAATTTCAGCATGTGAAGCCCGGCAAGGGAGGAGCCTTCGTCCGCACCAAGCTCAAGAGCTACATTTCCGGAAACGTGCTCGACCGGACCTTCCGATCCGGGGAGCGGTTCGAAGAGCCGGATTTGGAAGAGCGGGAGATGCAGTTTCTGTACGCCACCGGCGACGACTATACCTTCATGGACACCGAAACCTACGAGCAACTCACGTTTGCGAAGAAGCAGCTCGGCGACAATGCGGATTTGCTGAAAGAAAACATGATCGCCAAGATCTTGATCTACGAGCATCGGCCGATCGACGTGGAGCTGCCGATCTTCATCGAACTCAAGGTCGTGGATGCGGAACCTGGCGTGCGCGGCGATACGGCCTCGGGCGGAACCAAGCCGGCCATCGTCGAGACCGGCGCAACCATCAAGGTTCCTCTCTACCTGGAGGTGGGGACCGTGATCAAGATCGATACCCGTACCCGGGCCTATGTGGAGCGCGTCAGGTGAGCCGAGGGAAAGCATCCAAGTCCAAAAAACGCGGGGCGCCGATCGTTCTCCCGCAGACCCTGGCGGAACAGCCGAGCTCCCATGGGTCGCTGTTCTTGACCGGCAATCAGACCAAACACATCCAGGAACTGGTCGATCTCCTCAAGCGGAACAATCTCACCGAATTGGAATTGGAGCGGGAAGGGGTTCGGATCAGGGTCCGCCACGAGGTCGGTGTTAAGACCGTTGCCGCCACGGTCACCGATGCAGGCCTGGCCGCTGCGCCTGCCGCCGCTCAATCAGCCGCTCCGGCTCAGAGTGCCGCTCACGACGCCGCCGGTTTGGTGACGATCACGTCCCCCATCGTCGGCACCTTCTATCGCTCTCCTTCACCGGACGCCGATCCCTATGTCGAGGAAGGGGATTTCGTCAAGAAGGGCCAAGTGCTCTGCATCGTCGAAGCCATGAAACTCATGAACGAGATCGAATCGGAGGTCGACGGGCAGGTGGTGAAAATTCTGGCCGAGAGCACCAAACCCGTCGAATATGGCCAGGCCTTGTTCCGTATCGATCCCAAAGCCACCGCCTAATCCCTCGTCGCACCTCATCGGAGTCTGATCTTGTTTAAGAAGGTGCTCGTAGCCAATCGCGGAGAGATCGCCCTACGGGTCATTCGGGCTTGCAAGGAACTTGGCATCAAGACGGTGGCGATCCACTCGGAGGCCGACGCTGCAGGGCTGCACGTGCGCGCCGCCGACGAGAAGATCTGCGTCGGCCCTCCAGAAGCCGCCCTCAGCTATCGCAACATCCCGAACGTGCTCAGCGCCGCTGAAATTACCGGCGCGGACGCGATTCATCCCGGTTACGGGTTTTTGTCCGAGAATGCCCACTTCGCCGAGGTTTGCGAGTCCATCGGGGTCAAGTTCATCGGCCCGACCTCCGAAAACATTGCGCTCATGGGCGACAAGGCCAAGGCGCGCGAGATCGTCGCGAAGCGAGGGTTGCCGGTGACGCCCGGGAGCCCGGGCGGCTTGAAGAGTGAGCAGGAAGCGATGGAAGCCGCCTCCAAAATCGGCTACCCCGTCATCATCAAAGCAGCGGCCGGTGGCGGGGGCCGCGGTATGCGCGTCGTGAACAAGGCCGAAGACCTCGCACGCGCCTTTCAAGCGGCCCAAGCGGAGGCCAAGTCCACCTTTGGCAACGACAGCGTCTACCTCGAACGGTATTTTCTGGAGCCGCGCCATATCGAGGTGCAAATCGTGGCCGATCATCGCGGCCATGTCGTGCATCTGGGAGAACGTGACTGCTCCATCCAGCGCCGCCATCAAAAACTCGTCGAAGAGACGCCGTCGCCGGCGGTCGATGAAAAATTGCGGCGCGAAATCGGACGCACGGCCGTCGAAGCGGTCAAGGCCGTCCATTACCGGAACGTCGGCACCGTCGAGTTCCTATTGGATAAAGACCAGAACTTCTTTTTCATGGAAGTGAACACCCGTATCCAGGTGGAACATCCCATCACCGAAATGGTGACCGGCGTCGACCTCATCAAGGAACAGATCCGGCTGGCGGACGGGCAACCGCTCTCCTTCAAGCAACAAGACATCAAGCTCAACGGCCACAGCATGGAGTGTCGGATCAATGCCGAAGATCCCGAAAAGTTCACCCCGTCCCCGGGCCTGATCACCAAGTACAGCGCGCCTGGCGGCTTCGGGGTGCGTGTCGACTCCGCGATGGAATCCAACGCGATGGTCGTGCCGCACTACGATTCGATGATCGCCAAGGTCATCACCCACGGGCGAGATCGCCAAGAGGCGATGGCCCGTATGCGCCGGGCTCTCGATGAGTTCGTCATCGAAGGCATCAAGACGACCATTCCTCTCCATCGCCGCATCCTTAACGATCCCGACTTCCAAAAGGGACACGTGTCGACCACGTTCCTGGAACGTTTCCTGGCTGGCTGACCCGCCGGGAGTCTCCGCGTTACAATACCGTATGTACTCACGGTATGCAGGCGACCTCGTCGGTCTGTACGTGATCCTCGATTCCTCGGTTCAGTTACGTCGTCCGCTCGACGATGTCCTGAAGGCCGCGGCCGAGGGTGGCGTGAGGCTCTTCCAATACCGGAACAAGTTGGGCGCGATGAGGGAGGCCTATGCGGAAGCTGTGGCCTTGCGAAAGGCTGCTGCGACTCTCGGCGTCACGTTCATCGTGAACGATCGTTGTGACCTGGCGCTTGCGGTGGATGCGGACGGGGTGCATCTCGGTCAGGACGACCTGCCCTATGCCGAAGCCAGGGCTCTCATGGGGCCGAACAAACTGATCGGCCTCTCCACGCACAATCCAGAGCAGGTCAAAGCGGCAGATGTTCTGAAACCGGACTATATCGGCTTCGGTCCGATCTTCAAGCCAGCCTCCAAACAGGACCATGATCCAATCGTCGGCATCGAAGGATTGCGAGCTGCGAGACGACTGACGACCCTGCCGATGTTCGCCATCGGCGGCATCGAAGTCGACCGGGCAACGGCGATACGGCAAGCCGGAGCCGACGGGATCGCCGTCATCTCGGCGGTGCTGAAAGCTGAGGATGTGGGTGAGACGGTTCGGCGGTTTATCGCACAGCTCTCATGACGGCTCGAGCCAGGTCCCGGATCGCCGATGTCCTGGCCAGCTTCTGGACCGTCCGACGAAACTGTTTGGACAACTCCGAGCGATAGGGCAGGGGGCCGATGACCGGAAGCCCGGCCAATTGCCGCAGCGCGTCGACGGTGGTCCGTTCCTGTAATCGCTCGACCTGGGACCTGACGGGGCGTACGGCGTTGAGCACGAGGGCTGCCACGGTCAGCTTTCGGCGTTGCAGCGCCTCGATCGTCAGCAGGGCATGATTGATCCCGCCGAGTCCCGAGCGCCCCACGACTACCACCGGAAGCCGCAACCGGGCGATCAGATCCATGAGATCGCTCCGGCGACTCAGCGGCACCCGCACTCCTCCGATGCCTTCGACAACCATGAACTGATGATGCTGTGCGAGCAACCGGTAGGTCTGGACGATCGTCTGCTCGTCGATGACGCCGCGCTCCATCTGCGCGGCGGCAACCGGAGCGAGCGGCAGGGGAAATTGAAAAGGGCAGAGGGCGCCGAGGGTGTCGTCCGATTCGACGATGCTGCGCAGGCGCGCGGCGTCCGATTGAGCCGTGGCGGATAGGGAGACGCCGGTTTCGATCGGTTTCATCACGCCGACTCGATGTCCGCGGTCTTTCAGATGCCGCGCCAGCGCCGCGCTCACGAGCGTCTTTCCCACGCCGGTATCTGTGCCTGCGACGAAGATCCCTCGTGACGAACGGCGACCCTGCTTCATAGCTGCCTGCTGTCGCAGTTCCAGATTTGACCGGACAGGTCCTGCATTATGGCCATGTGAACGATCGTGTCGGCCACCTCCGTGACGGCGGGTGTCCGGCGAAGCGCATGGTCGTTCAAGGTCTCGCCGGCCGGCATCGATCCTTGCGTCAAGGCGGTCTCTTGCCATCCCGGCAGCACCATGTTCACGCGGATGTTGTCCGGCCCCCATTCCAGTGCCGCCGTGCTTACGAGCCCGATCAAGCCCGCTTTCGAGGCGGCATAGGCCGCTTGCCCCGCGGACCCATGAAACGCGGCATAGGATCCCACGACCACGATCGCCCCGCCGCCGTTCGTTTTCATCAGGGGCGCCGCGGCTCGCAAACAATGAAAGGTTCCCGTCAAATTCGTTTCGATGACCGTCGCCCAATCGGACGTTCGCAGGCGAAGGAGCAGATCAGCAGTTCCGCAGCCTGCGTTACAGATGAGGGCCGAAAGGCGGTGCCCGTCCCGCCCGAAGTTGTCCAGCATCAGTTGAACCGCAGAGGATTCCCGAATGTCTGCCTGATAGAGGCCACCGCCGGCTCCGGCCTTCTCGACCAGTCGCAGAGTGGCTTCTGCTGCCTGCTTCTCACGATGATAATGAATGCCGACATACCAGCCCCCGTTGGCGAATGCGGCACAGATCGCTCGGCCGATTCCACCGGATCCACCGGTCACAAGGACCGCTGGCGGCGATAATGTGGTGCGCCGCGTTCTGCCGATACGGCCCGGTGGGGTCTTCGATCCCTTGGTCACGGGATGGGATTATGGGTGTCTGCGGCGGCGAAGGCAAGGGCGTTGTCGCCTGGCTGCTTGCCGCCCGAACAGTCCTATGATACGGTTTCCCTTGTCATTGGAGGACGAAACCATGCGCTGTTCCGGGCTTCGATGGGCGGTCACGGCGACGACGATCTTCCTGAGTGGTCTGGCGGGAGGATGGCCCGCGCCTATGTTCGCCGCCGACGAATCTGGCACGATCGCGCAGTCCTCCGACTACTTTCCCGATACGGTCGGAAGCCGCTGGGAGTATCGCGGCCAGATTACCGAGGGGCCGTTGCAAACGATCGAGCACAAGAATTTCACGAACGTGTCTTCTGTGACTGGCCCGCGCACGATGCGAGGCGTTTCGGTCATGGCGTTTCACGATACCAATCCCGGCAATCACGGTATGTCGGACAGCTTTTACCGTCGCGACGCCGTGGGGATCGTGTATTATGGATCGGAACCGGGGACGCCGTTGGAGAAGCAGTTGGTGCCCTACCAGATCGTGCGGTTTCCCATGAAGCTGTCCTCGACCTTCATGCAGTTCGACAAGAAGGACCTGGACTTCGGCACCGATATGGACCAGGACGGGGTGAACGAGAAAGTGGATACGAAAGGCGATTCCACCGTGGCTGGGATCGAGTCGGTCACCGTACCGGCCGGTACATTCAAGGACTCCATCCGGGTGGAAGCGAGAATGTTCATGAAGATTCGTCTTTCGGGTGCCGGGAAGACCGTGACGGGAACCGACGTCATGACCGCCTGGTTCGCCAAAGGTGTGGGGCTCGTCAAGTATGTCGAGCGGCAGGAACTGTCTCCGCTGCAAGATCGCGGGGTCATCACGGAGATCATGGAAGAGTTGGAGTCGTACGAAATCAAGCCCAAGTAATTAGTCAGGCGGTACGAAGCCCCGTCGGACCGTGTGTTCGCTTGCGATCTTCGTCACTAGGAATTGCCCGAGATAATCCGTCCCGCCGGCCTTTGCGCCGATTCCTGACAAGCGATGTCCCCCGAACGGCTGCCGGCCCACCAAAGCGCCGGTGATGGGGCGATTGATGTACAGATTTCCCACGTCGAACCCCAGTTTGGCCTTCTCCACATTCATCGGGCTGCGGGAGTAGACCCCGCCGGTCAGCGCATAGTCCGTGTCGTTTGCGAGGTGCAACGCCTCCTCGAAGGAGACGGCCTTTATAACCGCCAAAACTGGTCCAAAAATCTCCTCCTGAGCGATGCGGGCAGACGGCGTCACGCCGGCTATGACGGTCGGCGCGATGAACCAGCCGGGCTTAGGCGGCTCGCCGTGGGTAACCAGCCGCCCTTCCTTCCGACCGACAGCGATGTACTCAAGAATTTTTGCATGGGCCCGTTCGTCGATTACGGGGCCGACTTGTGTGCCGGGATGTTCTGGGTTTCCGACAATCAGGCTTTCCACTGCCTCTTTGAGTCGTTCGAGAAACGTGTCGTAGACGGCTTCATGGACGATGGCTCTGGAGCAGGCGGAGCACTTTTGCCCGGCATATCCGGTGAACGAGGTCACCACACCGGCGATCGCTTCGTCCATATCGGCCGTTTCATCCACGAGGATGGCGTTTTTACCGCCCATTTCGGCGATCACCCGTTTGACCATGTGCTGGCCCGGGATCTGATCGGCAGCTTGTTTGATCATGCCGAGTCCGACCTCGCGGGAGCCTGTGAAGGCAAGGGTCACGACGTCCGGGTGTCGAACGATCGTTTCGCCGATCTCCCGCCCTCCTGGCAGAAAGGCAAGCAGTTCTTCCGGAACCCCCGCTTCGTAGAATGTTTCGACCAACAACTGTCCGATCAGCGGCGACCGCTCCGATGGTTTGAACAGCACCGGATTGCCCGTCACCAACGCCGCCGAGACCATGCCGGCCGGAATTGCCAACGGGAAGTTCCACGGTGAAATGACCCCGGTGATGCCGCGGGGCGCCAGTAGCCGTTCGTTCAATTCGCCTGGATAGTGACCGAGCCGTTGGGGCGGCGCGAGGCGACGCCATTCCTTTGCATAGAACTCGAGGAAGTCGATCGCTTCCGCCAGATCAGCGTCCGCTTCTCGCCATGGCTTGCCGCACTCGAAAATCTCCCAAGCCGCCAGGCGGTCTCGCCTGGTCCGCATGAGCGAGGCGGCGCAAAGCAGCGTTTCGGATCGGGTCTCAGCCGACTGCTCGCGCCAATGGGTCCAGGCGCGCCGGGCGCGGGCCACCGCTCGTTCGATTTCGTCGACGGAGGCGGCTGGCACGGACCCGATAACCTCGTCCGGCCGGCCGGGGTTCCTCGAAGTAAGGAGTCCGCCGCCAGAGGACTTCTGCCGGCCGGTCACCGGCCACTGCCGTCCCAACTGAGACCGAACCTCGTCGAGCGCCTGCGCGAAGGCTGCTCGTTGATCGGCTTGCGAAAAGTCTCTGAGCGGTTCGTTCTGGAACTCGATCTCGGAGGCAGAGTGCGCGGCGCCCGCCTGATGGGAAGAAGGAGGGGCTAAGAGCACCGACAGAGGCTGAGACTCCAAATACTCCTTGCGCAAAAACGACTCGTTGGAGGTGTTCTCCAGGAGACGGCGAACCAGATAGGCCATGCCCGGCAGCAGTTCGCCGACCGGGGTGTACAGACGGAGGCGCCGGCCTCGCTGCACCATCGCCTGCTGAAAGGGCTCGGCCATACCGTAGATCATTTGATATTCCCAGACCGCCGCATCCAGCCCGAGCGATTCCGCGACGGCTTCGATGAAGGCCAGCGTCCGGAGATTGTGGGTTCCGAAAGCCGGCCGAATCTCAGAATGGGCGGCCAAAAGACGTGCGACCAACGTTTCGTAGGCGGCATCGGTCTCGAACTTGTATGCGAAAAGCGGGGACGGCCAGCCATGCTGACGGTATCGAATGGTGTCGGCATCCCAGTAGGCACCTTTCACCAGCCGGATCGTGATCGGTGCCCCGCGTGCGCGCACCCAGTCGAGCAACACGTCCACATCCGACCCGCTGCGGCGATGATAGGCCTGGATGGCCAGCCCCGCATGCGGCCAGGCGCGATAGGCCGGCTCCATGAACAGAGCCTTGAAGATGTCGATGAGGAGGTCCTTGGTCTCGGCCTGCTCCATGTCGAAGATCAGCGAAGCCCCTTGCGCCATGGCGAGATCGACGATCGGGCGAAGGCGTCGGGTGACGGACTCATAGCTGCCGGAAGGATCGAGCGGGTCGAGGTGCGGCGAGAGCGCGGAGACTTTGAGCGACAGTTGAGTGCGGGTCAACAAGCCATGATGGTCCCGCTCCAACAGCCCGACGACGGGCCAGCCTGCGGCCGCTTCGGTCAATTCCCGCAGGGCTGCCTGGCAGTGCTCAGCATAGCGATCGGCTTCGCGGTCGCTGATCGTCGCTTCACCGAGTAAATCGACCGACCAGGCCTTGCCCACTTTCCACAGTTCGGCCAGGGTGGGCAGCGCATCTGTGACGGAAGAGCCGGCAATGAAATTCCGCGCCATCTGCTCGACCTGCGATCGGATGGCATGGCCGCTCAGCCTTGCGCCGAGGCCGGTGACCGCCAGGGCCTTGAGGCCCCAGCGCAGACCGAAAGCTTGGGCACTCTGGTCTCCGAAATATTCATCGGCGAAGGCCACCACCCGTTCGTCATCGGCGATGGAGGGCAGCATGTCGATGAAGCGAAACAACTGGGTCTTGAAGGCTGGATCCTGGACGGCCAGATTGATCGCGGCCTGCGACCACCAGCGCCGTTCGAATAGAATGGGAGTGCGATGAGCGGACAGGCTGGCGAGGTCTTCGCCAATCCGGAGAACCGCTGGTTCGATGTCGGAAGGGAAGCTCATCAGTGCGGGATTGCGTCTTCAACGATTGCCTACGTAGAGTATACACCCAAAGTTGTGGTTGATAATTCGAACCACGATTCGCTATGATCGCCGCCGCGCTTCGTCTTGCCGTACAGTGCTGCGATGAAGCCAGAAAGAGGTTGTGTCAGGGCATGGCTTCACGCACCAGTGACGACAAGTTTTGTCTCCTCAATTTCGTGCTGTTCTGGGCCGTCGGCGGCTCCACCCTCATCGGCATTCCCCTTTACGCCTATCTGCATGGATTCAGCCTCTTCGATTGGGGCCTGTTCTTGGTGATGTACATCGTGACCGGGATGGGAATCACGGTCGGGTATCATCGCCTGGTGGCGCACCAGAGTTTCGAGTGCCGCGACTGGGTCAAAGCCTGTCTACTCGTCATCGGCGGCTGGGCGCTTCAGAATTCAGCCTTGCTCTGGTGCGCGGACCATATCAGGCACCATGCGAAGACGGATCAGGAAGAAGATCCCTACAACGTGACGAAAGGGTTCTGGCATAGCCACTGCGGCTGGTTGTTCTACGATACACCGCATCGAACGGCCAAGTACGAAATTCGGCTCCGCCGTGATCCGATCGTGATGTGGCAGCATGCCTACTATTGGCCGATCGTGCTCTCGGGCCTGCTGTTGCCCTGCATGATCGGCTGGGTCCACGGAGGCGTGCGCGGGGCGGTCAGCGCCTTCTTGATGGGCGGTTTGTTTCGCCTGTTCATGGTGCTGAATTCCACCTTCACCATCAATTCACTCTGCCACATGATCGGCAGGCAGCCTCACGGGACACAAGACAGCAGCCGGGACAGCTGGTTGGTCTCGTTCATCAGCTTCGGCGAAGGCTATCACAACTACCATCACACCTATGCCAGAGACTTCAGAAACGGGCCGAAGTGGTATAACTTCGACCCCTCGAAGTGGATCATCTTCAGCCTGTCGTTACTGGGCCTGGCCTCGAATCTCCGCCGCCTCGATCCAACGGTGTCGGCGGAGTGAGCCCCGGGATATTCATCCCGCGAATGATTTTCTTGAATTCTTTCCTGTAGTTCTGTAGATTAGACCCGACAGGCTTCTCAGTCCGGCCGGGTTGTGTGAAGTCATTTCTCCATCGCCATAGGGAGTAGGGCATGCCAGACGCTGTCGGAACCACTCCGTTTGCTTACAAGACCTTTATCATCTTTTGTCTCGTGGCGTTCGTCACGCTCGTCGGGACTCCGTTGTTCGGCTTCTTGTACGGCTACACACTGTTCGATTGGGTGCTGTTCGCCATTCTCTACGTCTTCACCGGCATGGGCATCACGGTCGGGTACCATCGCTTGATTTCCCATCGCAGTTTCGAGTGTCACCCCTGGGTCAAGGCCGTGCTGCTCATCGCGGGAGGCTGGGCATTGCAAAACTCCGCGTTACGATGGTGTGCAGACCACATTCGCCATCATGCGAGGACCGACCAAGAGGAAGATCCATACAACGCGCAAAAAGGATTCTGGCACAGCCACTGCGGCTGGTTGTTCCTCAACACGCCGCATCGGACCGAAAATTACGAGCGCCAACTGCGCAAAGATCCGATGATCATGTGGCAGCACAAGTACTACTGGGCGATCGTCATTTCCGGTTTGGTGTTCCCGCTCCTCCTGGGGTACCTGCATGGCGGCATCATCGGCGGCATCGGCTGTTTCATGCTGGCAGGGATGTTCCGTATGTTCATGGTCCTCAATTCGACTTTCTCCATCAACTCGCTTTGCCACATGTTCGGGACACAGCCGCACGGCCGCCAAGACAGCAGCCGGGACAGCTGGTTGGTCTCGTTCGTCAGCTTCGGCGAGGGCTATCACAACTACCACCACACCTACGCCAGGGACTATCGCAACGGGCCCAAGTGGTACAATTTCGATCCTTCGAAGTGGCTGATCTACGCGCTGTCGATGTTCGGCCTGGCCACCAACCTCCGCCGGCTCGACTCGACCGTCTTCTCCGAATAGCCTGGCCGCTCTAGCCCACTGGTGCCATCCGTTGCCGGCCCAACCGGCCCATTTTCTTTCGCCTGCTCCATCGCTTATGATGCCTGTATGAGGTGGATGGCGCGAGGTCGGTACGATTGCGCGTCGCGGAGAGGAGCACAACATGGCCGATGAACAAGTGCAATCCGGACAACAGGCTCAGCCACGAGAAAATCTGATTCCCGGCGTCAAGCGGATTATTGCCGTCAGCAGCGGGAAAGGCGGCGTCGGGAAATCGACGGTCGCGGCGAATCTGGCCTGCGCCCTGGCGCTGACCGGGGCGAAGGTGGGGTTGCTGGACGCGGATCTGTACGGTCCGAACATTCCCATGATGATGGGGAGCACGACGGGTCCGGAGCAAAAAGACGGCAAGATCGTTCCGGTTGAAAGCTACGGCGTCAAACTCATTTCAATGGCGTTTCTCGTGCCCGAAGAAGCTCCGCTGGTTTGGCGCGGTCCGATGGTTCACCAATACCTCCAGGCGTTTTTTCGGGACGTGCTCTGGGGTGATCTCGACTATTTGTTGATCGATCTGCCTCCCGGCACCGGGGACGTGCAACTCTCGCTGTCGCAGATGGTGCCGTTGGCCGGCGCGATCACGGTGACGACACCGCAGGAAGTCGCCCTCTACGACGTGCGTAAAGGCATGGCGATGTTCCAGAAGGTGAACGTCCCCTTGTTGGGCATCGTCGAAAACATGAGTTACTTCCTCTGCGGCCATTGCGGCGAGCGGACGGAGATTTTCTCCCACGGCGGAGGCGAGCGCGCGGCGGCCAAGCTGAACGTGCCGTTCTTGGGCCGCATTCCGATCGATCCCGCGATCCGCGACGGCGGTGACACCGGACATCCGATCGTCGTGGCGAATCCCGCGTCTCCGCAGGCGGCGGCGTTTCGCGACATCGCCAAAAAAATCGTCGACGAGTTGGGCGGGACGGAGAAGAGCGGGCCCTCGATCGACAGCCTGCTCAAGAAGATTAAGCAGCCGTTTTCATCGAATTGACCGGGACAAAGAGGGGGACATATGGGGGAGTTCGTACGGGTGGCCGGCGCAGCCGACGTGAAGCCGGGCCATGGGGTCGTGGCGGAGGTCAACGGCAAAACCTTGGCGGTCTTCAACGTCGACGGCACTTTTCACGCCATCGACAATACCTGTGTGCATCGAGGCGGGCCGTTGGGCGAGGGAGATCTCGAAGGCAACGTCGTGTCCTGTCCCTGGCACGGCTGGCAATTCAACGTTGCGACCGGGGAATGTGTGAAGAATCCATCAGCCAAAGTCGAAGTCTATCAAGTCAAAGTCGAAGGCGACGACGTCAAGGTGTTGCTCTAAACCCTCCGCGAAGGGAAAGGAGAACGACCGATGGCCGTGACCGCTCAAACACAGACCGACATCGCGGCAGCGCTGGTGCGGTTGTACGTGTTTCTGTCCCAGTATCTCGACCGATGTTTCGATGAGGCGGCGCGCAAGAGTTACCCGGATACCGAGCTGCAGGCCCATTTGAACGACACACGCCGCCAACTCATGGACATTCTGTCCGTCAATCCGGTCGTGAAGAAGAAGCTGGCGGAAGAGTGCGACAGAATTCTTGCCCTCGGCGCCACCTGTCTCAAGTCCGGGGCCGATGCCAAGACTAAAGAGGCGATGCAGTCGGAACGGGCGGTGCTGAAGAGCAAGACCTTGGCGTTGAGCGATCTCGTGGCGGTCTATCGCGCGCTTGACTGAGTCATGGCGGAGCCGACCGCGCTGGACAGATATCAGTTGGCGGGGTTGGACGATCGCGAGCGGGGATTCAGCCGCCCGATTCAGATTCAAACGGCAGGAGCCGGCTTTCAGGCGCTCTTCACCTATGAGCGTCAGGCGATCGCCTCCGATTCGCAGGCGACACGAGACGAGGCCCTTCACCAGCTGATACAGACGTTGCATCGCCACGGATTTCGTCAACTCAAGACACAGATGAGCTTTCGCGGCGGAGTCTATCTCGGCTCGCAGGAACTGTGGATCGAGTATCCGGATCCTCAGCCGGAGCTGAAGCCGCAAGGGCTGATAGCCACTATCGCCTCCTGGTTCGGGCGGCTCTCTGCGGAGCGTGAACGTCCATGAGTCTCATCGCAATCGAACGCCGCCCCTCGTCCGATCGCCCGCGCTTACCGGCCTGGTTCAAGGTCGACGCCCAGACAGGGCCCGACTATCTCGATATCAAGCAGACGATGGAGCGGCTCACGCTCCATACGATTTGTGAAGAAGCCCGCTGTCCCAACCGGTGGGAATGCTGGAATGCGCGCACAGCGACGTTTCTCATCCTCGGCGACATCTGTACGAGACGGTGTCACTACTGTTCGGTCGAAACAGGCCGGCCTTCGGCGCCGGATCAGGGTGAGCCTAAGCGGGTCGCCGAGGCTGTGCAGGCGCTGGGACTGCGGCATGCCGTCATTACCTCGGTCAACCGAGACGAGTTGTCCGACGGCGGCGCGTCCATCTTTGCCGAGACGATCCGACAGATCAGGTCGCTGAGGTCCGGCTGCACCATCGAAGTGTTGATTCCAGATTTCCAGGGCAGCGAGGCGGCACTTGCCGCTGTCTGTGCGGAACGGCCCGAGATTCTGAATCACAATATCGAGACGGTCAGTCGATTATTTCCGTCGATCAGACCGCAAGGGAAGTATCGTCGGTCGATCGAGTTGCTGGGAAGGGCCAAGCGATTGGGCATGACGACCAAATCGGGCTTGATCCTCGGGATGGGCGAGACACTCGATGAAGCGCGTGACGTGTTGCGTGATCTTCGCGCAGTGGACTGCGATATCGTGACCGTCGGCCAATACCTGCAGCCGACTAGAGAGCACCTGCCGGTCGCACGATTCTACGAGCCGGCCGACTTTGCGGCTCTGAAAGAGGAAGGCCTTGCGATGGGCTTTACGCATGTAGAATCCGGTCCGCTGGTGCGGAGTTCCTATCATGCCGAGCGGCAGGTCGCTCCGGCCTAAGGTTCTTTCCATCCGGACAAGACGCAGCGTTGGGCGATCAACGGAGTCACGTCCTCGACGTGTTCCGCAATGTCCGTCATGAAGCGCTCCGCCGACGCCTGATCCTGAAAGCATTCATACACGTCATCGAGAAAGCCGCCACGGAGGAGGGGATGGAAGAGGAACGCTCGGCCTGATCCGGTGGCGACCTCAAGAGGATATGCTGTCGTTTCGATTCGCTCAAGTCTCAAGGCCTCCAACCAGCCATGGGCTTCGCGGAGAGAGGGCCGCTCGGCGAGATAGGCCTGAAACCGCTCCCGTTCCTCCCGCAGACCTTGCTGTAGCATTTCGTGATCGATGCGTTGCCAGAGTGAATCGAATGTGCCGCGTGAAGGGAAGGTCAGGACAATCTGTCCGCCTGGCGCGAGCTGTTCGAGCAATCCACGAAGGGCTTCGAACCGATTGGGCCTGAAAAACATTACGGAGAGGTTGCCGGTGATGCGGTCAAAGGGAGAAAGGTCGGCGGGCAGGGCACGCAGATCGGCGCAATCGAAACGAAGCCACGGAAGTTGTGAGCCTTGGATTGCCCGCGCCCGAGCGACCTGGTGAGAACTGAGGTCGATCGCTAGAACCGTGCCGGTCGATCCCACGTGCTCAGCCAAATAAAAGGCGGGAACGCCGTGGCCACAGGCCACATCGAGGATGCGCAATCCCGGCCGCAGATCGAGATGTCGGAGCAAGGATTCCGCGAAGGGCGTGGACCAGTAGTCTTGTGCAGGAAGTGGCCAGCGAAGGCGGGAGCCCGTCATGCCGAAAGAGCCGCGGCGACGATCGCCTGAGCCTCTTCTTGGATCCGTTTCAGATGCGCCGTTCCCTTGAAGCTTTCGGCATAGAGCTTATAGACGTTTTCGGTTCCTGACGGTCGGGCCGCGAACCATCCCTGCTCCGTCACGACCTTCAGGCCGCCGATTGTGGCGCCGTTGCCGGGCGCTGTCGTGAGCATGGCGATGATTCGCTCGCCGGCGAGTTCGGTCGCCTTCACCTGCGCAGGGGAGAGCTTGGACAGGATAGCCTTTTGTTCCGGCGTGGCGGCCGCATCGATCCGCTCATACACCGGCTCACCCAGCTCTTTCGTGAGGTCCCGATAGAGCTGGGCCGGGTCCTTGCCCGTCTTGGCCGTCATCTCGGCTGCCAGTAAATTCATGATGATGCCGTCTTTGTCGGTCGACCAGACCGTGCCGTCCTTCCGTAAGAACGAGGCGCCCGCACTTTCTTCTCCCCCGAATCCCAGCGACCCATCGAGGAGTCCGCTCACGAACCACTTGAATCCCACCGGTACCTCGACCAGCGTTCGTGTCAGTTTGGCGGCGACGCGGTCGATCATGCTGCTGCTGACCAAGGTCTTGCCGATGCCGGCCGAGAGTTTCCATCCTGGGCGGTTGGCAAAGAGATAGGCGATGGACACGGCCAAATAATGGTTCGGGTTCATCAAGCCGGCCGTCTTGGTGACGATGCCGTGCCGGTCGTTGTCGGCATCGTTGCCGAAGGCCACCGCGAATCGATCTTTGAGGGCGATCAGATTGG
>CAZPYP010000025.1:0-24011 GCA_964590845.1 uncultured Nitrospira sp.
CCGGCGGAAGCGTGGCGTTGAGATGATCGAACGCCTGCATCGCTTCGTCACAGGCTCGGCGGGAAGTCAGAAAGACGATGGCGGGAGTGAGGTTCCGCTGGCGGAGCGCGTCGATCAGGTCAACCGGATGTATCGAGGGCGGCATGCAGTTTCATTCCCTTCGAGATCACGACCAATCCCGAGTCGGTCACATGGAATCGCTTGGCGTCGGATTCCCGGTCGTACCCGATTTCGGTCTTCGGGGGGATGGTCACGTCCTTGTCGATGATCGCCCGTCGGATCCGGCAGTGTTCGCCGATGACGACGTTTTCCATGATCACGGAGTCGCGGACGTCGGCATGGTCCTGCACCCGCACGTTCGGGGACAACACGCTGTTCTGGACCCGTCCGCCCGAGATGATGCAGCCGCCGCAGACGATGGAGTCGAGGGCCACGCCCATGCGGCCCCCTTGATAGTCCTGAGCAAAGACGAACTTGGCCGGCGGGTATTGTCCCTGGTAGGTCCGGATCGGCCACTGCTGATCGTACAGGTTGAAGAGCGGATCGACGGCGACCAGATCGAGGTTGGCCTCCCAGTACGCGTCCAGCGTGCCGATGTCCCGCCAGTATTTGACCGCCTTTTTGTTGGCATCCTGGAATTTGAACGCGTAGACGCGGCGGGTGCGGATCATCCGCGGAATGATGTTCTTCCCGAAGTCGTGGGCCGTGCCTTCACGCGCGTCGGCGATGAGTTCTTCCCGCAGGCTTTGAGCCCGGAACATGTAGATGCCCATCGAGGCAAAAGCTTTGGTGGGATCTTCGGGGGTTGGGGTCGGGGTTGCCGACTTTTCGACGAACTCCTTGACGCGAAAATCGTCGTCGACGCCCATTACCCCGAACCGATGCGCTTCTTCGATGGGGATGTCCAACGCTCCGACGACGACGTCGGCGCTTTTGGCCACGAGCCAGTGGAACATCTCCATGTAGTTCATCTTATAGATGTGATCGCCGGCCAGAATCAGGACGTAGTCGGGCTGCTCGTTTTCGAGGAGGAACAGGTTCTGATAGACGGCGTCCGCCGTGCCGCGGTACCACTCCTCGCTGATCCGTTGTTGCGGAGGGATCGACGCGATGTATTCGCCAAGTTCGGCGTTGAAGACGTCCCAGCCGGTCCGGATATGCCGGTCCAGGGAGTGGGACTTGTATTGAATGAGGACGGCGACTTTCCGAAGTCCCGAGTTCAGGCAGTTGCTGAGCGTAAAGTCGATGATCCGGTACTTCCCCCCGAAGGGAACGGCCGGTTTGGCGCGATGCTCGGTCAGCGGATGCAGCCGCTCGCCGCGCCCGCCTGCCAGAACCATCGTGAAAATATTCTGCATCGAGGCCGATTCTAGCAGGACGGTCTGCAAATAGAAAGAAAGTGAATTCGTTGACATCGGTAGGCGGGGAGTTGATACTACGCCCAAGATAATGGCGAACATCGATGAAAGGAAAGCCGTGATGAAACAGGATTTGGTGATTTCCTCATTGTCGAAGCAGCCGGCCGTCGCCGGAAAGAAACCGACCGGCAACTCCTCGCTGCAGGACGCTTTGTGGCGCTTAGAGCGGTTGGAGTCTCAGATGCAAAAGCTGTCTGAGTTGGTGCGTGACCATGCGGAGGACGTGGATCGTTTGGTCCGGATCGTCGCGGAGGATCGCAATACCATCCGCCGGCAACTCTTGCGAAAACACCATGAGCAGGTGCGAGTCCGCAAGCATCTTCGTGCCACACGCAACGGCGCCGAGTCCTAGCCCGCCCATCCTATCCCGCCATCGGCCTGTTGGAGCCGACCAATGAACGACGACCTCTGATCGCCGAGCCGTGAGTCAGGCTATCATTGCAGCCCTCCCGCACTGGATCTCCGCTCAGCGGAGGTGTTACTAAGTGTCCGTTTATCCAGTGATTATTTGCATCGAATCCCCAAGTCTGTATAATGCGTCCTATCGGAGATGATCGTATGAAACGGGGTGGTCCCACCGCCCACTGCTTCGGGTTTTACGGAGGAGACCGTACGTGTTCGCGGGTATTTCCCGTCGACTACTATTGAGTTCTCTATTCCTGGTTCTTTCCCCCCTGACCAGTGCTTCCCTGTTGGCCAGCGTGGCGGCACAACCTCCTTCCATCATGGCGGAGGCTGGCGAACCGCCGGCCGCGGTCCGGCTGAGTCTGAACGAGGCCCTGGCGTTGTTCCTGAAGCAAAATCTCGATGTTCTCATTGCCAAGTACGGCATCGATTACAGCAAAGGGCAGCAGATTACGGCTGCGCTGTTTCCCAATCCCGTGGCCTCGATCGGCACGCTGAGCTCTTTCACCCAAGGCCGGACCCTCAACAACAGCGGCTACATCATGACGCAGGTTCAGCAACTCTTCGAGCTGGCGGGGAAGCGAGGCTACCGCATTGAAAGCGCGGGGTTCGGCGCGCAATCCGCAGAGGCCGCCTTTGAAGACGCCGTCAGGCAGCTGGGGTTTACCGTCAAGGACACCTATTTTCGTATCCAACTGGCTCAGCGGCGCCTGGCGCTGGCCGAGGAAAACCGGGACCGTTTCGGGCGAATTCTGGACATCAACAGCATTCGGTTCAAGAAGGGCTATATCGCCGAGGTGGACCTGATCCGCATTAGGCTGCAGATGGTGGACTTTCAGTCCCAGGTCATCCAATCCCTGCAGGAAGGGGAGTCGGCTCGCGGCGATCTCCGGCAGTTGCTCAGGCTTTCTCCCAAAACCATGCTGGAACTTACGACGGACATGGACTTCCGCCGGATCGACCCGGACATCAACAGGCTGCGGACATCCGCTTTGGAGATCAGGCCGGATATCAAGGCCAAACGGTATTCCTATTCCCAGCGCGAAGCCGATTTGAAACTGGCGAAGGCCTACCGTGTGCCGGATGTGACGATCGGTGGCGGCTACTCGGTCCAAGGGGCTCAAGGTCCGGACAACCCCCAGCAGTGGGCCCTCAACTTGGGGCTGCCGCTGCCCTTGTTCAACCGAAACCAGGGCGGAATCCGGCAGGCGGAAGTAGCCGTACAGTCTGCGGAGGCCGACTTGAATAAAACGGTCAATCAGGTAGAGAATGAAGTGGAAGTAGCCTACCGAAACCTGATTCAAAGTCGCAGGCTTGTGGAGGCGTACGTGGGTGGTGTCCTCGACGATGCGCGCTCGACGTTCACGATCGTCGAGCGGGCCTATGAACGGGGTGGAGCGACCATCCTGGATTTGCTCGATGCGGCGAGAACGTCGCGCACGATTCAGCAGAACTACATCGAAGCGTTGTACACGTACCAGCATAATCTGTTTCAGCTGGAAAGCGCAGTGGGGCAGGAGATTCGCTCGTGACACCGATTCGCGTCGCAGATGAGGTCTCGACTGGCGGTTCCAAGACGCGGCGTGGAGTCCTTTCTCTCCTGACCGTCCTTTCAACCGCGCTTATCCTTTCCGCTTGCGATCGAAACGCCCAGCCGCCTCATTCCAATGCGGCGACGCCACCCAAAGTATTGGAGCAGGCCGCAGAACCGCGGCCTCGTGTGGAGATTGGAACCGTCGAGATCGGTTCCGGTGAACACGATCTGACCTTGGCTGGAAAAGTCGCCTACGGAGAAGACAAATTCTCGCGGATTTCATCTCCGGTGCAGGGGCGCGTACTCGAAGTCCGCGCCCATCTCGGGGATCGGGTGAAGGCCGGCGATGTCGTGCTCGTGGTGGACAGCCCTGACATTGCGCAGGCCTACTCCGAATACGTGAAGGAGGACTCCGACCTGCAATATGCCGTGCGCGCCCATGAACTGGCCAAGGATCTGTACGAGAACAAGGCCATGCCTTTGAAAGACCTCAAGATGGCCGAAAACGAGTTGGTCAAGGCGCGTGCGGAGTTCCGGCGGGCCAAAGAGCGGTTGCTCTCGCTTCGCGTCCCGGCGGAAGAACTGAACAAGCCGTTGGATCGGCAGAAGATCACGGCTCGGTTCGAAATGAAGAGTCCGCTGACCGGCATCGTGGTCGAACGGAGCGTCACACCCGGGCAGTCGGTGGGAGGCGATTCGGGGCAGGTGCTGTTCACCGTCGCCGACCTCGACATGCTCCAAGTGGTGGCCGATGTCTACGAGCGCGACTTGGCGTTGGTGAAAGAGGGGCAGTATGCCAAGGTGTCCGTCGAAGCCTATCCCGACGTCGCCTTCCCCGCGACCGTGGCCGCCATCGGCGATATCGTCGATCCAACAAGTCGCACGATCAAGCTGCGGGCGTGGGTGAACAATCCGGAGCACAAGCTGAAGCCGGAGATGTTCGCGCGCCTGCATTTGCGCGTCGGTGAGACCACGCCGCTGCTCACGATCCCTCGTGAAGCCGTACTCGAAGCCGACGGCAAACAATTCGTCTATTTGGTCGATGGTCCCGACCGCTATCGGAAGCAGGAGGTCGCCGTGTCGCCGATCTCTCCGGATCTGGTTCGGGTCGTCGAGGGGTTGACGTCCGGCCAGCGCATCGTGATCAAAGGCGCGGTGCTGGTCAAGGGGCAGGAAGCCAAGGGCTAAGCAGGTCAGTTGTTCGAGCGCTCTCCACGGGGAATCCATCCACCTTCATGATCGCCCGTCTCGTCGAGATCTCACTGGTTCAGCGTGTGCTCTTATGCACGCTGGGCCTCGCGCTCCTTTTCGGCGGCCTCTACGCGTTTCACCGGCTCGACATCGTCGCCTACCCCGATCCTTCGCCGCCCATGGTGGAGTTGATCACCCAAAATCCCGGGTGGTCGGCGGAAGAAATGGAACGGCAGATCACCATCCCGATCGAAGTCGCGCTGACCGGCATGCCGGGGCTCAAAGATATCCGGTCACTGTCGATCTTCGGCCTGAGCGATATCAAAGTGTATTTCGATTTCGATACGGACTACTTCCGCGACCGCCAGGAAGTCCTGAATCGTTTGTCGGCGGTCGACCTGCCCAATAACGTGAAGCCCGATATCTCGCCCTGGTGGGCCATCGCGGAAATCTACCGCTACGAACTGACCTCGACCGGCCAACATTCGCTGATGGATCTGAAGACGATCCAGGATTGGCAAGTGCGACGGGAATTTCGGCGGATTCCTGGCGTGATCGACGTGACCGCCTTCGGCGGGACCACGAAGGAATATCACATCGATATCGACCCCGGAAAACTGATCAGTTATGGAGTGAGTCTCTCCCAGGTGATGAACGCCATCAGCAACAGCAACGCGAACGTCGGGGGCAACTATCTGACCGTCGGCGCGCAGAACTACAACATTCGCGGTCTGGGACTGATCAATGGGCTTCAAGACATCGAAAATATCATGGTGGCGGAGAAGGACGGCACACCGATCTTCGTCAAGTCGCTGGGCCAGGTCAAAGTCGGCAACCGCGTCAGGCTGGGGAAGGTGGGCATCGACGACCGGGACGACGTCGTAGAAGGCGTCGTCCTCCTGCAGCGGGGATACAAAGCGCTGCCGGTGTTGGACAAGGTGCGCGATAAAATGCAGGAGCTGAACACCTGGAAACTGCCTGCCGGCGTCAAAGTCAGCACCTTCTACGATCGCACCGCGCTGATCCACACCACCGTGGAAACGGTGACGGACATCTTGATCAGCGGGATGGTCTTGGTGTTCGTGATCCTGTTCGTGTTCCTGGGCCATTTCCGCGCCGCGATGATCGTCGCGCTGACGATACCGCTGTCCTTGCTGTTCACGTTTTCGATGATGGTATTGGTCGGGCAGTCCGCCAACCTCATTTCGCTGGGGTCGATCGACTTCGGGATCATCGTCGACGCGACGCTGATCATGGTCGAAAGCATCTTCTTCCACCTCGCTCACGCCAAGACGCAGACGTTGACGGTGAATCAGCAGATCGTCAGAGCGGCGCGCCAGGTCGGCCGCCCGATTTTCTTTTCGACCGCGATCATCGTCGTCGCCTTCATCCCTTTGTTCACGATGACCGGCGTGCCGGGAAAAATCTTTGCGCCGATGTCGGTGACGTACGGGTTCGCCTTGGTGGGGGCGCTGATCATGGCCTTCACGCTGGCGCCGGTGCTTTGCTCGTTCTTGTTCCATGGCCAGCTGAGCGAAGACGATACCGCCGTCGTACGCGTCGTCAGGCGGTTGTATCACGCCATCCTGAACTTTTCCTTGAATCATCGGATCCTGGTGCTGGGATTCGCAATCGGAACCCTTCTGGTGACGTTCATCGCGCTGGAATCGCTCGGCGGGGAGTTCATGCCGGCCCTTGAAGAGGGCAACCTCTGGGTGCGGGCAACCATGCCCGTGGATATTTCGTTCGACCAAGCGGCTCGGCTGACGAGCGAAATCAGACGGGTGTTCAGGGAATCGCCGGAGGTCACGACGGTTGTCTCGCAGCTCGGTCGTCCGGACGACGGGACGGACCCGACGAGCTTTTTCAACGCGGAGTTCCTGGCCAATCTGAAGGCGCAGAACGAATGGCGGACCGGTCTCCAGAAGGACGATCTCATCGAAGAGATCGAGCAAAAACTCCAGAAAATACCCGGCGTGATCTTCAACTTCTCCCAGGTCATCCAGGACAACGTGGAGGAGGCGATGTCGGGCGTCAAGGGCGAGAATTCGATCAAGCTGTTCGGGCGCGACTTGAAGACTTTGGAAGAAAAAGCGGTCGAGATCGAGCGGGTGATGCGGCAGGTACAAGGCGTGAAAGACCTCGGGATCTTCCGTCTGGTCGGACAGCCGAACCTGCTGATACAAGTCGATCGAGAAGCCAGCGCCCGTTACGGGTTGCAGGTGGCCGACGTGAATGCGGTCGTGCAGGCGGCGGTGGGAGGACAGGCCGTGACCCAGGTGTTCGAAGGCGAACGATTGTTCGATCTGGTCGTTCGGTTTCTGCCTGAATATCGGCAAGACGTCGAATCGATCAGCAACATTCTCGTGAGCACGCCTGACGGCGCCCGCATCCCGCTGAAACAGTTGGCCGCGATCACGTCGCAGACCGGCGCCTTCATTATCTATCGGGAAAACAACGAACGGTACATTCCGATCAAGTTCAGCGTTCGAGAACGGGACCTGCAAAGCACGGTTGAGGAGGCGCAGGCCCGACTCAAGCGAGAGGTCTCGCTGCCGGAACGGTATCGCATGGAATGGGCCGGACAATACGACCAATTGAAGGATGAGCAGAAACGGTTGTTGACGATCGTCCCGATCAGCCTGGTCATCATCCTGTTCCTGCTCTACACCACATTCGACTCGTTGAAAAATGCGTTGCTGGTCCTCTCGACCGTGCCGTTCGCATTGGTGGGAGGGGTCCTGTCGCTCGTTCTGACGAACACCCACTTCAGCATTTCGGCCGCCGTCGGGGTGATCTCGACCCTCGGCGTTGCCATTCTCGGCGGCGTCCTCCTGGTGTCCCGTATCGAGGAATTCCGGCTCGCCGGGCATAACCTTCGAGAGGCGGTCGTCAAGGGGGCCGACGTGCAGATGCGGCCGATCCTCATGGCGACGTTGGGGGCGGCGATCGGGCTCCTGCCGGCGGCGATTGCCACCGGCATCGGCTCGCAGGCGCAGAAGCCCTTGGCTCGTGTCGTAGTCGGAGGCATGCTGACGGCCGCCTTTTTGATTTTAGTCGTGTTGCCGGTATTATATGAGCTGGTGCATCGCCGTTCAGAATCATCGGAATCGGAATAAGACAAAGGAAGAACATGATGACGTTCATTAAACAGGCAGTTTGCGGATTCGCCGGCGTCCTTCTGATCACCGGGATGACTGATGCCGTACCGGCCTCAGGGATCCTGCTCGCTCAGATGCCCTATGAAATGCCGCCGAGGGGCGACGACAGCCAGGCCGCATCCGTCCCACAAAACACCAAGGCGCTCACGCCCGAGGAGATCCAACGGGCCGAGGCGCTGCTGCCGCTGCTGGAAGGGAAACAGGAGTTCTGGGCCATGGGTGAATTCGTCCATCTTGGGGAGCCCAGCGTACCGGTGTTGGTCAAGGCCCTCACGATGCCGGGGCCGCGTATCCGGTACAACGCCATCGAAACGATCTCCATGTTGAAAGCGCCCTCGGCCGTTCCGGCGCTGCTCACGACGGCAAAAGACCCGAACGAAATCCCGCGTGTGCGGGAGCATGCTCTTCGCGTCGCCATCCGCCTCGACCCGACCAAGACGCCGGAAGCCATTCAGGTCATGTCCAAAGATCCGAACTCGACCATCCGGAAGGCCGCATCCTTCGAGGCACGTTATGTGAGGGATAAGCAGGTGGTTCCCATCCTGATCGACATGATCGCCGACGAAGAGCGGTTCGTCGCCCTCTCGGCCGTGCAGTCCCTCTGGATCCTGACCAGGCATGAGACCGAATTCCATGATTGGGAGACCTCGACCAAGCAAGACCGCCAAGACTGGACGGCCGAGTGGACGCAGTGGTGGAACGGCGAAAAGGATTCGTTCGAAATGCCTGAGCCCAAACGCCCGAGGGCCAATAGAGGGTAGTCCCGCGCCTTGCGGGCTGAAAAAGCGCCGTGTTAACGTGTAGCGTATTATCGATACGGATGACATCGAGAAGCTAAGCCATGGCCGTCCTGCCGATCGCAAAATTGGGAAATCCGGTTCTCCGCAAGCTTGCGGCGCCGGTCGACCCGCGCGACATCCGCTCCAAGGAGTTCCAGCAGTTCATCGACGACATGTATGAAACGATGCTGGATGAACCGGGGATCGGTCTTGCGGCGCCGCAGGTGTCGCGGTCGGTCCAGTTGGTTGTGATGGGGTGCGAAGGCGACGGCGGGTTTCCAAGGACCACGCTGATCAATCCGAAGATCGTATACTACGGCCCCCAGCAGGTGGAGAACTGGGAAGGATGTCTGAGCGTCGATGGCCTGCGCGGCAAGGTCATCCGCCCGTCGGTCGTCCGGGTGCAGGCCTTGGATCGCGACGGACGTGCCGTCGATATCGAAGCGGACGGGTTGTATGCCGTCTGCATCCAGCATGAGATGGATCATTTGATCGGCAAGGTGTTTCTCGATCGCATGACGGATCTGTCGACCTTGACCCAACTGGCCGAATTCGACAAGTACTGGCTCAAAGAACCGACCCCGGTTATCTGAAGCCTGTCTCGCTCAACCCTGTGAAAACGCTGCTGCGAGTCCTCCAATATCTGCGCCCTCACCGTGCCATGGTTGTCGGCACCTTCGTCTTCGCCGGGCTGACCACGGCGTTCGAACTGGTGCCGCCCTGGTTGGTCAAGGTCGTCATCGACGACGTGATTCAGAAGGGCAAGACCGAACTGCTGGGGTGGGTGTTTGCCGGTCTCTGCTGCGCGTACGTGCTCCGGAACGTCTGTTCCTCCACGAGGATCAAACTGAACAACAGTTTGGAACAGCAAATCGTGCACGAACTGCACGTTCAGGTGTTCGGCGCGTTGCAGCGTCTGTCGATCAGTTTTTTCGAGAACCGCCCGACCGGGGAGGTCATGTCCCGGGTGTTGAACGACACCGAGCATATGCAACGCATCTTCGTGGACGGCTTGGAGGAAATTATCACCGCCAGCCTGACGCTCGTCGGCATCATGACGGTGCTGTTTTGGTTGAATTGGAAGCTGGCGTTGCTGGCGCTCTTGCCGATTCCCATCCTGATTGTCGGCGCCGTTGCCTTCACGAAGCGGATCCACGGACACTACCGGCTCATTCGAAAGGGTTCGGCGGAACTGAATGCCCTGTTGCAAGATTGTTTGGCTGGCATACGCGAAACGATGGGATTCAACCGGCAGCCGTACGAAGAAGCCCGGTTCGGCAACAAGAGTGATCAGTGTCGCAGGGACACGCTGAAGGCCATGTATCTCTGGTCGTACTACTCGCCGGGTATGATGCTGATCGGCAGCCTTGGAGGCGCACTTGTGCTCTGGCACGGGACGCAGGAGGTCTTGCAGCAACATCTGTCCGTCGGCGAGTTGGTCATGTTCGTGTCCTATTTGGCGCTCTTCTACGTGCCGATCAACCAGATCCATTCCGTGAATCACATGCTGCAGCATGCGCTGGCCGCGAGCGAACGGGTATTCGAGGTGCTCGACATCGTTCCGGACGTCAGGGACCGCCCGAGCCTTCTGGCCCCGGCCGGCCGTCTTAAGGGTGACATTGCCTTTCACCACGTCCAATTCCATTACCGCCCGGACAAGCCGGTGCTGACCGACATGACGATTCAGGTGAAGGCCGGGGAACGCGTCGCGTTGGTCGGGCCGAGCGGGGCGGGAAAAAGCACGACCTTGAAACTCCTGCCGAGGTTTTATGACGTCACCGGGGGACGCGTGACGATCGACGGCTACGATGTCCGCGAGCTTCCGCTGGCGTTTCTGCGCGGCCAGATCGGGTTGGTCCAGCAGGAGCCGTTTCTGTTCAATGGCACCGTGCGGGAGAACATCCTCTACGGTAACCTGGCGGCCTCGCAGGCCGAGGTAGAAGCCGCGGCCAAGGTCGCCCGAGCGCACGAGTTCATCGTGGCGTTGCCGGATGGGTACGACACCTGGATCGGAGAGCGGGGTGTGAAGTTATCGGTCGGCCAGCGGCAGCGGGTCTCCATTGCGCGGGTGTTGCTCAAGAATCCTCCGATTGTGATGTTCGACGAGGCGACATCCAATATCGATACGGAGACCGAGGTCAAGATCCGCGAAGCGCTCGACGAGTTGACGAAAGGCCGGACGACGCTCATCATCGCGCATCGGCTGTCGACGATTCATGACGCCGACCGGATCATCGTGCTGGACCATGGACGGGTGGTCGAGGAAGGGCCGCACGATCTGCTCATCAACAACGGGAGCGTTTATGCCGGGCTGTACGAGGCGCAATTCCAGGTTTGACGGGTAGGGTTAGGTGTGACGATGGTCTTGATCTACGAAAATGATCCGCTGGATAATGAGCATGCGCGCGGGCGCTTCTATCATGTCTGTCGGGGCCGGGTGGAGCGGACGGAACTGCAGATTCCTCCGCCGGATCAACCGATCGAATGTGTCCAGTGCGGGATCGATCTGGAGGCGGAGGACTTTTTCGTCGCGATGCAGAAGGGGTCGGTCTAGCGCGTTGAAAGTCCATTAATCGAGAGAGGCGGAGGAACATGCCCAGCAGTTCAGGCCGGAAGACTGTTGCCGTCATGCGCGGATTGATGATGCTCTGCGAGAGCTGTTTCGATCAGGTTCATGCGGAGAATTTGGTCGATCACAAAGGTTTCGTCATGAATTACGAAGCGATGTTCGATACGATCTGTCCGGGCTGTACGGACATCAACCGGCCGCTCGTCGACGACATGTTGGGCAGTTCGGAGTAGGCGGGGCGGGCTTCGGTTACTTGCACTCTTTCCCGTTGAAGTACATGCAGGTCGATTCACCTGACTTGACCTTCCAGGTTTTGATCACCGGCATCTGATCGTCTCCCTTCACCTCGACCACGAAATCCACCAGCCCCGAGATCGGTAACTTGTCCATATGGGGCTGTGCGGCCTCGGGGACGTCGATGTAAAAGACCCCGCCGAGCTTCGAGATCAGGATGCGGTGGTTCTCCTTGTCGATGTGGATGACGGGGCTGTAATAGCTCTTGTCTTCCGCAAAGGCCGGCAATGCAAGGAGCAATATACCCAGGGCGGGAAGCATCGTACGCAGGTGAGGCATGACGATCACTCCTTATGAAGAGGTCAATGATGGCGGCATTATGGCATCCGGACGGGCAGAAGGGAATATGATTTTCCGGAGGTCGGGCAAGCCGACGGTCAGGCAGTGGTCATGGACGCAGGGGAGACGATCCCCCCTTTGATCCAGTAGGGGCGAATATCCGGCCTGGCCTTGTCCATCAATGAAATCAACAGATAAATCGGCATGGTCAAATTGAGTCGAGGCCAATTCTCCTCCCACTCGTTGGCGATCTTGATGTCGGTGACCGAGGGACGGGCGGGGTCGTGCGGATGGGAGTGGTAGACCACCTGAAGGCTCAAGCCGTTGTTCCGCATATCCTTCACGGCCCGAAACATCTCCTGCGCATCCATGATGAAGGCGATTTCCGCGCGCTCCTCCGCAGAGAGTGTGGAGAGGTGCCGGACCTTGGCCTCGTCGAAAGACGCCGCTTCCGCGGCGCCTTCCAGGCTCACTACGTTCTTGATCCGGTAGACGCGACTGACCGTCTTGCCGGTGCCGGCCAAGAACCCGCAGCACTCGTATGGATCGAGCGACCGCGCGTGGGCGACCAGATCGTCGAGAATCGGTTGGGGGATGAGAAGATCCGACACGGCTAGATGGTGCAGGATACCGTGTAGTCCATCGACAGATCCGTGATCTTGGGATTCGGACCACAGAGCGGGCAGGCCGGGTCTTTGGGACGGCCCACCTTGCGGAACTTCATTTCCAGGGCGTCGTAGATCAGGAGCTTGTCCGCGATCGTCTCGCCGATGCCAAGGATTTCCTTGATCGCTTCGGAGGCCTGTAGGATGCCCATGGTGCCGGCCAAGACGCCGAGGACGCCGGCTTCCTGGCAGCTCGGAACCATGCCGGCCGGCGGCGCCTCTGGATAAAGGCAGCGGTAGCAGGGATAGCCGGCGTGTGGCTTGATCGTCGTCAATTGGCCTTCGAAGCGAAACATGCTGGCCGAGACGAGGGTCTTCTTGGCGAAGAAACAGGCGTCATTGACCATGAAGCGGGTCGTGAAGTTGTCTGACCCGTCCAGCACGATGTCGTAGCCCTTGAGCAGATCGAGAATATTGTCCGCATCGACCAGCTGGTGATGCGCATTGACGGTGATGTCGGGGTTGATCGCCGTGAGCGTCATCCGGCCGGACTCGACTTTGGGCTTGCCGAGCGTGGCCGTCGAATGCAGCACTTGCCGTTGGAGGTTCGACAGGTCCACCACGTCGCCGTCCACCAGACCGATGGTGCCCACGCCGGCCGCGGCCAAATAGAGGGCTGCGGGCGAGCCGAGACCGCCGGCGCCGATGAGCAGCACCTTGGCCCGCTTGAGCTTGAGCTGTCCCTTGCCCCCAACATCCTGGAGGATGATATGGCGGCTGTAACGCTGAATTTCCGATTCGGTCAGTTCCATAGCTTCGCTCAGGTTAGAGGCGATAGGGGCGAGAGGCGAGCGAGAGAAGACTGAGACACCTCTTGGCTCGCGCCACGTGCCGCTATTCGACGACGTTCAATTCGATGGGATCGACCACGCAGCCTTTCTTGCGGAGTCCGTCGAGGGCGCGCTCGATCTCCGCGGTTTCCCCCGAAAGTTCGACGTCCACCCATCCGGTCGTTTCGCGGACGTCGGCGCGCCGCACGTTCGTCACGATATTGTATTCACGGCCGATCTGGTAAATGATCGGTTCCTTGACCTTGTCTTCGGGAAAGCGGACGTGAAAGCGCAAGTGCGATTGAGACATGGTCACCCTCCTGCGATCGCCGGCACGATGGACACTTCGTCGCCGGCCTTCAGCGCAGTGTCTTTCCCCTTCAGAAAACGGATGTCTTCCTCGTTCACATAGACGTTGACGAATCGGCGGAGTTCGCCGCTCTCGTCGCAGATGCGGGCCTTGATGCCGGGGTAGGTGGCCTCGAGCGTCTCGACCAGGGCCGCAATGGAACCGGCCGTGACATCCACTTCACCTTGGTTTTTCGTCAGGGCTCTCAGGGGAGTCGGAATGCGAACCTTGATCATGCGTCACCACCACCGTTCTTGCCCATCTTGAAGGTTTTTTCGAAGGCCACGAGGCTTGGCTGAATGCGCACCGGCCGGCCGACGGCGTCGACCACGGCTTCCTGCGTTTTCAATCCGTTCCCGGTGATGTAGGCCACCGTCACGTCGCCTTTCTTGATCGTGCCGTTTTTGACCAGTTTCTGCAGCACACCGATCGTCACGCCGCCCGCGGTTTCGGCGAAGATGCCTTCCGTCTGCGCGAGCAGTTTGATGCCTTCCACCACCTCGTCGTCGGTGACCATGTCCATCGCGCCTTTGCTCTCGCCGGTGGCTTTCAGCGCGTAGTAGCCGTCGGCTGGATTGCCGATCGCCAGCGACTTCGCGATGGTTTTCGGTTTCACCGGTTTGAAGAAGTCGCGTCCCGCCTTGAAGGCCGTCGAGATCGGTGAGCAGCCTTCGGCCTGGGCCCCGTTGATCTTGGTGCGGACTTCGTTGATGAGACCCACGTACTTCAGTTCGTGGAGGCCCTTCCAGATCTTCGTCAGCAACGAGCCGGATGCCATCGGGATCACCACCTGATCCGGCGTCCGCCAGCCTAACTGCTCGACGGTCTCGAAGGCGAGTGTCTTGGAGCCTTCGGCATAATAGGGGCGGATGTTGATGTTCACGAAGGCCCAGCCATGCTCGCCGGCGATTTCGCTGCAGAGCCGGTTTACATCGTCATAGTTGCCCTCGACCTCCACCACGTTCGGCTTGTAGATCAAATTGCCGAGTACCTTGGCGGCTTCCAGATCTCCCGGAATGAACACGTAGCAACGCATGCCGGCCGCCGCGGCGTGCGCCGCGACGGAGTTGGCCAGGTTGCCCGTGGAGGCGCACGCCACGGTCTCGAAGCCCAGTTCGCGGGCGCGGGTCAGGGCGACGGCCACGACACGGTCTTTGAACGACAAGGTCGGATGATTAACCGTATCGTTCTTGATATAGAGCTCGTCGATCCCCAAATGTGCGCCCAGGTTCTTGGCGCGCACCAGCGGCGTGAAGCCGGCATGCGGACCGATGTAGTTCGCGCCTTCGACCGGCAGCAGGTCGGCATAACGCCACATGCTGCGCGGGCCGTCTTCGATCTTCTTGCGCGAGATGCCCTGCTTGACTTCGTCGTAGTTGTACTTCACCTCGAGCGGGCCGAAGCACATCTCGCAGACGTGGATGGCTTTCGTCGGATATTCCTTCCCACACTCACGGCATACCAGCGCTTTCATTTTGGCCATCGTTACACCACCTTCGTCACGTCGGTCATGAGGGTCGCACCGCACAGCCTGCAAAGGGATCGCCGTCGTCGAACAACTCGGTAATCGTCGGTTGGTTACCGCAGAGCGCGCAATGGGGATTTCGTTTCACCTTGATTTCACGGAACTGAGTTTTTCTCGCGTCGAAGTCCAACAGGCGGTCAGTGAGCGGCCGGCCGATGCCGAGCACCAACTTGAGCGCCTCCGTCGCTTGAATTGTCCCGATAATGCCGGCCAGCACGCCGATCACCCCGGCCTCTTGGCATGAGGCCACCAGTCCTGGGGGCGGCGGAGTCTTGAACACGCACCGGTAACAGGCGGACTTCTTGGGAATGATCGTCGTGACGCGGCCATCGAACCGCAAGATACCCCCATGGACGAGCGGCTTTTCGGCAAAGAAGCACGCGTCGTTAATCAAGAACTTGGCGGTAAAGTTGTCGACGCCGTCGATGACTACGTCGTAATCGCTGAAGATCTTCAGCGCATTCCCGGCCGTGAGCCGCTCTTCGTACATCGAGACGGTCACGTCGGGATTCAGCGCCTGGATTTTCTCTTTTCCCGACAGCACCTTGGGGCGCCCCACGTCGGACGTATGGTGCAATATTTGCCGTTGGAGGTTCGTCAGGTCGACGACGTCGCTGTCGATCAAGCCGATCCGCCCGACACCCGCCGCGGCCAGATACAGTGCCGCAGGCGAGCCCAGTCCTCCGGCGCCGACGAGCAGAATCTTCGCGTTCGCGATTTTTTTCTGTCCCTTGCCGCCGACTTCCGGAAGCAGGATATGCCGGCTGTATCGGTTTATTTGTTCTTCGGTGAATTCCATGACTACGTCAGGCCAGAGACCATGGGCACGAGGCTAGAGATCCTCTCTGTGTTTTTTATCTTTTGCTGCTGCCCCGCATCACTCGCCTAGATATTAAAATACTTCTCGATGCTGATATAGCGCTCACCGGTGTCGCATAAAATCGTGACGACGTTCTTGCCTGTTCCCAGTTCTGCGGCGACTTGCTGGGCGGCGAAGACGTTGGCTCCGGCTGAGATGCCCACCAGCAGGCCTTCTTGCTTCGACAGTTGTTTGGCGGTCTGGTAGGCCTCGTCGTCCGTCACCTTGATGACCCGGTCCAGAATCTTCCGGTTCAATACTTTCGGGATGAATCCCGCGCCGATACCCTGAATCTTGTGCGGTCCAGGATCGCCTCCGGACAAGACCGGAGAGCCCGCCGGCTCGACGGCGATGACCTTCACCTGCGGGTTGCGCTCCTTGAATACCTCGCCGCAGCCGGTGATCGTCCCTCCTGTGCCGACCGCCGCCACAAAGGCATCGATCTTGCCGCCCATGGCCTCCCAAATTTCCGGCGCGGTCGTCATCTTGTGCATCGCCGGGTTGGCCGGGTTCGAAAACTGGTCCGGCATGTAATACGACGGGTTCTGGGCCAAGATGGTTTCGGCTTCGCGAATCGAGCCTTTCATGCCTTCCCAGGCCGGCGTCAGAACCAACTGGGCGCCGTATGACGACAAGAGGCTGGCCCGTTCCATACTCATACTCTCGGGCATGACAAGAATCAGCTTGTAGCCTCGCACGGCCGCGACGAGCGCGAGCCCGATTCCCGTGTTGCCGCTGGTCGGCTCGATGATCGTGCCGCCGGGCTTCAACTTGCCTTGCCGTTCCGCCTCGTTGATCATATTCAGGCAGATCCGGTCTTTGACGCTGCCGCCCGGATTGAAGAACTCCACTTTTCCGTAGATCGTCGCGCCGCCCGGTTTCGACAGGCGGTTCAGGCGGACGAGAGGAGTGCGTCCGATCAACTCGGTGATCTCTTTGTGCATGACCTGACTCATCGGCCGCCACCCATGTAGAACAAGAATTCCAAACGATCACCCTCGTTGAGGGTGGTCGAGCCGAGATGCTCACGGTCGATCATGGCGTCATTCACTTCGACGGCGACCATCTGAGGTTCGATCTTCTTGGCTTGGAGAAGGTCGAGGACGGTTCCACCGGGGAAGTCCTCAGGCTTGCCGTTGATTTTGACCTGCATAAGGCTCCTAACTTGGCCCAGGGATTAGAGAATTTGGACAGAGTAACAAAGTGACTTCCGGCTTGTCAAGGTAACGGCGGTGGACGGCCGGTTGCTTGACATTGCGCCGCCGGCCCCGCCACTATGCCGAACTTTGGAGGGCCTGCCGCATGTGGAAACGCAATTTTCTGTTCCGAGCCGCAGAGGCCATGCCGCTCAACGAGTCTGAAAATGAACTGTTTCACGACACGGACCCGGCCATGGATAGCGCCGGTCTCCAATTAGAGAAGTTTTTGTCCGTTTGGATTCAAGGGGACGGCGAAGAAGACAAACCTTCCGCGTTTACCAACATGTACGTCAGGACTGCGACGCTTGATTTTCAGAAGAAGGTGGGATTTCTTCAGCCTTTACAAGGACGCACGCACCAGATCAAGCAGTTGCTGACCCCCGGGCAAAAGACCTACCTCCGAGAGTGGCTCACGTCCGAGGCACCGCGGGCCTGGGAAGCGACCGACGACCATTTCAAGATGCTCTTTGAGTTGGAATGATTCTGTCTTCCGCCGCTCGCCCAGCAGATTCTGCTCTCTGGTACTGCCGCCCGGCCTTGTGCGCGCTGCTCGCCATCATGGTCAGTCCGGCCTGGGGAGGTCACGTCGAAGTCCTCTATGCGCCGGAAGATGCCCCCCTTGATCGGATCGTCACGCTTTACCAAGAGGCGAAACGATACATCTATGTGTCCGTGTATGGTCTGACCTCTCCAAAGGCTGTCGAAGCGCTCGTGGCGGCAAAGAAACGGGGAGTCGACGTGCGGATGCTCACCGACCAAGAGCGCGCGCAGGAGGCCAAGCAGCACAGCGCATTACATACCCTACACTTGGCCGGGATTCCGATCCGCATCAATCAACACGACGGCCTCATGCATGTGAAGCAGGTCGTGATCGACGATGAGATCAATACCTCCGGCTCGATGAACCATACCACCAGCGGCAATCGGTATAACGACGAACGAATGGATATCATCACCGATCATGCCATCTCTGTGAAGGCGCGCGAGAAGTTCCTGGTCATGTGGAACGACAGGATCCGCTATCGTCCATGGACCGGAGACTGACGGAGATGGCTGGCGTGAACGAACAAACCGACGTCGTGGTCATCGGAGCCGGAGGCGGAGGCGCCGTTCTGGCGCTGGCCTTGGCGCAAAGAGGCATCAAGACCATTGTCTTGGATCAGGCTGCAGGCCCGCCGACCGGGCTGCGCGGAGAGATTCTTCAACCGAACGGACAAGCGGTCTTGGATCGGCTGGGCGTATTGAGTTCGTTGCCGGCCGAGGCAACGCGAGCCGTTCACCGGTTCCATTTTTGCCGGGCGGGCGGGGCAAGGCTCTGTTCCATCGATTACGGCGATTTGCCCAAACCCTACAATCGCGCCATCGTCACGCTGCCCAACGTCGCGCACCATGCCATCGTGGATGCGGTGAACCGTCAACCTTCCGTTCGTCTTCGATACGGTACTGCCTTTGCCGGGCTGATCCGTGAGGATGGCCGGGTCGTCGGCGTGACGGTTTCCGGTCCTGGCGGGACGGGCGCCATTGGCGCACGCCTCGTCGTGGGTGCGGACGGAGCATTTTCCAAGGTGCGGGAGGCGCTTGGTATCCCGGCCGAACTGTACCGGTACCCGGAAGGCTATCTGATTGCGATTGTCGAGTCGCAGGAACCGGTCTCGGAATCCTTCTACTACGTCGGGCACAAGCAAATTCTAGGGCTATTTCCCGCGACGGGGAACAAAGTCTATTTGTTTTACATGATTCCCAGCGGCTCGTATGAAGCCGTGAAGCAGAAGGGATTGGCGTCTCTGCGGGCGGCTTGGACCGCGATCGCTCCTCCATTCGCCAGACTATTCACTAACCTCACGGATTGGAGTCAGACGGCGTTCATGCCGACCGGCAGAGTTCGGACGCCGACCTGGGTGGCCGATGGGGCGGTCTTGATCGGTGATGCCGCGCATGCCATGAATCCCCACGCGTCCCAAGGGCGGATGCAGGCGATGGTCGATGCGATGGAACTTTCGGATCTCATCCCTGAGTGTTTACGCGAGGACGATTGCTCAGCGGGGCGGCTAAAGGCCTATGAAACAGCCCGTCGCCCTCACGTCACTATGCTGCAACGAATGGCCGACCAGCAGGTATTTTACTGGAATACGGGCAATCCGGTCGTGGCGTTTTTGCGGGACCGCGTTTTTCAGACCTTGGATCGCAACGCGCGGCTTCGCTACCAAGTCTTGTCGACGACGGCGGGGCTCCGGAAAACCGCGCCGTTTACTCCTATCGACCGTCTCATTGCGGCCGGGCTCCTCCCGGATTTCCGAAGCGGTCAACGCCCGCAGCCGCAATCAATTTAGCGAGGTCCTATGGCACCAGTGGAACGGGTCATCGAAGGATTGCCCGAAGAGACTCAGCATCTGCTCCAGGAATATGGCAGGGAGGTCAAGGCGGCGTTCGGCGACCGGCTCGAAGGGCTGTTGGTCTATGGTAGTGCCGTGCGCGGTGAGTTTTTGCCGGGACGGTCCAACCTCAATCTGATTCTGGTGGTTTCGCATGACGACGCGATGACGCTCTCGATCTATGGACCGATTCATAAGCGCTGGAACAAGGAACAGATCGTCGTGCCGCTTTTCTTGACCCGCCGGGAAATTCCTGCGATGTCCATGCGGTTCCCGCTCGAATTCGTCGAAATTCAAGAGCACCGTCGGGTGCTCGGTGGTCTCGACCCCTTTGTTGGTTTTCACGTGGATACGGGACGCCTCAAGGATGAGGTGCTCCAGGGGCTTGCCGGGAACATGCTTCGCCTCCGCCAACGTTTCGTGGAAGGCGGAGGGGCGAACGATACCGTCACGATTTTGTTGCCGCTGGCGGTGACGTCCGCGCTCCCGTTGCTCCGTGGGCTGCTACGTGTGATGGGATGGCCCGTGCCCGTACAGGCCGCCGCTGTCATCGAGGATGTCGCCAAGCGGTTGTCGGTGGATCTTCAGGGGTTACAGGACGCCCTGTTGCTCAAGCGGGGGCAGATCACGCCCGGCCCGGCTGAAGTTCCGAGGCTGTTCGATCGCTATGTACAGGGAGCTGCAGCACTCGCGGAGGCTGCAGCCCGTGCGGTGTCCTCATGATCCTCAGGCAAATGCTCGGCCTCCTAGCATTGCTGATGCTGTGGCAGACCATGGCGCTGGCGGTTCCCTATGACCGGCCGAAGGTCAAGTTGCCGGACCCCATGGGATATGTCAGCGACCATGCGGGAGTGTTGGAGGACGACTGGCGGGCCCGTATTCGCTCCGTCGCCCAGGATCTTGAACGGAAGACCGGCGTGGAGATGGTCGTGGTGACGGTTCGGACGATCAAGCCCTTCGGGTCGGCCAACGAACTGGCGACGGCGATTTATGAGAAATGGGGTATCGGGTCGGCGCAGCAGGAGCACGGCGTTCTTGTCCTGGTCGCGATCGAGGAGCGACAGGCCGCCATGACTTTGGGCCGCCAGATGTTGCCGGTGATCACCCCCGCAGTCATGACGGAGGTCGGCAGCGAGTATCTGTATCCCGCAATCGGACTGGGGCGTTTCGGCGAGGGGATTTATCGGACGACCGTGGCCTTGGCCTCTCGATGCCAAACTATCCGCGTCGGCACGCTCTCGAAAACCCACTTCAAAGGTGTCGGATTTTGGATCACGCTTTTTACCAGTGTGGGCGCGCTGTCGTTCCTGTGGTGGATCAGTCGCCCCGATCTCCGTCATCCGTTCGGCCGAATCCGGAGAGGGGAGTACTGGGGAACGGGGCAGGGAGGATTCGGGGGAAACTGGGGTGGGTTCGGCGGCGGCACGAACGGGGAAGGGTTCAAGTGACGGGTCAGTGTATTGCTGCGGTGGATTCTGTGCGCGCCGGCGATTCCTTTGCGGCCCAATTCGTGGCCGTCACGCACAGTCCAATGTCTGAATGGGAGACGGGAATGTCCCGTATTGTAACCTGTGCACCACCGCGCGGGTCTCTCGTCCACACGCGGATCGCCCGTGGTTTCTCGTTGGGCTCACTGAGGTAGATGGTTGTGTAATCCAAATCTGAAAGCGGCTGCCCGCTCGCCGTGTTTGTCGGTTCTCGGTACGAGACGGACACGGAGGTTTTTCCGGCCGCAAGTGTCAGGGTAAGGGTCGGGCATCCAGAAGGAAGGGGAACCCCGATCCGTGTTTCATTTCTGATCTCATCCGTCAACGCGCTTCTTTCCAACGTCGCACGTTCGATCGATTCACAGCCGGCCAACGCGAGCCCGACACTCGTGACGGCCGCCGCCAATGCTCGGGTAACCTTGCGCATTTGCCCGACTCCGCCTCGGCAATGCTCTATTGCCGCAGGGCTCCACGATAAGGGACCGCACGGCCCTCTTCCAAGTCCTGGAGATCGGCCCAAGCCGTTAAGTCCGTCCTTGATGGATCCGCCGCATCCCGATACTTTTTGAATCGCTCCCAGCTCTCCGGAGAACTGGGGCCTCGTCTCAATAGCTTGTCGTTCCACTCTTCCAGTTCCGAGGCAACATGCGGTCGCGCGGTTCCGGTGAACCAGGCGGCGACTCCTGCATCGGTAGGATTCGACTTGACGGCTGCCGTGAACTGTTCGCTGGTCAACCCGGCATAGTCCAGCAGCCGCTCGTCCATCGGGCAGGGGTAGATGTACTCGCCTTCCGTTCCCGCCAGCACCGCGCGGCACTTGTCGATCATACGAGCCAGATGCGCGTAACCGGCTAGCTTGTCTCGCATGCTGCGTGGAAATCCTCTCCGAAGATCCATATCAGAGCAGTTTGTGATTGGTGAGCACGAGGGACTTGACCACGACGCTGCCCTGTTCGAACGCAATGATGCGCCTGGTCGCTGGCAAATCGGAGGCGCCGATCCGTACGTGCGTGTCGGTAAAACTTTCAACGTTGTTGAGTTTGCCGTCCGTCGGCGAGAAATAATAGACGGTGTACTTGGTCGTCAGGCTTTTTCCGTCCTGCGTCACGGCGCTCTCTTCCACGTTGATCGTAAAGGCGAACGGCGGCATGCCGGGATGGGCCATCTTGCGATTGATCTGCGTGATGCGATGGTCTTTCAGTCTGTAGAAAGAGTTGGAGCCATGGATGTCCAGTCGCGTGCCCAGCGGATGACCGTCCTCGACCATGGTGAGCGTGTATTTACCGTCCGACTCTTCGAAGCTCCTCGGGCCCCGATGGACGGCAATCATGCTCAGCTGTTCCTGCGCCCATTTCTGCACGTCCGGATCGCTCAGTTGGACGGAAACCTCGCGGGGGCCCTTGACGATAACCGGCCCATTCGTTTCTTTTCCGTTCACGTTGACGGTCAGATCGGCGGTGAAACCCTTGAAATCCTTTTGCCAGCGCGCCGTGTTCTCGAAGGCTTGCCGGAGCGTCTCCCGTGCTTTTGGGTCATCGGCCACTTCCGTCTGTCCGGCGGTTCCAGTGTGCATGGTGAGATCTCCAATTGATGAACTGCTGAGATGATCGATGCGACATTATACGCGCCTGCTTCTACAGGCCTCAATGGGAGGAAATTGTGAAATTACGTACGACTCTGATATAGTTCGGCAATTTTCCGGCGGGCGGCTCGCCGGGGTTATGGGGCCGTAGGCATGGTGAGAGGAGCGCATGGAACGACGGGCGGCATCTCATACGGAAGAAGAAGAAATGAACCAGCGGCGGCGCTTGCTGAATGCCGCTAAGAAAGGTGATCAGAAAGCCGTCGCGAAGCTGTTCGAGTTATACCAGGTGCGCGTCTACAACAACGAGATGGTCAACAAGCTCAATCGAGCGGCTGGCACACACAAGCTGCAGCATAAGAACGTTCAAACTAAGTCGTCGAAAGGGGCTGGCGGGCCAAAGAAGGCTCATGACAAATCGCAGGGACGGGCAGGAACGAAAGCGTCCCACTTGGCCAAGCCCAGGAATGTGTCGTCTCGAAAAGCCTCCGCGACACGGCATAAGAAGTAGCGCCCCCTTCTATTGCACCGCCACACGAAGCCCGCCGCCTCCGAGCTGTGAGGCGATCTGCTCCGCCTGCTTCCAGGCCCCGGTAAACACCACGGCTTCCCCGTCGTGATCGATCTTCCATGCTAGTTCGAAGGCTTTGGAGGTCGTCATTTCTGGAATGTATCGGCAGAATAGCTCGATCACTTGCTGATAGGTGTGGCAATCACAGTTGTACACGATAATGCGCGCGTCCAGACCGTCTCCGGTACCAGTAGAAGGGGTTTCGACGGTCAGCGGTGTGGCGACGGGTGTCGGGGATTCGGCCATCCGGCGATTTTAGCAGACTTGCCCCTGCCGATTAATATCCCTGGCGGAGAACCAGATGATTGGCCAGGCGAGTCCCCCCTCGTCGGCACGATCGCTCGAGTAGTCCGAAGTGGGCAGGGGAATCGGTGACGGCGTGAAGGCCGTGGGCACGGGCAAGTTCGACGGTGTAGACCAAGGCCGCTGAGGTTTTGACCAGCGCCAGTCCGTACTCGACTTTGCCGGGGTATCCGTCCTGCTCCATTCGGGACGACGCTCGCTTCATCCACGCAAGAGAGTACGCCGCTGAAGCATAACGCTCGCTCCTGATCCACTCTGCACGCTCATCATGAGCCACTCCTCGACGAAAGCGGAGATCGGAGGTCAATGCCTTGTGAAAGAGCGACCTCCAGTCCGGATCCGTCAGGTCTCGATCGATCATCACGGCGACTTCTCGCGGGACTGGGCCGCTGACGTTATGGCCTTGAACCAGGCGGCCGCTCCCAATCAACTCCGGATTGCTATCGCCCATTCGGTCCGGATAGGCGGTAAGGCCGGTCAGGGGGGTCAGTTGCAAGGCCATGAAGTCGCGGAAGTGGACGGTCCGAAACCTCCGCAAAAGCCTATCGAGAGTGTCTTGATGGCAAAGGTGGAACGGATAGAACAGGGCGTCGAGGCCGGTTGCCGCTTTCATCGACAAAGACCAGCGCTCATGCTAGGGTTCGCCCCATGATGCAATTGTTCACATCGTGGCTGGATGTGCTGCTGATCTTCGTGCCC
>CAZPYP010000026.1:0-22842 GCA_964590845.1 uncultured Nitrospira sp.
GGCCGGCGTCGGCGTCACAGGAGTGACGATGAGATCGACGTCCTTGAAGGCTTCCGCGAAGTCCTGACAAATCAGCGTGCGAACCGCCTGCGCTTTACCGTAATACGCGTCGTAGTAGCCGGAACTCAGCGCATAGGTGCCCAGCATGATCCGTCGCTTGACCTCGGGCCCGAACCCCTCCTGCCTGGTCTTCATGTACAGATCGAGGAGGTCTTTGGTCTCTTTTGCCCGGAGTCCGAATTTCACCCCATCGAAGCGGGCAAGGTTCGAACTGGCTTCCGCCGTCGCCAGGACGTAATACACCGCCACCGCCGCATCGGTCCTGGGAAGCTGGATTTCTTTGATCTCGCCTCCGAGGTTCTTCAACTCCTCGATCGCGGCCCGAACGGACTGTTCGACTTCCGCATCGAGACCTTCGCCGAAAAATTCCATCGGCACGCCAACCTTGAGTTTTTTGAGATCCTTCTTCTTCAATGCCTTCATGTAGTCAGGCACCGGCACATCGGCGGACGTCGAATCCATCGGATCGTGTCCGGCAATGGCACCAAGAAGGAACGCGGCATCGGGCACGTCCTTTGTGATCGGGCCGATCTGATCGAGCGACGACGCGAACGCCACCAACCCATAGCGGGAGACTCTCCCGTAGGTCGGTTTCAGTCCAACGACCCCGCAGAAGGCTGCTGGCTGCCTGATCGAACCGCCGGTGTCCGACCCCAAGGCGGCCACACATTCGTCCGCCGCTACGGCCGCAGCCGATCCGCCGCTGGACCCACCCGGCACACAGGAGAGGCCCCAGGGATTACGGCTCGGCCCGAACGCGGAGTTCTCCGTCGAGGATCCCATTGCGAATTCGTCCAGATTGGTCTTGCCCAACAGGATGTACTCCTGCTCCTTGAGCTTGGCGATGACAGTGGCGTCGTAAGGCGGCACGAAGTTCTGCAACATCCGGGACGAACAGGTCGTGGCCACTCCCTCCGTACACATGTTGTCCTTGATGGCGATCGGCATACCCATCATGGGCTTGGTCCTGCGCCACCCCTTGAGCTTCTGGTCCAGGGCCTCCGCCTGCCCCATCGCCGCGTCTTTCGTCAACGCCACGTAGGCCTTGACCTTGGGTTCAACCTGGCCGATGCGCAACGCGTACGCGCGCACGATCTCCGTCGCCGTCACTTCACCTGCCGTGAATTTCCGCTGCAATTCGCACAATGAGAGCTTGTGGATCGACATCAGTGTTTTTCCGAGGCTTCGATGATCCGGTTCTTTTCGTTCACCCGCACGATTTTCGGCGCATGGCGTTTGATCTCTTCTTCGCCGTAGTACTCGTAGCAAAAGATGATGATCTGGTCGCCCACCGCCGCCTTGCGGGCAGTCGGTCCGTTGAGCACGATATCGCCGCTCCCTCGACGTCCGCCGATGGCGTAGGTCATGAACCGTTCGCCGTTGTTGAGATTCGAGCAGATGATCGCTTCATACGGCAGAATGGCGGCGGCCTCCATCAGGTCTTGATCGATCGTCAAACTGCCTTCGTATTCAAGGTGCGCCCCCGTCACGGTGGCGCGATGAATTTTCGATCGCAACATTTGTCGAAACATATTCTCCTCGTAAGGCGGTTAGGCGTGAGGCGTCAGGAGACGGCTTCGCTCGCCTTCCCCCTCACCCCTTACGCCTAACGTCATTCAATGATCTTCGGCACGCCGAATCCATCCGCTTCGCGTTCCGGCGCATTGGCCAGCGCCTGGTCGACCGACAGCGACGGACGGACGACGTCTTCTCGGAACACATTGACCTGGCCCAGCACCGTCGACGTGGGCTCCACGCCGTCCGTCTCGTATTGCTTGAGCTTCTCGACATGGGTCAGAATCTGGCTCAGCTGTTTGGCAAACGCGTCCTTCTCGGCCGGCGTAACGTCCAACCGCGCCAACTTCGCCACCTTTTCCACGTCCTGCTTCGAAATTTCCATGAGTATTACCCTCAGCTATCAGCGTCGAGAATCAGAGCTAAGAACTGACGGCTATTCGCTTCATTACTCCACCGTGACGCTCTTGGCCAGATTGCGCGGTTGGTCCACATCGGCCCCTCGCAGCACGGCGATGTGATAGGCCAGCAACTGCAACGGAATCGTGAACAGGATCGGCGAGATCAGCGGATGCGTCTCCGGTATCGTGAAGACCGCGTCCGCCGTCTTGCCTAATTCTCGCTCCCTTTCGGCCACCAGCGCAATCACCGGCCCCCGGCGCGCCTTCACTTCCATGAGGTTGCTGACCGTCTTCTCGTAGAGCCGGTCGCGGGGCGCCAGAACCACGACCGGCATGTCCTTGTCGATTAACGCGATCGGGCCGTGCTTCATCTCGCCCGCCGCATACCCTTCCGCATGGATATACGAAATCTCCTTAAGTTTGAGCGAACCTTCGAGCGCGATGGGATAGTTGATGCCACGGCCCAGGAAGAGGAAGTTCCGCTTTTTGTAGTAGCGTTTGGCAATGGCGACGATTTCGGCTTCCCGCCCTAGAATCCGCTCGACGAGCGACGGAAGCGTGACCAAGCGGTCCAGCCAGGCCTTGCCATCCGCCACCTTCATGACGTTCCGCACGCGGGCCAAGTGCAGCGCAAGCAGATAGAGCGCCGTCAGCTGAGCCGTAAACGCTTTGGTGGACGCCACGCCGATCTCGGGCCCGCAGTGGGTGTACAGTACTCCATCGGACTCCCGGGCCAGCGTGCTACCCACGACGTTGACGATCGATACGATGCGCGCCCCTTTTCCTTTGGCTTCCCGCGCCGCAGCCAGGGTATCGGCCGTCTCACCGGACTGGGAAATTGTGATGAATAGGTCGTTTTTTCCGACGAGCGGATCGCGGTAGCGGAACTCGCTCCCAATATCCACCTGCACAGGCGCGCGGACCATTTCTTCAAGGAGATACTTCCCCACCAGCCCGGCATGCCAGGATGTCCCGCAGGCGACGATCCAGATCCGTTCGACCGAGGCGAACTCTTTGGGCGTCAGACCGATGTCGGGCAGATCGGCTTCTCCGCTCTCGTAGGAATACCGCCCCCGCATCGTGTCCAAAATCGTCTGCGGTTGTTCATGAATCTCTTTGAGCATGAAGTGCGGATACCCGCTCTTTTCCGCTGCGGAAGAATCCCACGTGACCTTCGTCGCCTTGCGGCTCACGGGACGGCCGTCGTTGTCCGTCAGATGGACATCCGAATTGGTCACGACTGCGACGTCGCCTTCCTCCAGGAAGGTCACATCACGGGTGTGGGCCAGCATGGCCATCACGTCGGAAGCGACGAACGACGCCTGCTTCCCCCGACCGACGACGAGGGGACAGCCGGATCGCGCGGCCACCAGCGTGCCGGGCTCTCGTTCCGAAATCACGGCCAAGGCGTAACTGCCCCGCACGTCCTTGACGGCCGACCGCACCGCGTCGGCGAGTTTTGCGCCCTTGCAGAGATACTTGTCGATGAGATGCGCCACCACTTCGGTATCCGTTTCGGACTCGAACTTGTACCCGTCCTTTTCTAATTGGGCCTTGAGCGGCTGATAATTTTCGATAATCCCGTTGTGGACCAGCACACAGCCCTTCGACCGGTGGGGATGGGCGTTTTGCTCCGATGGTTTGCCGTGCGTCGCCCAGCGCGTGTGGCCGATGCCGACCGATCCCTTGATGGCTTTCTCCTCCAGCGACTTTTGGAGGTTGATCAGCTTGCCCACACTCCGTCGGACCTCGATCTTCCCGCCCTGCAGCACCGCCACGCCGGCCGAATCGTACCCCCGATACTCCAATTTGGCGAGGCCGCCGATGAGGATGGGAACCGCCTCTTGATTGCCGACATATCCAACGATCCCGCACATAAGCCCCCTACCTCCGCTTCTTCTTGTTGGAGTGGCTCGGTCGCTTCCGGGAAGAGGATGTTTGGGCCGCCGCTCTCGCCGCGGCAGCGGATGGTTTACCCGGGCCACCGGCCATCGCGCGCCGACGCGCCGCCCATCCGGGGCGGATCACTTGAGGGACGCGGGCGATCACCAACGAATCGCTCGGCACGTCTTGAGTCACGGTTGTCCCTGCCGCAATAAGGGAATCGGCCCCGATGGTCACCGGGGCCACCAGCTGGCTGTCGCTTCCGATGAAGACGCGGTCTCCGATGACCGTTTCGAACTTCTTCATCCCGTCATAGTTGCAAGTGATCGTGCCCGCGCCGATGTTCACGTCCTTCCCGATCTTCGCGTCTCCCAAATAACTGAGATGATTGGCCTTCGACCCTTCGCCCAACTCGGTTTTCTTCATTTCGACGAAATTGCCGACCTTGCCTTTTTTCCGCACGACGACACCGGGACGGAGATGGACGAACGGTCCGATCGTGGCCCCCTCTTCGATCCGCGAGTCGCGGAGGACACAGTGATCCAACACCTCGACTCCGTCGCCAATGACGCAATCCGTGATCCGCGTCCCGCCTCGGACGATGCAATCCTCCCCCAGTGCCGTACAGCCCTCCAGCGTGACATCAGGAGCCAGTGTCGTGTCCTTCCCGATCGTCACCCCCGCATCGATCCATACTGAGGAGGGATCGACCATCGTCACGCCGGCATCGAGCCAACGTTCTCTGATCTGCCGCCGAATCACGCATTCGGCTTCCGCCAACTGCCCACGGGTATTGACGCCCAGACCCTCGTCGGGGTTGTTGAGGACCGAGGCCGCCACAAGCCGTCCCTGCTCCACCGCAATTTGCAAAATATCCGTGAGGTAATACTCACCCTGCGCGTTGCTCGGGCTGAGTTTGTCCAAGGCCCCGAAGAGAAACGCCCCGTCTACGACGTAGGTCCCGACATTGATTTCCTTGATGGCCTTTTGTTCGGGACTGGCGTCGCGGTCCTCGACGATGCGCGAGACATTGCCGCCCGGTTGCCTTACCACCCGCCCATAGCCGCTGGCATCCTCCAACTGCGCCGTCAGAATGGTCACGGTGGCTTGCTGCGCTTGATGCACGCGTAATAAGCGCCTGACCGTGTCTTCTCGAAGCAGCGGCGTGTCGCCGTTGAGAATCAGATAGGCCGTCGGAGGCGACTGCTCGCTCGCCGCAAACACGGGCCGGCTCTGCAGTACCGCATGGCCGGTTCCCAGTTGTTCGCGCTGCTCCACGATCGACACGGACGCTTCAGGAATGCCCGACGTGGCGGTCTCGATCACCTGGCGGACACGATCGGCCTGGTGCCCGACGACGACCGCTACGCGATGGCCCGCCAGGCGCAGACCGAGACCGACCGAATACAGGACCATCTCCTGCCCCGCCACACGATGCAGCACTTTCGCCTGCTTTGAGCGCATGCGCTTCCCGAGTCCCGCCGCCATGACGACGACCGCAAGCCCCGGATCGGTTGCACGAGAATCGACCTCGACGAAAGGCTTGCTCCGAACGGGCTGTGAGAGCGGGTGGCTCATCCGATGGGCACTCCCGTTTCAGGTTGCTTGACGGTTCCCCACTTCGCTTCCGCCGTCATCGCGGCGGCCAACGACGGCGTGGGAGAGTACAAACCGCCGGAGACGATGAGTTTCATGGCCTCTTCCACGCTGATGTCCACCGACGTCACTTCGCGCTCGGGCACGAGGAGAAAATAGCCGGAGGTCGGATTCGGAGAAGTCGGCACATAGACATGTACCAACGTGTCCTGTGCGATGTCCTGCATCTCGCCTTTGGTCACCCCGGTCACGAACGCCAGACAATAATGGCCGTTCTTGGGAAACTGGATCAGGACGACTCGGTTGTAGGAGCCGCGTTCGGAAAACGAGAGGATGTCCATCATGGATTTGAGCGTTGAATAGATCCCGCGCACCAACGGAACCCGATTCAACCAGCCTTCCCACATCCTGACGATCTGCTTGCCCATGATGTTGGCGGCAAAGAGGCCGGTCATGAACACCAACAGAACCAGCGCGACGATGCCGAGTCCCGGCACGTAGTGCCCTGGGACCATTTGGGCCAGAAGGTCGCCCAGAATCCCGTCGACCGCTACAAACAGGGTCTTCAAAATGAGGATCGTTCCCCAGATCGGGGTGATGACGAGAAGTCCCGTCAGAAAGTAGCGTTTTAGCGAGGCTTTCAGCATAAATCGGCTTGGGCGGAGGTGACGCCACATGATACAGAGTTTAATGAGGTCGTCGCAAGCCTTTTCTTGCTATTTTCAACAACTTGGAATACCATCCCGCCCGTTTTCACCACCCCGGAACGAACCCATGGCCACGCGAACGAAGCCGCAGAGATCCAAAGGTCTCTTCATCACCTTGGAAGGACCGGAGGGCAGTGGGAAAAGTACGCAGATCGGACACCTCTTCAGCCGGCTCAGAAAAGCCGGATACTTCGTCGTCCAGACCAGGGAACCAGGCGGCACCCCTATCGCCGAATCGATCCGAAATCTTCTCCTGCTCTCGTCTTCCAAGGAGCCGATCTCGGCTCACACCGAAGCGCTGCTGATTCTGGCCGCGCGCAGCCAGCATGTTGCGGAAGTGATCAAGCCGGCCCTTGAACGCGGTGCCATCGTGTTATGTGATCGATTTTCAGATTCGACCCTGGCTTACCAAGGGTACGGTCGAGGGTTGGACCGCACCTGGCTGAGAGAGGCAAATACCGTGGCGACGCGAGGCATAACGCCAGATCGTACCTTGCTGCTCGATCTGCCGGTCACGGTGGGATTGGCGAGGAGACGCGCCGCGGCAGGCAAGCCAAACCGTTTGGACCGTGAGTCGGTTCGATTCCACGAACGCGTCCGGCAGGGTTTTCTGTCATTGGCCAAACAGTCGCCAGAAAGATTCACCGTCATTGACGCGAACCGGTCAGCGGAAGCCATCCGCGCTGACGTAGCCTCGTATGTGGTACGCTGGGTCTCCTTGCGACGCCTGACAAGGAAACGTTGATCATGCCTTGGACCGACGTCATCGGACATAACCAGACGATCGCCGCACTCCAGCAAGCTGTCGCCTCGAATCGAGTGGCCCACGCCTATCTGTTTCATGGAGAAGCGGCCATCGGGAAACGACTGACGGCGCTCCGCTTCGTGCAGGCGCTCAACTGCGAATGCATGCAACCGGATCAGCCGATCGACGCCTGCGGGGCCTGCCGATCCTGCCGCCAGATCGAGGCACGGACCCATCCCGACTTCTTCGTGATCGAGCCGGACCGGGAGCTGGCCGCGCCGCAAATCAAGATTGAGCAGGTTCGGGAGATCGAACAGCAGGTCATGTACCGGCCGCTGATCGGCGCGCGAAAGGTCTGCCTGATCGACGACGCGGATCGCATGACCATCGGCGCTGCCAACGCGCTGCTCAAGACGCTCGAAGAACCGCCGGGGCACAGCCTCTTTCTTCTCATTTCCAGCCGGCCGGCGGCGTTGCCGTCCACGATTCGCTCACGGTGCCAATCCCTGCGCTTCGCAACTCCGGCCCGCACCCACGTCGAAGCCGCGCTGATCTTGAAACGCGAAATTCCTCCGACCGATGCCCGCCTGCTGGCCATCGTGAGCGAGGGGCGCATCGGCGAAGCCTTGGGAGCCGATGCCAAAGACATTCGCGCTCAGCAGCGAGGACTCTTGGACCTCGTCCAGCCTCAATCCCTGCAATCCGTCGCAGCCATCCTGAGCGCAGCCGAAACGCTCTCCAAGAGCGACCGTGTGCCGGACGTACTCTCTTGGCTGGCACGCTGGATCAGAGACCTGATTATCCTCCAAACCGGCGGCGACCGCGACCAACTGGTCTTCGTTGAAGACCTTCCCTCGCTGGAGCGTTACAGCGGACGCGCGGACCAGGGGGCACTGCTGGATCTCATGCAGGAGATCGAAAAAACGGAACAGCAATCCACTCGGCATCTCAATCTCCAGATGGCGCTCGAAAACATCCTGTTGCGTCTCCGCGACGCGGTGACCGCGCAGACCGGACAACCTGCCTAGCAATCCCCGATTACAACCTGCTATCTTTTCAACCGAGATCATGAGCTCCGGCAAGCCGTTCTACATCACGACACCGATCTATTACGTGAACGATGTGCCGCACATCGGTCACGCCTATACGACCGTCGCCGCTGACGTGCTGGCCCGTTATTGGCGGTTGCGCGGTCGAAACGTTTTCTTCCTTACCGGCCTCGATGAGCATGGCCAGAAAGTCCAGCAGGCCGCGGCCAAGGCCGGCATCGATCCACAAGTCCATTGCGACAAGCTAGCCCCGCAGTTCCAAAGGCTCTGGAATCGTCTAAATATCTCCAACGACGCTTTTATCAGAACGACGGACCATGGTCACAAGATTGTCGTTCAACGATACCTTCAACAGCTTTATGACAACCAACTGATTTATAAGGCTGACTATTCTGGGTGGTACTGCACGTTCGACGAACGGTTCTGGACCGAAAAAGATATCGAAAACGGCCTCTGCCCGGACTGCAAACGCCCCGTCGAACGACTCAGCGAGCATAACTACTTCTTCAAGATGGGGCAGTACCAGGAACGCCTCATCGAGTACATCAAGACCCATGACTCGTTTATCCAGCCTGAGTCCCGGCGAAACGAAGTCCTGGGATTCCTGACCACCCAGAAACTTGGCGACCTCTCGATCTCCCGTCCAAAATCGCGTTTGTCCTGGGGCATCGAACTACCCTTCGATAAAGACTACGTGACTTACGTCTGGTTCGACGCACTGGTGAACTATGTCTCGGCACTGGAGTACCTGGCACCGGCAGCTTCTCGAGATCGATTCTGGCCTGCCTCGGTGCATCTGGTCGGCAAAGACATCCTCACCACCCACGCTGTCTACTGGTCCACGATGCTGATGGCGCTGAACCTGCCGTTGCCCGACATGATTTTCGCGCACGGCTGGTGGACGGTGGACGGCGAGAAAATGTCGAAGAGCCGCGGGAACGTCGTCGACCCGAACAAGATGGTCGAGAGCTACGGTGCCGATGCCTTCCGCTACTTCCTGCTGAGGGAGGTCCCGTTTGGGCAGGACGGGGACTTTTCCGAAACTGCCATGGTCGCCAGCATCAACAGCGATTTAGCGAATGGGATCGGCAATCTCTTGAGCCGCACACTCACCATGGTGGAGCGATTTGCACACGGGACAATTCCTCCTCCTGGCGAACCGGCGCTGCCGGAGCTTGAGCGCAAGATCGAAGCCGCAGCGTCGCAACTTCCCATGACGCTCGAACAAGGGTATGGCGCTCTGGCCTTTCGAGAGAACCTGCAGTCGATCCGGGAGCTGGTCGCCCTCTGCGACGAGTACATCGACAAATCCGCTCCTTGGAAGCTGGCGAAAGACTCGAGCGAGGCCCCGCGGCTCAACACGGTCTTGAACACCATGTCCCGTGCCCTGAAGCTGCTGGCGGTCTCTCTATACCCCTTCATGCCGCAGACGGCTGGTCAGATCTCGCAGCAACTCGGCTATAACCTCAACTTCTCCCAAGCTCTGCCTGATTCCGCATATCGCTGGGAAGCTTCGCAAGCCGATGTGGCGATCAGGAAAGGTCCACCATTGTTTCCTAGAATCGAACCGAACCCACAAGGAGCCAAACCCGTGAGCGATTCAACCGCGTCCCCTCAACCTACCTTTACCGCCCCGGCATCGGCACCTCTCGCCTCTAGCCCCGCCCCCCAAACCTCTCCTCCTACCCAGATCACGATCGACGAGTTCATGAAGATCCAGCTCAAGACCGCCAAAGTGCTGACAGCCGAACGAGTCCCGAAGTCGGAGAAGCTGCTCAAACTCCAAGTGTCACTCGGCGAGGAGCAGCGTCAGATTGTCGCCGGCATCGGCAAGAAGTACGACCCCGAGTCGTTGGTCGGCAAGACGATCGTAATCGTGGCGAATCTGAAGCCGGCGAAGCTGATGGGCATCGAATCCCAGGGTATGGTGCTGGCGGCCGGTGACAGTGAAGTGCGCGGGCTCGCCACTATCATCGAGGAAGTCGACCCCGGCACGAAAGTAAAATGAAGCGGGTCGCCGAGTTTTCACTCGTCCTGCTGCTCTCGAGTCCACTCCCTTGCCCGGCCATCCCTGCCGAAGGCGAACCACCGCTGGACCCCGGTCTGAACGAGCCGAAACCGACCACGATCCTGGTGCGAGCTGTCGCTCATGGCGCGATGGTATTGGGACGCGAGGTCGGCGGGGCCCGCATCACGATCACCGACCTCGAAACGAAACAGGTGCTCGCGACCGGCATCCAGCAGGGAGAGGCCGGGGATCAGAACCAAATCATGCGCACGCCGCACATCATGGAAGAACCGATCTATAGCTCCCGCCCGTCCGCTTTCTTCACAGCCACGCTCGACCTCGGCAAGCCCACACTCGTCGAAATCGCCGCTGAGGGGCCGCTGGCTTATCCCACCGCCTCGCAACGGGTCACGAAGACCGTGCTGCTCGTGCCGGGGCAAGACCTGACGAACGATGGTATTGTGCTGCACCTGTACGGCTATCTGGTGCAGATCGAACGGCCGAAACCCGGCGACGCACTCATTGCCAAAGACGATGTGAAACTGCGCGCATCGATCCGAACCCTCTCCGGTGCTCCGGTCCGTCCGCATGGCGACTGGGACGCGAGAAAAATCAGGATATACGGGGAGTTCATGGTCGGCAACCGGATCGTCGAGCGGTTACAGATGTTCTATACGGGCGAGAGCGGGAGCTTCGAAGCCCCTTTCTTCGTTCCAACCCCCAAAGATGCGCCGGACGGGATGACGTTGCGGGTGGTCGCGATCGACCTCTCAACGGGCAACTCCGGGATGGGCACGGCCAACTACACGGTCTTGAGCGAACGGCTCCCGCCGAAACCCAAACGGTAACGCCGCGAAACTGTGGCCAAGACTTGCCGTCACGCAGCGCCCATGCGAAACTGTGACGCATGACCGCTTTGGAGACCTATGCGCACCTGCGATCCCGTCTTCATCTCGCGCTCGCCCTGAACGCCGTCATCATCGTCGCCGAGTTCATCGGCGGATGGATTCTGAACAGTATCGGCCTGATGAGCGACGCGGGCCACAACCTCGTGGACCAAGGCTCGTTGTTTCTCGCCCTCTACGCCCATTTGCTCACGGCCAGACCCGCATCGGAAAGCCGGACGTTCGGCTACCACCGCGCCGGCATGGTCGCGGCATTCTTGAATTCGTTCATCCTTTTACTGACCGCGTTCGGCATCACGATCATCAGTCTGAAGCGGCTACTCGAACCGGTTTCCGTTGACGGCGGGTGGGTGATGGTCGTCGCCGCGGTCAGCTTTGCGGCCAATCTCGGCATCGCCCTGCTGCTCCAGCACGGTGCCAAGGATGATTTGAGCATTCGCAGCGCGTTTTGGCACATGTTGGGCGACGCTTGGGTCTCCCTCGGCGTCGTCATCAGCGGTGGCGCCATCTTGGTGACCGGCTGGACGATCCTGGACCCCTTGATCAGCCTGCTCGTCGTGGGTGTGATCCTGCATGGCGCCTGGCCGATCTTCAAAGAATCACTGGACATCCTGATGGATTCGACCCCGCCTGGCATCAGCGCCTCTCACGTGGCTGCTGCCATAGAAACAGTCCCCGGTGTGGCCAACGTCCACGATCTGCACATCTGGGCGATTGAGCCCAGGCTCGTGATGCTGACGTGCCACGTGTTGGTGGAAGGCGACGACCAGGCAATGACCGACCGCCTGCTCCGCACAATCCGTAGTCGTATCGCCAGCGACTTTGGCATCAAGCATATGACCATCCAGATGGAAACCAATTGCTGCCATCCGGATGCCGTCCATTGCAACTTGAATCAGCTGACGCAGCACAGCGACGTCGAATTGCACCACGCCCACCGATAGGGCCTTGCGCGATGGCTCCGACTCCTGTCCCCTTTTATGTCTTGTGTGGATCGCTGGGAGCGGGAAAGACCACCCTCCTGATGCGGCTGCTGGAGCACTGGAAACGGCGGGGCAAGCAGGCCGGCGTATTGATGAATGAAGCGGGAGAGATCAGCATCGACGGACCCCGCGCCGGCACCTTGGCCGAACAGGTCATGAACCTCGCCGGTGGCTGTGTCTGCTGCGACACCAAGGAAGATCTGTCCTGGGGCATTGCCCAACTGGTCCGAGATTATGGGGTGGACCTGATCGTGTTGGAATGTTCAGGTCTCGCCGATCCGGCGGAAGTCGTGGATACCGTTACGGATCTGTACACAGCCAGATTGGCGAAGCTCGAACGGATCATCGCCTTGCTCCATCCCATCTCGCAAGACGAGAGCCACTCAAGCCGCTATGTCACCCAGCAGGCGATCCGCTGCGCAGACGAGTTGGTGCTGAACAAGCGGGACCTCTATGTGCCGGGGCATTGGGAACAGTTCAAAGAGGCGATCCTCAAACAGAACGCCCATGCCCGTTTGTGGGAAACGACGCAGGCTCGCGTCGACCCGGACGCGCTTCTCGACGCACCGGCCCATGCTCAGCCAACCGCGCCGACCAACGTGGCGTTCGGCATCCCCCGTTCAACCACGAGAGCGACGTATCATCCGATAGCTTCGACCGTCAGGCTACCGGGGCCGCTCGATCGCCGGCGACTGCTGCGATGGCTCAAAACCCTGCCGAAGGAGTTGGAGCGCGCGAAGGGATTCTTCAGATTTTCTCGGGAACCGGAATTACAAGAACTACAGTATGCCCCGCCTGGACAGGCCACGATCACCCCGGTCATGTTGCTGGATGAGCCGGACCAGGCGATCGTGTTGATCGGCCGCGACTATGACGTCGATCGTTATCGAACTGAATTGCTGGCTTGTGTGGAGGACGTCGGCAACGTCCGCTGACGAAACCTCGGCCACTGCAAGAGCAGCCAGGCACAGCCCCCTCCCAGCAGACCGCCCATGAGCCAGGAACCCAACACGTCGCTCACGTAATGGGCCCCCACGTAGACGCGCGAAAGCCCGACCAGGAATACGATCGGCCAGCTCACCCAACCGGACTTCGGGTAAAGCACTTGCAGAAACGCCGCAGCGGCAACAGTGTTAAGCGCGTGATTCGAGGGAAAACTATAGAGGCCTCCGCACCCGCCCGGTTCTACCGCCGTGGCCTGAGTCAACGCTCGGCAAGGCCGGACGCGCTCGAAGATCCACTTCAACTGGCCGCCGAGAAAGTCTGCAACGCCGATAGAGGCCCCAAGCGCGGCCCCCCCGACCATCGCTTCCCAGCGGTTGACGTAGAGCCAATAGAGGATGGCCAACACAGCCGGCAAGTACAACGTGCTCCGGCTGCTCAAAGCAAGAAACAGGGAATCGAGCAGCGGAAAGCGGCCTGCCATCCCATTGATCGCGAGAAAGAGCGTTTCGTCCCATCCCATGAAACCGGATATACGGGGTCGTATCGGTTTCGTCAACCGCGATGAGAACGTTGCGCTTGCAGGAGGTAGTTATTTCGTCCGGAAGTGGATGCGGACCGTGAGTTCCCCGTCCACCGGATCCTCACCCTTCATCTGGGGATCGAAGGTCCAACGGCTGAGCGCTGCCATTCCGGCCACGGTGAGTTCTCGGTGCTGCGCCGGCTCCAGCACGACGACTGTTACCTTTGCATCTTTGGAGACGAGCATCCGCGCCTTCATCCAATCGTCGATCACCTTCCCATCCAAGGCAGGCGGGATGCCGGGCCAGGGCGTGGACTTAGGAACGGGCCCGAGTTGCTGGTCCTTGTTGAGCGGCACACCATGCACATGCACTTCAGGAAGCTCAAGAACGTCTTCCTGATGATCCATCTCGTGAGTGGCCTCGTCCCCCGCCACCGCATGCGCAACAACCGGCAACGCGCATACGGACAACATGACAAAGCAGAGAAATTTTTGTGTGACAAGGTTCATCATCGATCTTCTTATACCACACCATCATCAGCTGCCCAACAAGGTCATCCAGCAAGGCCGCAGGAAGCCTGTAACCACGAGGCGTACTCCGGGTTGTACGTCGAGTGGTTCAGGCGACCGAGAACGCCGCTGGTGACCTTGTCCGGCAACTGACCTAGAAGAACCATTGGGCACGGAAGAAGTAGGATCGGGGCATTCCGGCGTGGGCAATACCCAGCCCGATACTCCCCTCGCCTCGGTTGATGAAGTATTTTTGATCGAGCAGGTTCAGGATATCGAACCCCAACAACATTTTCTGATTGTGCCAAGGCAAGTTGATCGTGTGTGTCAGCGACGCGTTGTACACCGTATAAGAGTTCTCGTGCGACGAATTGGTCTTCGCGCCTTCCTCGGCGGTCCGGAGACCGGAACCGTACAACATTTGCCCGCTGACTGTGGTCCGCTCCAAGAACCGATACGTCAAGATCGCCGAACTGGTCATGAACTGCGAGTGGTCGCAGAACACGCCGCCTTTCGAATTGATATCGTCGATCTCCGCCTGCTCCAACAAGTACTGTCCAGACTGCAATCCATACCCCTTACATTGTCCCCAGGCCACGTTGCCGCGGCCGGTCAACGCATCCGTGAATTGGACTTTCAGCGCTCCGTCGATACCTCGCTGCCACCCCCGCTCAAAGGCAAAGTAGTTGAGCAACGGTGTCGCGCCGAACTGTCCGGCATCTGACAGATAATGTGCGAGTTTGTAGTAGCCGGCCAACTCCAACGTCGCGTACTTGCTGACCGCGTGGTAACTGCCGATCTCGAAGTAATGGGCCCGCTCCGCGCGCGGACGAAAGCCGGTCGGATTCTCCGGCTGCGCGGTCGTATCCTGCGTATTCAGTCTGGCGAAGGCCACTTGTTCCACGTTCGGCGGGGTGAAGAGCCTCCCGTAGTACGCATGAAACACGTTTGCGTTGTTCTGTTTGTACGTCACGCCGACTCGAGGGCTGACCTGCCCTTCATGGTAGAACCCTTGGATCGCATCGCCCCGGACACCGACGTTGAACGTCCAGTGATCGTTCACCGTCCATTGGTCTTGCAGCCAAAACTCCTGTCTCGTCTGGATGTTCTGATTCGATGCGCTTCTCGTCACCAGGCCGGCCGGAGCTCCGCCGCTCGTGTCGAACGCGAAAATCTCAGCCTGATTGTTCGCTCTCGTGTAGTCGAACTGGAACCCTGATTTGACAAGATGATGGCTGTCCGGCACCCACGTATGGTCCAACCGGAACCCTCCGCTATAGGCGATCCGCCGCTGGCTGGCTGATTGAGCGGCATCGACTTCATCTGAGTAGGCCAATGCATTGAGCGGGTCCGTCTTGAAGTCGGCGACGCCCCGGCGGAAGTACAGCCCGAGGCTCAGGAAGTTGCTGGAGTTGACGTCATGGCGCCAGACCAGCTGCGTGTATTGGTTGTTCTCCTTCTGGAACTGGTTGACCGACTGCGAGTTGACCGGCGTAAATCCAGGCAACAACGCCAGCACGTCCGCATTCGCTTCCAAGTTTGGGATGGTCGGGATCTGGTATTTCGCGACCGAGTTGAGAAAGATCCAGCTGAAATTGTTTTTGTTGTCGTGCTGATAGTCACCACGCAGATAGGTGTTGTTTTTCTCGCTTTGGTTATGGTTGTTCGCTTTGCCCAACGTCGGCGGCTCGATCCCCCGGTTCGTCGTCACATAACTGTTCAACACATAGAACCGGACCTTTTCACCGATCGTCCCGCCGTATTCGAACGACGGATTGACCGTTTCGTTCGATCCACCGAACATCTGAACCGAACCGAAGCCAGGCTTCGTTCCGCTCTTGCTGGTGATGTCCATCACGAGAGCCGTCTTGTTGCCGTACTGGGCCTCCATACCGCCGAGAAGGATGTCGACCCGCTCCCAGGCCCTGGGCGGCACGATGTCGGCAAAGGCCCCGCTGACCGTGTCGGGAATCGGAATGCCGTCGATGCGGAACTGTTGATTGGCGTGGTCCTGACGGATGTGGACCTGCTTCAGCGAGCCGTAGGCCGCGCTCGGCACGGTCAGCAGCACCTCGTAGACGTCGTTGTTATTGCCCTTCGGCAACGCTTCCACTTCTTTGCGGCTCAATTGATAGGTCTCGCTGGAGGCCTTGTACTGGATCGGAGCGAGCGGCGACACGATTTCGAGCGCAATTTCTTGAGTGACCGCGAGCGTCAACGAGACAGGAGAGGCGGGCTCGGCCCCCACCTGTACGACGACATACTCGCTCCGGTAGGTGTCCTGGACCGCGCTTACCGAATACGTTCCCTCCTTGGACACGGCCACTGAAAACTCGCCGGCCTGATTCGTGACGGCTTGAGTCACAACGTTGCCCTCTTGATCCCGGATCTGCACGATTGCCTGGTCGACCCGGCGAAGGTCCTGATTTTGAACGATGCCGCTGACAGCCCCGGTCGGCTCTCCCTCCGCCGCATACCCGAACGGCATTCCCACCCCGATCCACCAGGAGATACCCAGGACTATGAATAGAAAGACTGAACCCGCACGTCGCATGCTGACCTCCAATACCACCAGCTAGGATGACAACAAATAGAGTAACGCGGTGGACCTGTTGCGGCTCACCGGCAGACAACAAGATGCTGAGTCCGCTTAGCTGAGTGGAGGCGCGCGGGATGGACCGACGGAGACAAACTCAACGGAGAGAAGAACCGACTGTGGAGGATGATCGAAGTGGTTGACAAGATCCCAAACAGAGAACACCGGCCCGCCGATATCGATGGAGCCGGAGGTGTGGTGCTGCACCCACTGACAGAGGTCGTTGTCCGAGTGTTCGTGACCATCGGTGTCGGCCGCCGCCAGTTCATGGTGGACGTCCTGCGCCACGGCGAACGGCGCGATCGCCAGCAGCAACAGCACGAGCGCCATCGACAGGCTCGCCCGAAGCCGATATGTGAAGTCACGGGGGTTCATCGAGGGAGCTGTGAGTACCACAATAGAAAGAAGGCTGTCAAACGCAGCCATACGACGAATAGACATTTGCGCTTATTCTTCAAGTATTTACGTCGCAGCCTGTAGACATCTCTTCCCGCTTTCGTTATGCTGCACCACCCATAACTCTCTGGCTACCTGCATGAATCGACCGATCGACAATCAACACGTCATAGAAATCAAGGCCTTGCCTTCGCCGCGCGCGATCAAGACCAAGCTGCCGATCACCGACCAGGCCGCAGCGTTGGTGGTGGAAACACGCGATGCCATCAGAAAAATACTCCACGGGCAGGACCGCGACCGGTTGCTGGTCATCGTCGGCCCCTGCTCGATCCACGATCCCGAAGCGGCCTATGAATACGCCGCCAAGTTGAAGCCGCTCGCTGAAGCGCTGCGCGATCGTTTCCTCATCATCATGCGCACCTACTTCGAGAAACCCCGGACCACTGTCGGGTGGAAGGGACTGATCAACGATCCTCATTTGGACGGCACTTGCGATATCGCCACCGGCATGGAACTGGCCCGGACGATTCTTCTGAAACTCAACCAATCGGGCATGCCCTGCGCGACAGAACTGCTCGACCCGATCAGTCCCCAGTACGTCGCCGATCTCATCAGCTGGACCGCGATCGGCGCCCGCACGACCGAGAGCCAGACGCACCGGGAGATGGCCAGCGGCGTCTCGATGCCGGTCGGGTTCAAGAACGGCACCGAAGGCAGTCTCCACGTCGCGGTGAATGCCATGACCTCGGCCCGCGCGCCGCACCATTTCGTCGGGATCAACGCCGACGGGCTGACGTCGATCATCAAGACCATGGGCAATCCCGATCGCCACATCGTCCTCCGAGGCGGAGGCGGCAAGACCAACTACGATGAAGAACACGTCGCCAAGGCCGAAGCAGCCGTCGCGAGCGAAGGCATCGCCCGCCCGATCATGATCGACTGCTCCCACGACAACTCCAAGAAAGACCATACGCGGCAGGGCCTCGTCGCCCGCGAGGTGCTGAGGCAATTCCGCGAGGGCCGCCAATCCATCATGGGCCTGATGCTCGAAAGCAATCTGCATCCGGGCAAGCAAACCTGGAAACAAGGAGTCGCACTGGCCCACGGTGTCTCCATCACCGATGCCTGCCTCGGCTGGGATGAAACGGAAGCCCTGCTGAACGAACTGGCCGAATCCATCGTACCCCGACCCGCATAACCATCTCTCTCGTCTCTTTCAGCTGAGTTCGGTACCCTTCATGCTGATCGACACCCACACGCACCTTGACGACGCGAAGTACAATGACGACCGGGAGGCCATGATCGCTCGAGCGCGTGAGGCCGGCGTGGAAGCCTTCGTCACGATCGGGTGCGACCTCTCGACCAGCCAAGCCGCTGTCACCCTAGCCGACACACACGCCTTCGTATATGCCTCCATCGGCGTCCATCCGCATGAAGTGAGACACATCGGCGACGGCTGGTACGACGAGTTCCGGCGCCTAGCTCAAAACAAGAAAGTCGTGGCCTATGGCGAGATCGGCCTGGACTACCACTACAACCACTCTTCGCCGAAGGATCAGCGGGACCGGTTTCGTGAACAGATCCAGCTCGCCCGCGAATTGAAGCTCCCCGTGATCATCCACACGAGGGAAGCGCAGGAAGACACGATAATGATCTTGAAGGAGGAGAAGGCGTCAGACGTCGGCGGGGTGTTTCACTGCTTTTCCGGGGATGCCTGGCTGGCGAAGGATGCGCTGGACTTGGGGTTCTACCTGTCGTTTTCCGGCATCCTGACGTTCCAGAATGCAACGATGCTGCGCGAGATCGCGAAAAACACGCCGCTGGATCGTGTGCTCATCGAAACCGACTGCCCGTACCTCACGCCGGCTCCCTACCGAGGGAAACGCAATGAACCGGCCTATGTGACGCAGGTTGCGAAACAGCTCGCCGCAATCCACCCGGAATCGACGCTGGAAGAGATCGCACAACGGACCACGCAGAACGCGAAGCGGTTGTTCAAGATCGCATGAGACGGCGAGTGTGTTGCCGTTGAAATGGCTCCGTGTTGTGTGTTCAGTGCTGTCATGGGGTGTACTCCGAGAGGCAAAGTCACAATGGATCTCGCCGCTTCCTACCGGTCGGCCAGCCCGAGCGCTGTTTTCCACTGGTCGACATAGGCCCAGTCAACTGACAGATCGGCCTGGCGAGTCCGAATCTTCTCTAAATCGGCGCGATCTTGAAGGCGCCCTGCCAGCGTCTTCAAAATAATTAGATCCTCCAGGGTAAGAATCGGCACCGGCAACGAGCCGAAAGGAACCACGTTTCTCCGGCTCAATGCCGTCTGAAGGTAGGTCGAATCCGCCAAGAGGAGATCCACAATGACTTCTTGATCGGCGCGAACTCCTACAATGCGCCAAATCGAAATGCTCTGAAAGGTCATTGGTGCCGGATGAACAACCGTGGAATCGAACAGCGGGGAGACAAGCCCATGGACCTGTTCGCGCGAGGGCTGTTCAAGAAGAATGAGGAGATCGATGTCCGTCGTGGCGCGAGGCTCTACCAAGGCGCTGTAAGCCCACCCGCCGGCAAGCGCATACGCCACTCCACGGCGGTTAAACTCGAGAATGAGGTCGGACAGCGCGTGGACTAAGATCGGCTCTGACGCCATGCCTGCTCTTTAGCCAGCCGAATCTCGTGCATCACCTGCGCCATTCCCATGCCGTGAGGATGGCGCTGCCACAGAACGGCCTGCCGCAAGGCCAGCCCCAACTCCGTCAGTTCAACGGTGCGGCGCAAGTTCTCGGCAATACGGGCGCGGTCGGGTCCTCGAGCCAACGGTGGCCTCACGGTAGCTCCAATAGGGATGGACAACAAGACACAGTGTACTTGACGACTCGGCTCGGGGCAAGCAAGCAGGCGTGATCGGTCCATAAGGAGGAACGAGTTGCGCAACCTCGACTCGTTGCGCGTCACGGTTCAAAATGCAGCAGTCTCAACGTAAAGATGGAGTCGATCGTACCATCACACAGGAGCCGCCTCGGCCTGCTTGAGGCGCCGGCTCACCGTCGCATAATGTACCTTCAAGTGGTCAGCGATCTCGGCCAGCCGATAGCCGTACTGCCGGTACGCCACCGCGATCAGCCGAACCTCCCCACCCCGTCGTTGAAACACCTCCCGGAGCGAGGGCCGTTTCGCCTGGGCCTGCCGGCGCGGAATCTCCCGGATCATGCGATCAGGTTGATGCTGAGCGATGAACTCCTCCGACCCCAGATAGATCTGTCCTTGCAAGTGATCCCAGGGGCGCGGTCCCCCGCGGCCCGCGGCCACAAATTCCCGATAGCGGCGTTGGGCCTCTCGCCGCCGCGTGCCGAATTGCCCCAGAATCCACTCAGTCGAGAGCCACACCGGCCCGGTCAGGTCTCCCGCCATGCCGCGATAACTACTCCACGCCCAGAGCCGCGGATGCGTGACCAGCTTGGCCCGGACCGGGTTCAGCACGACATAGCGGCACAGTTCCAGGAGATGGGCTTCTTTTTCCACCAGAATCGCGGTGAACCGCCCCTGAAAGAGATGCCCGACCCGCCGGTGTCGGCGATTGAAGGCCTGAGTGTACCGACCATTCAGTTGGCGCATTCCGAGGGAGAGATTCGGCTGAGGCGTTTCCAGCAGCAGATGATAGTGGTTGTCCATCAGACAGTACGCATGACAGACCCACCCATACCGATCAATGACATGGGCCAAGAGGGTCAGGAACTGCGTCCGATCCCGATCATCGGCGACGATGTCCTGCCGCGCGTTGCCGCGACTCGTGACGTGATAAACCGCACCGGGAAACTCGATACGCAGCGGACGAGCCATGAGGCGGGAGCCTAGCGGAGTTACTGTCGGATTGCAAGACCTGACCCCCTTCCTCTTTCACAAAGGGAAAATATCCGCCATCGTCCAACTTCGTAACGAAATGGCCGTTTGCGAACATAGGATATGAGTAGCCTTGACCTATTTGCCCGGGAGGACGATAGAGATAAATGATCGTCTGCCCCTCGCCAGCAGCTTCGATAGGTTGGAAGTATGGTCCCGTCGCCTTCGAGCAACCTATCATCACTCCCCAGGCACACAAGAACATAAGAGTATAGCGCCTAATCACCTCGCAGCCCTTCTTTTATCTTGCTTTTGTCCACGAAGTATTCCGGCGACGCAGTCGACGCAGCGAAGGTTTGAATGAACTTGCCCGCTTCGACTAGCTCCTTGGGAATCGAGAACGAATACGAAACTGTTAAGCCCCAATCTCGCTGCCGACCAAGATCATCAATCACCACAGTCCTTTCTGTATGGATAGCCTCATAGAGAGGGCCGCCAGTCGACTGAGCCCATGCGAACCCTAATGCCGTTAGGGCACCCTCGACTCCCAAACCATTTCTTGCTGCGGACAGCCCTCCTTGGAGGATGGTGTTCAAATTCCCTGCGCCACCAGAATATCCAACCGTTGCCCCACTCGCAGCATTAATGAGTGAGCCAGCAGCGAGATTGCTTCCAACATATTCCACAAGTTTCCCTGCAAATAAACTTGAGTTAGCGGACAGAAGGCTCCAAGATGGTGCCGGGAACGCCGCATTAGCATGGACAGGGTCTCATGGACAGGGTCAGGTCTTGCAATCACACATTTCCTCGCTTAACGAAACACTCATTGCAGTTGACTTCAGTCTATCAGAATCGCTTGAGCCGCCGGTCTCGTTGCCTGAGCGCCTTCGGTAACTTTCGGGGATTGCCTTTCTTATCCGGTCGCCGTGAAGATAGTTCGTCTCCGATATCCAACTCCTTGTGCGGGACCTTCGACGAGGGCGCCGAGACACGTAAGCGCCCGGCAAATTCCTGAGCTCCCATGACGAACGCGCCGTGGGCTTTGGCCGTACCGATAATCTCATGGTCCGAGCTGACGACTGCACAATCGGCCCCATGCTCTCGCGCCAGCCGTTGGATGACCTGGTCGGCCTTTTCGCCCTTTCTTGAGTAGATCACCTGCACGCCAGAACGATGCTCACGCCCTTCGAGCGGCTGTCCTTGCTGCCACCCATCGAAGACCACCGTGATGGCATGGCGCTTTCGATGACGGTAGGCCGCGAGGTCTTGAAGCAGCGCCTCCCTGGCCATTTCAGACCGAACGGGAGACTGAACTGCGAGGAGGTTGTAGCCGTCGATAATGAGGTGGGTCGGCATGCACAGACGCTACGCCTTGGACCGCACCCTGTCAATCTCGCTAAGTCGCGGATACATTTGCCCGGTACCCTTGACAAGGCCCGGAACATTTGAGAGATAGATCACATGCCATCAGCGTTTAGGCTTCTCGCCTCCACCCTGGCCGTGGTCTGGCTGGCTGGCCTCTTCATCATCGTACCGGCCTCGACGGACAACGCCCTGGCCGCCACGGTCGATTCGGCACAGGAGCAGCCCAAAAAACACAAACGCGCTCGGGGATCCCGTGCCAGCCTGGCCCCGACCACGCTCGGCCTGACGACGATTCAAAACCTCCGCACCGCGACCTCAGCCGGCGGAACCAGATTGGTCCTGGATCTTGACCGGCGGACAAAGGTACCCAAGATCCCCACGTTTCAGACCGACGGAATCGTCATTGAGATCCCGAACAGCATGCTGGGAAAGTCGGCCCAAGCCAAACTCGCCAGAGGCCACTTGGCGAAGCCGTTCGTGATCACGCAGGCGTCGGAACATTCCGTCGCAGTGTCCCTCCCCTCAGGCACGTTTCAATCGTACAAAATGATCTCGCTCTCCAATCCACCTCGACTAGTGGTCGATATCGTCACGGCCAACCAGCAGGAGCCTCCTCCCTCTCCACTGCAAGAAATGTCGGAACCGCCTGCTCCGTTCGAGCCGCCGCCGCAACCGATGCCCCCGCGGGCCAAGACGTTCAAGACCATCGTGATCGATCCCGGCCACGGCGGCAAAGATCCTGGGGCTCACGGGGCGCGCGGCACGGCGGAAAAGGACATCACGCTCAAGGTCGCGCTCAAACTCAGGGATCTCCTCAGTA
>CAZPYP010000027.1:0-8929 GCA_964590845.1 uncultured Nitrospira sp.
AACGTCTTCACCTCTCCGGACATATTCGACCAATACACCGGCGAGCCGACGATCAGGCCGTCCGACGTGAACAAGTCGTCGGCCGTCACCTGCCCCACCCGTTTCATGACGACCGTCGTTCCCGCCAGGCTCCTGGCGCCTTCGGCGACCGCTTCGGCCATCCGCTCGGTATTTCCGGAGAGTGAGTGGTATGCGACCAGGATCTTCAGTGATGGAGGTTCTTGAGCGAGGCTGGAGCCCATGCCGACCATCGTCAGCGTGATCCAGACGGCGAAGGCCAAACGTTGTGGATGCAAGCGGAACAATGGAGAGAGGACCGGCATGGATGCAAAACCCGCCAGTTTGGCTGGAGCGAGAGATTCGGTTAACGGCGGAAGGTTTCTTCTTCCATCCGCTCTTCGACCGACACGTCGGTGAGCGCACCGCGATAGTCGCACTTATGGCAGCGCACCCGCCACGACTCGATCCATTTTTCCTGGATGTAGGATTGCCGACATTTCGGGCACACGAACACCCCTTTGACGTAATGAACTTTGCGAACTTCCTTCATGGGAGCCTCCCAGCTGTACGGTACGAGGATCGCATAGCCTTGACGGCGATTGCAAGGCGCAACCCGGCCTCCAGCGCCGGTTGACTCAACGATCGCCTGCCGATAGGATGCCCGCGTGCAACTCTCCGGCACAAAACTGAACCTGGTAATCGGACTTCTGCTCGTGTCGGCTCCGGCGCGTGCCGAGGAGGGTCTCATCCCGGTGACGATCCCCAGCGGCATCGTGATTCATGCAGAACTCGCCGACACTCCCAGGAAGCGTGCGGAGGGCCTGATGTACCGCGAGCATCTGGCCAAGGACCGAGGGATGCTCTTCACCTTCGCTCAAGCCCAGCCTTGGACATTCTGGATGAAGAACACCAGGATTCCGCTCGACATCATCTGGATGAACGACAAGAAGCAGATCATCCACATCGCGCGCAGCGTGCCGGTCTGCACGCGAACGGACGACAGCTGCCCGCAGTATCAGCCGAACGATCCCGCCATGTATGTGTTGGAGCTGGGAAGCGGCGAAGCCGATCGCCTTAAACTCGAGAAGGGTTCAAAGCTGCAGTTCAAGGTCCCCTAGAGCGTTGACCGCTTCGCGATTCGAACCTCTGGGGTTTCCCCAGGCCGCAGGGACACACGACCTCGCCACAATTCTCAGACCTTGCTTCCCGCGCGTATCCGGTCTATCTTCTTCACGCCGCTGATCCGTCCTGAGCCCAGGTGAACTGGGAACTCAGGCTGCCTTGTTCCGGGACCATGCGTATGATCTTGACCTCGATTCTCGGCCTGATCACGATCGGGCTCCTCTTGTGTCTCGGAGCCGTCCGCAAGAAACCGGCCGGCGTCGATTTCTACGCCGGTTCTCTCTCCGCCGTCGTGCTCGCATTCCTGATCGAACTCATCGCGCAGGGCGTGATCGGCCAAGTCCCTCCCTGGGCCAGGCAATCGCTCGCCTTCGCCGCGTATCTCGTCATGTCCTTCGTGCTTCTCAAGACCCTCGACCTGCTATTCATCGAGGACTATCTTATCGAAAGGCGGGGAACCTACATCCCTCGGCTTCTTCGCCTCATCATCCTGTTGATCGGCGTCACCCTCACCGGCCTCGTCCTGCTGCGGGTGGTGCTCGAGGTGGACCCGCTGACCCTCATCGCGCTTCCGACCGTCGCAACGGCCGTGGTAGGGTTTGCGCTCAAGGACGTGATTGCGCGGCTCGCCTCGGGCATCCAACTCGGCCGCATGATCCACGTCGGTGACTGGGTCACCTTAATGGACCAGGAGGGGGTCGTAACGGACATCGCCTTCGACTACATCACGATCAGAACCCGCGCTCACGACGAGGTCAGCCTCCCCAACGACGTCATCGCTCAATCTAAAATCATCAACCACAGCCGTCCGGACAAAGTGCATGCCTCAAGCATCGTCGTCGAAGCGAACTATGCACATCCGCCACTGCGCGTGCGGCAGATCCTAACGCAGTCCGCAGCGGCCGTTCCGGGAGTGGTGACGCTTCCATCCCCGATCAGCTTCGTCGAGGAGTTCAAAGAATCCGGCATCGCCTATAAGCTCAAGTTCTATCTCACGGATTATGCCGGCCGTGAGCGGATTACGGGAGAAGTCGCGGCGTATGTCTGGTATGCCTTTCAACGGCATGGCATCGAAATTCCGTTCCCTCAGCGCGTCGTGCATACGGCTCAGCCGGTCGACCGCACCGCGCTGCGCGCGCTCGAGTTGGCCGATATCGAACAGCAGCTTCACGCCGTCGACTTCCTGGCCGTGCTCGACGCGCCGGTGTTGCACCTGTTGGCCGAACAAGCCCAGACCCAAGTCTACTTACCTGGTGAGATCGTTGTGCGGGAGGGCGAACCGGGCGAAGAATTTTTCGTCATTCTTGGAGGCGAGGCCGATGTGGTGATCCGGACCGGAGACCAGACGACCCCGGTCGCGACACTCAAGAAAGCACAATTCTTCGGAGAGATGTCCTTGTTGACGGGAGCACCCCGCTCGGCCACCGTCCTCGCCAAGTCCCAGCTCACCGTCGCAGTGATCGGCAAAAACGCCATGAGCCGGGTCCTCTCTCACAACCCCGGGCTTGCGGAGCAGTTCGGTAAGATCCTCACGGCGCGGCAATCAGAGTTGAGCGCCACAAGAGAATCGTCCGACCAGGCCGCACGCTTGAAGGCCGCCGCGGGAGATGGCCGGTCGCTGGCTGCGCGCATATTGAAATTTTTCAGTCTCGCACGAACCTGACTCGGATTCGGCTTTCGTGACAAGCGGCTGAGCGCGAGATGCCCATCGCCTCCCAACGGAACAAATGGCTCTCCGGAACCACGGTGGGCGTCGCCGTGTTTCTCGCCGCGCTGGGCATCCACTGGTCCGGCTGGCTCGCTGTCCTGGAACTGAAATCGTTGGATCACCGGTTCCATCGGTTTGCGAATCCCGCCGAAGCCGGCCACGACATCGTGCTCGTGGCCGTGGATGAAGCGAGTCTGGAAGCCTATGGACGCTGGCCCTGGTCCCGCGACCGGTATGGATATGTCGTCCACTACCTCAAACAGGCGGGCGCTCGGGCCGTCGTGTTCGACATCCTGTTTTCCGAACCGGACAGCGCAGCGGAAGAGTTCGATGAGGTGTTCGCGCGGGAGATGCAGGAAGCGGGAAACGTATTCCTCCCACTCCTCCTGCAGAACGATGCCGTCCGACAACAACCCTTGCCGGATCTCCTGAAGAAAGCCACGGTCGCGCTCGACGATGCGGATCAGACCGCCCTTCTCAACAGGTACGCCGACGCGAAATGGCCGGTTCCCCTCTTTACACAGACCGCCCGCGGGCTTGGCTTTGTCAATCTCACCCCGGACATCGATGGCACCACCCGTCGCCTGCCGCTGTTGGCCCGAGCCGGCGATCACGTATTTCAGCACCTGACGACGGCCGTGGCGCGCGAGCTCCTGGCGGCAGATCGATTCGCACTGCACCCGCGAGAGCTGCGACTCGGATCGGTGGCGATTCCCCTCACCTCGGCTCGGGAAATGGTCATCGACTGGCATGGGACTTTGGATCAGAAGGTATACCCAGTTCATCCGATCGGAGCAGTCCTCCGCTCTTACACCGACATGCAGACTGGCCAACCGCCTCTGTTACCTCCTTCTCTATTCAAGGACAAGATCGTCTTCGTCGCCACAACCGCTGCCGGCACCTACGATCTTCGGGTTACGCCGCTTTCCCCGGTCGCACCCGGAGTCCTCATTCACATGTCGGCGCTCGACAATATTCTCCGCCACCGCCACCTCCAGCCGGTCTCCAATTGGATGTTCGCCGCGGCCTCGCTCGTTCTCTCTCTGGCAACCGCCTGGGCGTTCATGGTGATCCAATCCCAGTGGGTCAAGGCGGCGTTCATCGGAGGGTTGGCGGTCGCCTACTACGGGCTGGCCGTCCATGCCTTCTCGTCGCACGGCTTGTGGCTCGACTTGGCCATCCCGGAAGGGGCGCTGGGGGTCTCGTTCGCCGCCGCGGCGACCGTCGAGTACCTCACCGAGGGGAAACAACGCCGGCAACTGCGTTCCGTCTTCGACAAGTACATGGCCGCTGAGGTCGTCGATGAAATCATGCGGAATCCTGAAGCCATCCGGCTCGGGGGCGAGAAAAGAGAACTCTCGGTGCTCTTTTCTGACGTGGCCGGGTTTACGTCTCTCTCGGAACAACTGAGCCCGGAGGCGCTCGTCGAATTGCTCAATCAATACCTCACCGCGATGACCGACATCGTCCTCCGCCATCGGGGCAACGTGAACAAGTATCTGGGCGACGGCATCATGGCGCTCTTCGGAGCGCCGCGCGGCGAACCCAATCACGCAAGCCTCGCCTGCTTCGCCGCGCTGGAGTCTCAGGCTGAGTTGGTCAGGCGGCGGGAACAATGGAAGGCCCAGGGTTGGCCGGACATCCAGGCACGTATCGGAATCAATTCTGGATGGCTGGTGGTAGGCAACATGGGATCGCCGGCCCGCATGGAGTACACGGCAATGGGAGACGCCGTGAATTTGGCCTCGCGCCTGGAAGGTGCGAACAAATATTACGAGACGCAGATCTTGTTGGGTCCCCGAACCTACGAACTCGCGGCGCCGGACATCGAGGCGCGTGAAGTCGATTTCCTCCGCGTCAAAGGAAAGAAGGAACCGGTGGCGGTCTATCAGTTGCTGGCGCGAAAGGGTGGCTTGTCAGCCGACCAGGAGCGCGTCATGAAGATCTACGGGGAAGGGCTCGCAGCGTACAAACGCCGGGATTTTAAGGCGGCCTCCGTTCAGTTCGGGGAAGCCCTGGCGACCGATCCGACAGATGGACCGTCACGGGTTTACTTGGCACGCGCCAAAGAGTACCTTGTAGCGCCCCCTCCCGCAGACTGGGACGGGGTCTACGAACTCACGTCGAAGTAAACGAGGATCGCGTGAACCGCCGATATGCCTTCTTCTCGCCGCTGATCTGCTTCGTGACCGCCGTTCTCCTGACCGGCACGGGTGTCTGCGAGACCTTGTACGTCGCGGCCAAGAACGCTCCGCTGAGAGCAGGGAAGACCTCGCTGGACCCGGTTGTCACCACTCTCGCACTCGGAGAAACGGTGGAGGTGCTGAAACGGGAGGATCGCTGGCTGCAGGTCAAGACAGCCAACGGCGTCACGGGGTGGCTCTTCGACAACAAGGTCTCGGCATCGAAACCCGCATCGGGCGAGAGCGCGCTGGCAGCGTTGGGCCGAAACATGCGTGGGGCCGATGCCTCCGCCGTCACGGCCTCGGCAGGCGCCCGAGGACTCGACCAGGCCCCGGGCGTCTATGCCAACCGCTCCGGAATCACACCACAGCAGCGGGCCGCCGTGGATCGCATGACCGCCTACAAGATATCCGATGAAGAGGTTCAGGAGTTTCTCAAGGCCGGCAAGCTCGGTGAATATGCGGAATAACACCTCCCCCACACTGATCGTGGCTGGCCTGGCGCTGCTCTCCCTCAGCATCCTGTCAGGATGCCAGGACATCCAGCAGGTCGCCGAAGAAACCGCGCGGGCCACCGGCGGAGAAAAGTGGGCCAAAGCCGTCCGGGGCGGAAGCAACATCGTTGCCGGCATGTTGCCCATCGGCTATGAAGAAGAACAAAGTATCGGACAGGCGATCGCGTTGCAGGTTGTGGCCCGGTACGGGGGCCTCTACGACAAGGGGGAGCTGACGCGCTACGTGAATTTGGTCGGCCGCGGCGTCGCGCTCACATGCGACCGCGCCGACATCGAATATCGCTTTGCCGTCCTCAACCACGACTCGATCAACGCCTTCGCCGCTCCCGCCGGCTACATCTTCGTCACGCGCGGGTTGTTGAAAACGGTCAAGAATGAAGCGGAACTCGCGAGCGTGCTCGGGCACGAAATCGGTCACGTGAGTCGCAAGCACATCCTCGAAGTCATTCAGCGGTCCAAACAGCTTGCCGGCGTGACGGAAGCGGGGCTCGCCTACGCGAACAAGCATCCCGAGGCGTTCAAGCACGTGATCGACGGAGCCGTGAAGAAATTGTTGGACGAGGGACTGGATCAGGACAAGGAACTAGAGTCCGACCGCCTGGGCGTCGTCTTCGCGTCACGCGTGGGCTACGACCCCACTGCCTATGTCACGTTTCTCGAGCGCCTTCGGAGCATCAAGGGCGACGACCACGCCTTTTTCAAGACCCACCCGGATTTCTCCACTCGGGTTTCCGCCGTCCAATCCACCATCGGCGAGCACAAGCTCAAAGCCAGCGGCGCCCTCCTCGCCGATCGATTCAGCAAGTCGTCCGGCGGCCTGCTGTAACAGGGTGAGCGGCCTCTCGACGTCGAAACAGGCAATCTGCGGATGGAGCGAACACGAACTGCTCCGAACGTGAACGGAAGGTGTCTAGGACCGTTCCTGCCAGGCTCTGACGCGGCGGGCCGTGATGACGCCGTCAACCCGTTCGATCGACTTCAGAACCTGATCCAGATGTTGCGTCCCCGACACCTCTACGATGAAGTCGAGGACCGCTTTGCGGTCCTCTCTGGTCGCGATTTCCGCCCGGCTGATATTGGCATGGCATTCGGCGATCGCCGACGACACGTTGGCCAGCACGCCGGTCTTGTCCTCGGTCATCACGGACACTTTGACCGCATGGGTGCCGGGAGTCGACGTATCCCATTCCACCTCCACGAGACGCTCACGATCGTAGTCGAGCGCCTCGAGATTGGGACAGTCGATCGCATGGATCGTTAACCCGCGCCCGCGTGTGATGTACCCAAGAATCCGGTCTCCAGGGACTGGGTTACAACACCTCGACAACTGCATCAACAGGTCGCGCGCCCCCTTCACCTTCACGCCTTTGTCATCGGATTTCCCAACAGCCGCCTTCTGTGGCACCGCCTTTTCGTGCACGGCCCCCGCGGCGCCTTGGGACGGCGCCGTCAGCTTCAAGAGCACTTCCGCCGAGGAGAGATTGCCGAATCCCACTGCTGCGGCCAGTTCATCGGTCGTGTCGAATCCGCATTGCTGGGCGGCATGGAACAGTTCTTGAGATTTGAGCATCTGCGCCGGCGCCATACCATGGCGGCGGAATTCCGATTCCAACAGCCGGCGGCCGATTTCGATGCTCCGCTTCTGTTCCTCGACCTTGATCCAGTGTTTAATCTTGGTTTTGGCCCGCGAGGTCCGGACGAACTTCAGCCAGTCTTTGTGCGGAGTCTGTGTCGGAGACGTCAGAATCTCGACCGTATCTCCGCTCGTCAGTTGGTGTTTCAAGGGGACGATCTTGCCGTTGACCTTCGCCCCCACACAGTGGTCGCCCACCTCCGTGTGGATGGCAAAGGCAAAGTCCACCGGCGTCGACCCCTTCGGCAGTTCTTTCACGATGCCTTTGGGCGTGAACACGTAGACGACGTCGTGAAAGAGATCGAGCTTGACGGAATCCATGAACTGCCGGTTGTCGGTGAGATCCTGCTGCCATTCCACGAACTGGTGCAGCCAGCCGAACGCTTTGCTGTCCCGCTCGGCGACCCGTCCCTGCTCCTTGTACTTCCAATGCGCCGCAATGCCGTATTCCGCGACCCGGTGCATGTCCTCCGTCCGAATCTGGAACTCGACATGCTCGCCCTTGGGCCCGACGACGGTAGTATGAAGCGACTGGTAGAGATTGGACTTGGGAATCGCGATGTAGTCTTTGAACCGGCCCGGAACCGGGCGCCAGAGCGAGTGAATGACGCCGACCATCGCGTAGCAGTTCATCTTCGTGTCGGTGACGATCCGCAGCGCCGTCAGGTCGTAGACCTCCTCGAAGCTGATCGACTGCTTGTTCATCTTCTGATAGATGCCGTACAAATGTTTCGGCCGCCCGTAGACCTGCCCCGACAGCCCGTTGTCCTTCAACGCCTGATTGACCAGTTGGATGACTTCCTGAATGTACTGCTGGCGATCCTCGTCTCGCTTCGCGACGCGAACCCGCAACATCTCATACACATCGGGCTTCAGATGCTTCAAACAGAGATCTTCCAACTCGTTCTTGATCCATCCGATTCCCAGGCGATTGGCCAGCGGCGCATAAATTTCCACCGTCTCCTGGGCGATCGCCTGACGCTTGGACGGGCTGAGGTGTTCCAACGTCCGCATGTTGTGCAGACGGTCAGCCAGTTTGATGAGGACGACGCGGATGTCGTCCGCCATCGACAGCACCATCTTGCGGAAGTTCTCGGCCTGCTTTTCCTCGTAACTCTTGAAGGTGATTTTGCCGATCTTCGTGACGCCGTCGACCAGATGCACCACATCCTTCCCGAACTCGCGCTCCAACTGCTCCGGAGTCGCCACCGTGTCTTCGAGCGTATCGTGCAGCAGGCCGGCGACGATTGCCGTGACATCGGTCTTGAGCGAAGTGAGCACGCCGGCCACGGCGATGGGATGTTGGAGATAGGGTTCCCCGGAACGCCGCAGCTGGCCTTCATGGGCCTTGGCGGAAAACTCGTAGGCCTTGCGGACGACGCCGAGATCGGCATCGGCCTGGTAGCTCTTGACTCGATCCAAGAGCTGCTCGAGATCTGTCACCGTTTCGTACACCATGACTTATTCGTTGGCACTCGGACGCAGGTCCCGGATGCGCAGTTGAATCCGATCGTACCCGTTCCAATGGTTGATCTCGGGAATGAACGCCAAGTCTACGGGCGATCGTTCAGGTATTCCCCGTTCGACGAGCGATTTCATACCGAAACCGATACTGTCGAACGGCAGCGACTGCCCCTGTCGAACCATCATCTTCAGATGCTTCTCCCCCACGGTCCGTGACTGCATCACCTGCAGTCCCTTCACGGCGAACGTCGGTTCGGGATTGCCGGCGCCGAAGGGGTGCAGAGTGCCGATCTCCTGGATCAAC
>CAZPYP010000027.1:9029-22817 GCA_964590845.1 uncultured Nitrospira sp.
GCGGGAAGATCCTGTTCTTTCACCTGGGCGGTGGCCTCGGACATGAGGTCCGCTTCGATTTTCTGCCGTTCGCGATTCAATTGTTCGAGCCGGTCGGCTAGACGTTGCGCTTCAGCCGGCGACTCCGTCGTCAAGAGCTGCACGCCGAGCATGGCATGGTCCAGACGCCCAGCCGCATTGAGCCGAGGCGCCAGCTTGAACGCGATCGTCTCCGCCGTGCAATCTCTGGTGACTCCCGCCACCTGCTTCAGCGCCCGAATACCGCAGCGCGCGCCACGCGAGAGCTGCGCCAATCCTTCCAGAACGAACCCTTTGTTCTCGTCACGCAGAGGCACGACATCGGCGATTGTAGCCAGCGCCACAAGATCCAGAAGCGAATCCAACGGCAGTCCGCCTTCTCCATACCGGACTTGGTAGGCCTGAACCACTTTGAAGGCCAGCGCCGCCGAGCACAGCCCGGTAAATGGATACCGGGCGCCGGCGCGATGCGGATTCATCACGGCCACAGCCGGAGGCATGGCCTCGTCCGTCTGGTGATGGTCCGTGACGATCACATCCATGCCCAGTTGTTTCGCCAGCGCAACTTCCTTGTGCGAGGTCGTTCCGCAGTCCGACGTCACGAGCAGCGACACTCCTTCGTCGTGAAGTCTCTGCACGGCCCCCAGGTTGAGTCCGTATCCTTCCCGCTGGCGGTGCGGCACATAGGCCCTGACATTGGCGCCGATCGAACCGAAGAAAGACAGGTACAGGCTCGTCGCAGTCATCCCGTCTACGTCGTAGTCGCCGTAGAAACAGATCGGCTCCCTGGCCTGGACCGCCCGGTGCAATCGCTCGACCGCAACCTCCATGTCGGGGATCAAGAAGGGATCATGGGGAAGCTGATGCGTCATCCAGGAGGCGGCTTGGTCCGGCGTGGTGACGCCACGGGCGACGAGCAGCGAGGCGGTGGCGGATGAAATCGAGAGGGCGTCCGCCAGGTAGGCGCGATGAGAGGGATCAATCTCGCGAAAGACCCAGAGCTTGGACTTCATGACGCCTCCGGAAGGAGTCTGAGCCTCGAAGAAAGCTAACTAGAGGAGAATAAAGGGGATACTAGCCGCTCATCCCCGCCTTGTCAAACCGCGGAGGGCGAGGCGCCATGGCGGGTGAGCAATTGAAGGATTCCGTGAAGGGGAGGGGATTTAGCGGAAGCAACTGCTGGGCGAAGAACACGGGAGGAGAGCGTTACTCCCCTCCTTTCTGAACGTAGTTCTTCACGAATTCTTCCGCATTCTTTTCCAACACATCGTCGATTTCGTCGACCAACTTATCGATGTCTTCCTTGAGTTTCTTTCCGGTTTCGACGACCTTTGGGTTGGCCTTGACTTCGTCTTTTGCCTGCGGTTCCCGCCTGGGTTCCTGCTTGCGCTCCTGCTTTTCCATCCGAGCACCTCCCCTGATTCTGGGAAACTCTCTCTCGGCTGCCGGCGCGGTCCTTATGTTCACCTTACTCCAGGGTACTGAAACCCGTCAAGCCAAGGCCGAAAACGGAAAGCGCCGTTCCCGGATCCGGGAACGGCGCGCCACGAACGAGAAAAGAAACCGCTAGCGGACGATCAGGGAGACGATCAAGAGCGCCACGATATTGATGACCTTGATCATCGGATTGACCGCTGGACCAGCCGTATCCTTGTACGGATCGCCGACCGTGTCGCCAGTCACCGCCGCCTTGTGGGTTTCCGTGCCTTTCTTCCCCTGCTCTTCGATGAACTTCTTCGCGTTGTCCCAGGCTCCGCCGCCGCTCGTCATTGAAATCGCCACGAACAGGCCGGTCACGATGCTGCCGACGAGCACACCGCCCAGCGCTTGCGGGCCCAGCACGACACCGACGACCACCGGCGAGACCACCGGAATCAGTCCCGGCACCATCATCTTCTGAATGGCGGCTTGGGTCACGATGTCGACGCAGGTGCCATATTCCGGCTTGCCCGTCCCTTCCATGATGCCCTTGATCGTCCTAAACTGCCGGCGCACCTCCTCCACGATCAACCCGCCGGCTTCACCGACGGCTTTCATGCACATCGCGCCGAAGATAAACGGCAACATGCCTCCCAGGAACAGGCCCACGAGGACTTTCGGATTCGACAGATCGAACGCCGCCAGCGCCGGATTGTGTGCCGCCACTTCGCGGGAATATTCGGCGAACAGAACGACTGCCGCCAGGCCGGCCGACCCGATCGCATACCCCTTCGTCACCGCCTTGGTCGTATTGCCCACCGCATCCAACGGATCGGTGATGTCGCGCACTTCCTTGCCCAGATGCGACATCTCCGCGATGCCGCCCGCATTATCCGTGATCGGTCCGAACGCATCGATGGCGACCACGATCCCGGCCATCGAGAGCATCGACACCGCCGCCACGGCCACTCCGTACAACCCGCCCGACTCGGCGCCTCCGCAAATCCAGAAGCTGCCCAAGATCGCCGCGGCGATCACCACCACCGGTGCCGCCGTCGACTGCATGCCGACCGCCAAGCCGGCGATGATGTTCGTCGCATGGCCGGTTTCGCTGGCTTTTGCGATGTACTTCACCGGAGCATAACTCTTCGACGTATAGTAGTCGGTGATGAAGACGAGCGCCAGCGTCACAACGAGACCGATAAGCGCCGCAATATAGTAGCTCATGCCGCTCACCCCGCCGACCCCTTCCATGATCATACTGGTGATGGGAAAGAAGGCCATCGCCGCGATGCCGCCCGCCACGAACAGCCCCTTGTACAGCGCCGGCATGATGTCCCCACCCGGGCTCACTTTCACGAACAGAATGCCAACGATCGTCGCAAAAATCGTGACGCCGCCCAACGCTAGCGGATAGAGGATCGGCGCGCTGGCCCCTTTGAACATCGTGAAGGCCAGCACCATCGCCGCCACCGTGGTGACCGCGTAGGTTTCGAAGAGGTCGGCCGCCATTCCGGCGCAATCGCCGACGTTGTCTCCCACGTTGTCGGCAATCACCGCCGGATTGCGTGGGTCGTCTTCCGGAATGCCCGCTTCCACTTTTCCGACCAAATCCGCGCCGACGTCCGCTGCTTTGGTATAGATGCCGCCGCCGACCCGGGCGAAGACGGAGATCAAACTGCCGCCGAATCCCAGGCTGAGCAGCGCATGGATCGCCTTCTCCTGGCCTGCGATGGATTGCGCGATGGTATAAAAGCCGGTGATGGCGAGAAGTCCAAGCCCGATGAGCAACAGACCTGTCACGGCTCCGCCTCGAAAGGCCACCGTCAAGGCGGCATTCATGCCGTTGTGCGCCGCCTGCGCGGTCCGCACGTTGGCCCGCACCGCGATAATCATCCCGACGTAGCCCGCGATGGCCGAAGCCCCGGCACCGACCAGGAATCCCACTGCGGTCAGAATCCCGAACTTGTCGGACACCGCCCCGGCTCCCGCGAGCACCACGAACAACACCGCCGCGACGATGCCGACCGTCTTGTACTGCCGGTTCATGTAGGCGCCGGCGCCTTCTTGAATAGCTTTCGCAATCTCCTGCATCTTGGCGTTGCCGGCGTTCAACTTGAACACCCACATCGCCAGGTACAGGCCGTAGGCGATGCCGGCCACCGCCGCAATCAGAGCAAACGTAATGATCGCTGAGTCGCTCACGGGATATCCTCCTCAAAGGTTAAGCGGAGTTCTTATGTCACACGGTTCCCCGAAGCTTCAACCCATCAAAAGTACGTGAGACTGAGGGGGAAACCGCGAGGTGGTGCAGGGCAATCGTGAAGCTAACTGCCTGAAAAGTCGCGTCATTTTATAGAGACGACGGGGAAGGATCAAGCGGAAAAAACGCGTTCTGGACCGGCGGCGCTCGTCGACGATAGTGGCCTCTTTCCGGCAGTCATCGCCATCGCGGCTGGATCTGCTCACTCGGAGGCGATGTCATAGACCAACGTCACGGTCGCCTCGACTTTCATTTCCCCAGAGAAGATCGGCGGCTCGCCCCCTCCGGCCTCCATCGCCATCATTCCCCGCGAGGCACGGGCCACGGGATGTACCACGTGGCCTTCTTCCTGCGCGCTGACGAGCCGGACCAGCCTGACTTTCAATGCCTGGCTCAGAGTGAGCGCTTTTTCGTTCGCCTTCACAGCCGCCTGTTTCAAGGCAGCCAACTTTGCCTGCTGCTCGTCGCGCAACGCCCAATGCAGCCCTTGAAACTGGTTGGCCCCGGCCCCCAGCGACTCCTCAATGACCGTGCCGATCTTCTCAATCTGGCGCACCTCCACGGTCATCGTGTTACTCACCATATATCCGATGATCTCGGGTGGACCGGACGGCGCATCAGACTGGCGCTTCGGCGGCGGTCTGTATTGCGGCGAGACGGTCAACGACGAAGTCTGGATCCGCTCCGGTTCGATCTGCAAATCGCGAAGCCGTTCCGCGACTTTGCGCGTGATGACCACATTGGACTTCTGCGCGTCAGTCAGCGATTTGTTGGCCGTGTCTACCCCGAACGTGACAAACGCCGTATCCGGCGCAACAGCGAGATGCCCGGCTCCGGTGACGGTCAACGTGGCCTTTTCGCCTTTCGTCTCGTCATGCGCGCCTGCCGCAAGGGGAATGGCCAAGAGACCGAGTATCAGAATGACGATGGTCATACCTACCTCCCGTTCAGCACCGGAGTTCAATGCCCGTTCTTCTGCACGTCAAATGCGAATCGTAGCTGAACAGCCCAATATTCTTGAATCAGCGTGTTGCGGTCCAGCGGACGGTCTTGTTCACGATAGAAGCTGAGTTCGAAGTCACGCCAACGCATGGCGATGCCGATGATCCAGTCCAACTCCGTCGGCTTGGCCACGTTCGAGTCTTCCCGATCTGTGAACATGTTGAAGTCTCCGAACAAGACGAACTGTTGCCGGTGGAGATCCAAGTCGAAGTGCCCCACGTACCGGAAGAGCGCCCGCCCGGTGTTGTCCGGCCGCGCAAAGTATTGCTGGTTGTGGAACAGCCAGCCGGCGCCGGCATACGCGGTAAGCCCGTTATTGGGAAACAGCTTGTGATACCAAGCCCAGTCCTGTTGGCTGCGAATGCGATAGTTCACCAGTCCATCGGCATAGATCTGCTTGAGTCCGCTTTTATCGAGGGGCGCATCCCGCTCATACTGCACACGCCAGCTCCAATGCTCCACCGTCCCGGTGATGCCGTACGTCTGGTCCCATTCGGTGAGGATGATCCAGCCCTTGTCCCGGTCGGAGAAGAAATTCTGGTCCGTATAGAAGGTCAGGTACTTTTTATACAAGTCGGTTTCGGCGTGCAGCATGTGCCGGAGTCCGACACGGCCGGTGTTGTCGGGACGGGCGGCGAACGAGGGGTTGGAAATGAAGGCGCCGGTCAACAGATAGCCGCCGATGAGCGACTCATCGGCTTGCGGCTCGCCGGTCGAGGTCCCGTCCGGCCCTTTCGATTTTTCCATTTCAGGAAGCGGCCGTCCGTACTTCTCCAGTGCATAGATGTCTCCCACGGCCCAGGGCCCGACCAACGACAGAAACGCGGCCGATAGGCCGGTCACAACGAGCGGGGTCGACGCTGGAGATCGCTTCATGATGGTCGTGGGTGTCGTACACGCCGTCGTCGGCCGGGCTATGGGCTGAGACAACGCTGGAAGATTTGGTCGCAATGCTCATCGTCCTGGTAGGAACTGGGCTCGCTGTCGTACTGCACGCCGGTGACTCGGTCCGATTCGAGGAGGATGCTGGCGCGGCAGCCATGATGCACCATCGCCAGGCTGCTTTTGGATCCCCCGAAGGACTCCTCCAACTGAGACGCTTCCCGATAGTAGATGTAGACGACTTGGCCGTTGTGGCCCTGCTCCTTCACCGGCGGTCCGGCGCAGGATAGGAGAGCCTCCTTCGTTTTTCCAAGCAAGGCCTGCGCTGCTGGGTAGGGCTCCGATCCGTTGGGCATCACTTCCGCGCAGCCGGCCATGAGGAGGAGCAAGCTCGCACCCTGCAGCCAAGTCCGGCGCTGTGACAACCATAAGGGGGCCATGGCTCGGGAGAATACTCTAGCAGCGGGTGAAAGAAAAGGCGCCAGGACGGAATCTGCGATTGCTGGAATCCAGGGACTTTGTTATAGTCCGCGCAGGTCAGCAGGATGGGATTGGAACCGAATTATATCGTCGTCGACGGTCAAACGTTCAGCAAAACCAAGCTGGCGCTCGACAACCACGTCTATAAGAATTGCAACATCGACGATTGCGACCTCTACTTCAGCGGCGGGCAGTACGAACTGCTGGATACGCACATCACCAACTCGCGGCTCATCCTCAATCACCCGGCCAAGGGCATCTATAACGCGCTGCAGATTTTCAAGATGAAGTCGCCCGGCTCCCGGATCGTGTACGAGTAGGTCCCCTCCACGCCCTCGTGCCCGACGGTTTCCTATTTGCTGACGGGAATGTTGTCCGCCCGCCTGACGATTTCGATCGGCTGGAAGACGGGATCCTGCGAGCCTTTGGAAGACTCGGCTTCGATCCGCTGCAGGAAGGGAGCGGGACCGCTCACGGGCGCGTAACTGAGCGTGGCCTCGACATCGAAGGTTTTTGTGTCTTTCGGCGTGGGGAACGTGAAGGTTTCGATGCGCAGTTCCTCCGGCTTGAGGACCGTGTCTTCGAGCACTTTCACCGCTTCAAAATCCAGGTGCGTCTTCTGTCCCTTGGCATCCTGGTAGACGCGGCCGTACACGCGTTTGTCCCCAAACACCGTTTTCAAATTCTTGCCTTTGATGTCGAGGTCGAGGACGACGCTTGCCCAGGCCGGATGGGTCGTGGGTAAATTGTGGGGGACCAGGCTCTGCACTTTCACGACCACGGTGGTCTTGTCTCCCTCGATTTTGGTCTCGACGTCGAGTTTTGCCGCTTCTTGCCGAAGCTTGCCGATCCGGCCGGGGAACGTGTGGTTCGCGACCGTCCGTTTCTTCTCGCCGTTCGCCGATTCGCCCGTCTGCTCCGGCATGTGGCAGGATTGGCACTCCTTGCCGGATTTAACGGCTTTGCTTTGGTCCCAATTCCCCAACAAATCGTTGGTCTTGCCCAGATTGCCGGCGGACGGCACCGACTGATGGCAGTTCAAACAGAGATCGGACTTTCTGAACAGCCCCAACTCCAGCGACTGATGGGCCAAGTTTGACGCGGCGTCCTTGTAGGGGCCGTGCAGCACCTTGGCCGTGGCCGCTTCGTACTTCGGCTCAGGCGGTTGCTTGGTCCGGTCAACCTGCTTGATCAAATGGCACTGGGCGCAGGCGACCCCGTCGATCTGCGGCTCGCCGGACTTCGCCTGGTCGATGAACAGTTGGACCTGATCGGGAAACTCCCGCACATGGGGGGCATGGCAACGAAAACAGAGCGCCTTGTCTTTGCCGGCCGGCGACGCCAAAAACGCGTCGAGCGTGGCGCGGAACGCGGGCGAGTGAATCGATTTGGAGAGCGGAGAGGTTTCCCACTCTTCGAAGACCCGCTCATGGCAGCGTTTGCACTTGTTCGAATTGGGAAAGGCCTTTTCGATGGTGATCGGAGATTTGGCATCCTGCGCGAAAATGGCGGCCTCGCGTTGGAGGCCGGGCCACAGGACGGCCACCGTGAGTAGCAGAAGCCCGGCTGCGACTTTCACACCCGTCGAGCGCCGCCACATGTCGCGTATCCTTCGTCCCATCCGTCCCTTACAAGGTTTTCGCCCGGTAGGTCAGCATGCGGGGCTGCGTGTATTCGTCGAGAATCTTCTTGGCGGCTTCGCGATCTTTGTTGTCGGTCAGCGTAGCCAAATACTTTTCTTTCAGCGCTTGATCGGGTGTCGGGACCAACGAATAGTTCAACACGACTTCAATCGACGCGGCAGTCGTCGCGGACGGCAGCGGGAGAACATACGGGACTTTTCTCGTGTTGCCACCCTTGATAAAGGGGTCCGGGATCGGGCCTCGGAGGATCTTGTCGTAGGGCAAGCCGAACTGTTTGGTCTCCTGCGCGAGGGTTTTGCCACTCGCATCCTTCGCCGTAATGGTGAGGAAGAATTGCTTGAGCACGGGATCGCCGTCCGGGAAGCTGTGAGGCAGACTGCCGACCTTCACCAGCACGGTGCCTTCCACCCCCGCGGCGGATTTCGCAGCGTCGATATCGATTCTCGGCATCCATTCGGCCTGCAAATTCCGATTCTTCAGGAGCGTGCCGGGAATCACGACCCCACGGAACCAGTGGCGGCCGATCGATCGGGTCATCGCGCCGCGCTTCGAGGTCGAACTGCCGGTCGAGGGCTCCATATGGCAATCCTGGCAGATGGTTCCCTGCAGAATTTCTCCCGGGAGGTCTTTCTGCGTGACGTCTTTGACCTTGTCGAAGTGACAGGATGCACAGTAATTCGCGCCTCGGAAGAGATCCGACTTGACTGCGGGATGGACCAAGTTCTCCTCGGGATCGGCGTAGGGCCCGTGCATCGTCTTGCCCGGCTCGATCTTAAACGTCGGCGGAGGCGCCATGGTCGTTTCGACGGCCTTGATGAGATGACAGGAGGCACAGCCTATTCCTTCGATCGGTGGTTTTCCAGCCAAGACGCCCGACACGATCTTTTCCGCATGCTGCGGGAAGATCGTGGTGGACGGCACGTGGCAAGACAGGCACCGCTTTCGTTCCTCCGGGCTCGGGTCGGTCTGCATCCACACACCCAGAACGGTGCGGAAAACCGGAGATTCGAGCGATGTCCCGTGCAGGAGGGCTGCGTCGACACGGCCGAACGTCTTCAGATCAGGCGTCTGTTCCCTCGCCCCCTTCCACTCCTCGTAGTGGCGGTCATGGCACTGCTTGCAGTCTTCGGACCGAATGAACACGTTCTCGATTTCGGCCACCCAATCGGCAGGTGCTTGTCCATCGGCTTTCTGGGCGATCGCACGGTCATGGAAGAATGCGTTGACGCCGAGGGTCGCCAGCACCAGCAAACCCATAAGGAAGCGATGAAGCGGTTTCATAGCCATCAGTCTCGCTTGCAGCCGACGAAATGAAAATTCACGCCCCACCCGACCGGATCACCGGGGTCTGCCGGCTCATAGGTGCCCACCGTGAAATTACACTCCTTCATCGCCTTCTTGATCGCCCGTCCGAAATCAGCCATGTCCCGGATCTCGCGTTTATCGATCTCCTTAATCACCGACCGGACCTTGATGCCGGCGTAGTCTGCGCGCGAATTCCCGATCACCTCGAACACTGCGACGCCCTGAGGCCGCTGCAGCTTCAACTCTTTTTGAATCTCTTCGTCGACCGCCCCGACCACCACCCCGAACTCTTCTCCGAGTTTTGCCGCTTCATCCTCCGACATGGCAGGCTGATCCGCTGCCTCCACCGACAGGGCCAGGGCGAAGCCGACCGCCAGGCACAGAAAAAAGGCCCTCCGATGAAGAAGGGCCTGTGTTGATAGGTTCCTCACAGTGCTGTGCGCGTACTCCACAGTGACGACGTTCCTACGGCTGCCAGGACCGGCTCATAGCTTGACCACCGGATCGATCGCGAGTTGAAACCAGGGCGCGACGGCTTTCTGTCCGTTTCGTTCCTTGTTCTCTCCGTTCCAGACGGCAAACGACACGGTCTGAACACGGCCGGGCAGCAGCTTGGCCTCGTTCTCCTGCTCTTCACTCAGCAAGGGACGGCGCATGACGACGTGCCAGACGCCATCCTTCCACATCGCCTTGCCCTGCACGCGGCCCTGCTTCTCTTTCGTCGTCAAGGTGCTGAAACCGCCGCCGATCAAATCTTCGACCGAGGAAATTCTCCGGGGAATCACCTCGAACGTCCGCACGCCCTCTCGTTGCTTATCCGTGCTCCGCGCCGCCCGGCGGTCGATGTCGCTCTGCCAGTCGGCCTTCCAGTGCCAAATGTTGATGTAATGGTCGAGCTGTCCCATGCAAAAGAAGGCCGGGGCATCGCCCAGCGGCAACCCGATCGCCACCCCGTCCCGAAACGTTCCCGGCGTGAGTCGATCGTTCTTGGTGTTGTCTTGCCACTCCAGAAGGAATGCGATCTCGGTGCCGTTGTGCAGCGCCCGCACCGTCAGCGCGCGAGCGGTGGGCTCGGGCCAAACCGGCCTGGTAATCACCTGCCCGCTCAGCGGCAGAGTCATCGGAGGAATCTTGGCCCAGGCGGCATCTTCCGGCGCCGTTGGGAGATCTCCTCCGACCAGATGCGCGCGGATAATGAGGCCCTCGGAGCTGACGAGCGGAATGCCCAATCCCCCCAACACACCGGCCACGACCAAAATGGAAAGAAAGAGAAGACCCAACGGGCGAGGAAGAGATTTCGTCGTCATGCGCGCCATGCGAGGTCCCCAGTGGCGGACGCTACCCTGTGCGACGATTCACCTTACCACAAAACGGAGGCGACACCAACGCGAGAACGAGGGGTTTCTACCAAAGCCGCACGCGGCGAATCTTGTTCTCCCCCCGCTCACAGATGTAGAGGTGCCCGTGCGAATCCAGCGCAAGCCCAACCGGAGAATTCACCACCGCCTCGACGCCCAGCAACCCGTCGCCGTGTTTCAGCGTCCCAGCCGACTCTTTGGCCACGAATCGCGCGGCCCCGCATCCGCCCATGTTCTTATCCTCGTACCCGCTATCGCCGTTGCCCGCAACGGTGGTGATCGTGCCCGTGACCGCGTCCACCCGGCGCACGCGGTGATTCATCGTGTCGGAAACGTACAGGTTGTCATGCTCGTCCAGCACCACGGCTTCCGGCGCGTGCAGCATCGCGCGGACCGCCGGCTTGTCGTCGCCGTCGTACCCGTAGCGGCAGACCCCGGCCAGCGTCGAAATGATGCCGGTGTTGGCGTCGATCTTTCGCACACGATTGCTGCCTTTGTCGACGAACACGACGTGGCCGGCGCGGTCGACGGCGATGCCGACGACGTCGTACAAACGGGCTTCCATCGCCGGCTTGCCGTCGTCGAGATACATGGACATGTCCAAACCGTCGGAACAGACCGGCATCAACCACCCGTGATCGTCGCTGAAGTCGATTCCGATGGCGTCGCCCGAGAGGACGACGAGGTTGCGGGCGACGAGAGGTTGCTCGCGGGCATCGTCTTCGCTCGTCCAAGTTCCGGCAACCGTCGTGACCATGCCGGTGCGGGGATCGTAGCGGCGGATCTTGTGGGCCTGCGTATCCGCGATATACATCACATCGTCTTTGTCGAAGGCGATCGCGGCGGGCCACGTCAGATTCACGTCGAGCGCGGGACCGTCCCCGTTGTATCCGTGCTGGCCGGTGCCGACCACCGTCGTGATCACGCCGCTGTCGCGGTCGACCTTCCGGATGCGATTGCTGCCCGAATCGCAGATATAGAGGTGGTTCTGGGAATCGAACGCCACGTCGAGCGGCAGATAGAGACCGGCTTCCCCGCAAGGACCTTCGTCGCCGCTGTAACAGGTTTCGCCGATGCCCGCAAAATTGTGCAGCGTCCCTTCCTGGAGATGGACGCGTCGGACGCGGTCGGACCCGGACTCAGCAAAGTAAAGCCACTGCTCCTCGCGGTCGACGGCGGCGTGGTGAGGCAGCGGAATGCCGGCCTTGACGGCGCGTTTGCCGTCCCCCGTGCTCCGGGCCTTGCCGTTTCCGGCAAACGTTTCGATGTATCCCAGCGCAAGCTGGACGTCGGTTTCCATGTCGTGCCGGCCTGTCTCGCTTATGCGTGCGAAACGGGTTGTGCCGTCTGCTGTTCGGCCACCGGAGCCGCCTGACTGGGCGTGCCCTGGATCGCTTGAGGGGCCGCTGCCTGCTGCTGCGCCGCCTGCGCTTCGGCCTCGATGGCATCGGCCTCGTGCACGGACTTCTTGAAGCCCTTGATCGCCTTGCCCAATCCTTCACCCAACTGCGGCAGCTTGCCGGCGCCGAAAATAATCAACACGATGAAGAGGATCAGAATCAGCTCTGTAAAACCAAGACTCCCAAACATGATGTGTTCCTCCGTATGGGTAAATCAGGATGCGCTGCTGTCTTTTGTCCGCTTGGCGAACCGCTCTTTCAAGCGCTGCCGAGCCTGCTCCGCCTGCTCGAACATCTTGCACTTGTCGTAGACGCTGATCAAGTTGTAGTAGGCCAACGGCTCGTCGGGGTTCTGCTCGACGGCATCCTCCATGACCTTCACGGCGAGGTCCGTCTTCTTGTGGTTCAGCGCGAGTTCCATCAGCTTAAAGCTCGCCTCCAGGTGTTTCGGGTCCAGCTCCAGCGTGCGGAGGTAACACTGGATCGCCATGTCGATCGTGTTGTAGTCGGACACCTGAGGGTTGTCCAGCTCAACGTAGACGCCCGCCAGATTGTACCAGGCGATCGGATCGTCCGGCGTGATCTCGACGAGCCGTTCATAGTACCCCTTCGCTTCCATGAACTTCTTCTTGTCCGCGTACACGCGGCCAAGATTGAACAGCGCCAGCACGTCGTACTGAAATACGTCCAGCGCATGCTTGAACTCCGTCTCCGCCTCGTCGCTCATGTTCTTCGTGGCGTAGATGGTGCCGAGGTTGGAGTAATACATGGCGAGGGACCGGTTCATCTCCGCCCGCAATCCCTCCGCCATCTCGATCGACTTCTTGACCTCGACCAGCGCATCGTCCAACCGCCCCTTGCTGAAGTAGAGCTCGCCCAGACGACAGCGCGCCTGGAAATCGTCCGGCTCCGCCGCCAGCAGTTTCTCGATTTCCGCAATCTCTTCGTCCGGACTCAGCGGCTGATCGCCCGGATCCACCACCGTTTGTCCCTGTCCCGCAGCTTGTTCGCTCATAGTTGAACCCCTACCGTTTCCTGTAAAACTTAGACATGGTCGCCGGCGAGGCGTTCCGAACCGCCCAGCATCGGCGCGTCGACGGATGAGGCGGATTCCGCCGATTCCCGTCGATACCGATCGATGGTCATGAGCATCAACCCCAAGACCACCATCAACGTCAAATTCGAATACAACAGCGCGTACCCGGCGATGAACATGAGGCCGATCCCATATCCGGCCAACCGCCCCATCGTCAGCAACTTGATGACCGTGTAGGACCAGCACAGGAGACCGGTCATGTAGAGCGCGAATGGAAGGTAGAAGGAATAGCCCATCCCGAACATGAAGATCCAGCCGATGCCGTCCGCCCCCTTCTTCACATGTTCAGCCATGACCGGATCGAACCGTTTCAAGAGATAGTCCAAGAACAACATGGCCAGGAAGATGACGCCCGCCGACCCCCAGAACCACATGGCCCGGCGGCGTTGCCGCTGATTGCGGGAGCGGAAAGAAAGCCCTCGACCGTAGGCCCAGTAGACCAGAATGCTCGCCAACACCATCAGGGCTTCCCCGCCCCGGTGAAATTCATACACGAACGGAGGCGCGGCCACCGTGCCGAGAAAGCTGTAGAACGTCGACACGACCTGATAATACAACCAGCCGGATATCCCCAACAGGTACGCGATGCCCATCACGCGCTGCCATCGTTCCTGATGCGTGGAGAGGTATTCCGCACCCAGCAGCCAGATGGTCAGCAGGGCGACGGCATTATAGACCGTGGACCCGACCATCGACGGCGGCACGAGCAGGAATCCGACGGTCAGCAACATCAGCAACAAGACGCAGGGCACCGTCACCCGATTCAAACCGGTGAACCCACGGCTCGCCGTCCGGTTGAGCAAGCCGACTGAGAGCGCGAGAAACAGGAGAATCGCGACAGCGTTCAACAACCACTGGCCGATTTCCGTGAGCGCGGTAAACGTGGGAATGATCCACTGGTGGTCCGCCGCCAGCTTGCTCA
>CAZPYP010000028.1:0-22613 GCA_964590845.1 uncultured Nitrospira sp.
CCTCGTTCCTCAAACGGGATTCGAAGGCGAAGGTCGCCTGCTCCCACTTCGTGTTGAACAGGTTTTGCACGAACAGGAAAGCCTCCAAGCGGCCATGTGACAGTTTTATCGGAACCTGATAGCGCTCGGTCAAATCGAAATCGAGCCAGGAGGGCGCCTTGACGCTGCGATCTTCCGTCAACGGTCTCACGCCCAAATAGGTCGCCTGCAGCTGTGAGGTCAATCCTTCCGGCCACTTCATAATCACCGCGCCATAGGCCGTGACCTCCGGCGCCAAAGGAATGGCGTCGCCGTTGGTGAACTCCGCTTTGGTGTAAGTGACGCTGCCGTTGACGTAGAACGGCCCCCAAATCTGTCCACGCGCCGCCACTTCGACGCCGCGTCGCCGACTGGCGCCGCGAATCTCAGTCGTGCCAGCGTCCCCGATGAAGACCAGTTCTTGCTTGAGGTCCAAGGCCCAGGCCGTCGCAATCAGTTCGACGCCGTCGGCTCCCCAAGGCTTCGCCCGCACGCCGACTTCGTAGCTCCTTGCACGGGCCAACGGCGAAGCGCCAGGCGCGATCGCCGATCGGGCATCGTTGCTATGGTAACCCTCCCCGTAGTTGGCAAAGAACTCGGTGCCTGCCCAGGGACCGAGAATCAGGTTCATTTTGGGCAACACGATGGTGGAGTTCTTGCGGCCGGCCGGTTGTTCGGCGCAGTCCGCGCAACGGTTGCGCACATCGAAGGTGAACGTTTCCGCTCGGAGTCCTCCGGCCAGCCTCATCCAGGACGTCGGCTGCACTTCGGCTTTGACGAACGGCGCATAAGAGGCCTCGAGGATGTCGCTGTCCGAGGTCGTGCCGGTTGGGTTGCGCGCCGTCTGATTTCCCAGGCGGACGTGAATATCGTCGACGCGGCTCTGGACGCCGATGGTGCCGATGGCCGGCATACCAGCCAATTCGGTCCGCTGTTTATAGCCGAGGTCGCCGCCGTAGATGACGCGGCGGTCCGATTGCTGGAACCCGTCGCCGTTCACCGGATCGTTGAGAAAGAAGGTGAAATTCGTGAAGAGATCCAGCCGATAATATTGCCCGTAGGCGTTGGCGAAGAACTGGCCGCCCGACGGGGTATCGTAATGATAGTTGAGTCGCGCGGTGCTTCGCGTGGTCTTGCCTCCTTCGGATGGATCGATGGCGCCGAATCGATCGAGCGTCCCGTCCGTGACCGCGCGCAGAGGAATTTCCCCGGAGGCGTTCCATTGGGCCTTGTGGAACGTGCCCGTCACGCTCAGCTCATCCCGAGCAGAGAGATTCGTCGTCAGTTTGCCGAACACGTTACTGCGAAAGTACCGGTTATCGTTCTGAAACGGCCCGTTCGTGTAATAGCCTTCCGCGGCGAACAGAGTCCTGACCTTGTCCTTCGTGGGGGACAACATCAGCAAGTAGCGTTGCGTGTCGAACTGGCCTCCGGCTCCTTGGACTACGCCTTCGTTGACCACCTGCCGGGTCTTGAAGTTGACTGCGCCGGCCGTCGTGAAATCGCCGAACTCCGGCAGATAGGCGCCCTTGTGGACGTCGAGGCCTTCTATGGTTTCTGGAATGATGAAGTTCAGATCCGTATACCCCTGACCGTGGGCGTGCGAACGCAAGTTGATCGGCATGCCGTCGGCGAAGAAGGCGACGTCGGTGCCGTGGTCGGCGTCGAAGCCTCGCAGGAAATACTGGTCCGCTTTTCCGGCACCGCCGGAATGCTCCACCGCGATGAATCCGGGAACGAGACGCAGCACTTGAGCAGGCCGCCCTTGAGGCTGCAGCAGAATCTCTTTGTCAGGGATGAATTGCTGCGAGGAAGCGGCCACGGGACGTTCCCCGACCACCGCCACTTCGGGCACTTCGATTTCGATCGCGTCCGGATCGTGGGCCCACACTGGAGTCACCCCGACGATCATCGCCGTAACTGCCACAAGCCGCGCACACCGACTGACCACGCCGCACCTCGTCCTTATCGAGCCATGGACGGATGAGACGCCCACGACGATCGTTCGACAGCCGACTCATCGGCCGGCGCAGACCCTCGTGGTCCGGCAGTATCGTTGAAGGGGAAAACCAGAATCAGGCGAGCCGCGTGGTGCCGACCAGCGACGTGACCCGCATGAGCGACCGCGCGATCAACGCATCGAGCGTCTGATCTTCGGCCCCGACGATCTCCAAACGGGACCGGTTGACCGGCAACAGGACCTTCGTGGCCCTGGCATCGAGAATGGCCTCGGCGATCTCCGACGTGACTTCCCCGAGCATCGCGCCCGGCAACACGAGATTCAGTGAAGCGACGATCACGTCCACAGTAGGCACGGTCTCCGCGATCGCGTGCGAGCCGATCCCTACCGAGTAGGCGCCGGCCCGCTTCATCGCTTCGGCCGCCGCTTCGTTGGTTCCGAGCGCGACCAAACTGTGCCGCTTGCTCAATTGGGCCCGCAAGCCCTCGACCAACCGACGCCCCAGCCCACCTCCGCGCCCATCGATGACACAGACACGCATGGCCTACGTGAGTTCCTTGCCGGTGGTCGTCATGGTGAGCTTGCCGTGTTTCACGCCCTTCACGCTCACCAGCGCATCGGCCACTTGCTTGATCTCCGACCCTTTCCCTTTCACCACGAGCACCTCCAAACAATGATCGTGATCGAGATGGACGTGCATGCCAGACAAGATCTGGCTCTGGCAGTCATGCTGGATGTCCGTCAACTTACGGGTCAGATCGCGAACATGGTGGTCATACACGAAGGTGATGGTTCCGACCGTTTCTCGATCGTCTTGCCATTGCTCCGCCACGAGCGTCTCTCGGATCATGTCTCGCAAGGCCTCCGAACGCGTCGCATAGCGCCGGCGCTTGATCAGGCGATCGAAGTTCTGCAAGAGACCGCGCTCCAATGAGACGCCGAATCGGACCAGCTTGTTCATCAATGACCCTCTATCAAGTAACACATTTTCAAAATTCATAGCACTTCTTCCGGAAGAATGTCCACTGCTCGGTTCGCCTGGTTCTACGGGCCCAACGGGCGACCGGATTCATCGACAGGACATGAATCCGCCTACAGACTCACGCCGTAAGGGTGAATGCGAGCCTCACACTGGCCAGGTGGCGGCGCGCGAAAGAACCACTCGTGATTAGGCGTTCATCGACGCCGTTCAACCCAGGAGGATTCCATGTCGACCGCTCAGCAACCACCCATCAACAGCTGCAGGCGAAACGCCATTACCTTGGCGGCTTGCCTGGCCCTTGGCGCCACGTTAACCGTCGGACTGTGGTCTGTCGCGTTGGCCTCCAGCCATCGGGAAGCTCCCTTCATCACCGAGCTGCCGAAAGTCGACGGCACCGACCTGTACATGTTCAACAGCTATGAGCCTAGCCGAACTGGATTCGTCACCATCGTCGCCAACTATCTTCCGCTCCAGGCGCCCTACGGCGGGCCCAATTATTTCACGCTAGACCCTGACGCACTGTACGAGATCCACATCGACAACACCGGCGATGCCAAGGAAGATCTGACCTTTCAGTTTCGGTTCAAGAATACTCTCAGAGATCTGCCGTTGACGGTCGGCGGCAAGAGCGTGTCCGTGCCGTTGATCAATATCAACAGCATCTCGGCGGGCAACAATGCGGCGCTCAACGTCGTGGAGACCTACACCGTCGATGTGGTACGCGGCAACCGGCGCTCTGCGCAGCGGCAAGCGATCACCAATGCCGACAGCGGCGCGACGACGTTTACGAAGCCGACCGACAACATCGGCAGCAAGTCGATTCCGGACTATGCGGCCTACGCGGCGTCGCACATCTATAACATCAACATTCCCGGTTGCAGCGCGGGACCGGGCAAGATGTTTGTCGGGCAGCGGAAAGAACCGTTCGTCGTCAATCTCGGCGAGATCTTCGACCTGATCAATCTCAATCCGGTCGGGCCGCCCAACGCGAAGCAAAACATCATCGACGACGCGAACATCACGTCGTTGATCCTGGAAGTCCCCGCGGCCTGCTTGACCGCCGGCGCCAATAAGCCGGTCATCGGAGCTTGGACGACCGCAAGTCTCCGGCAGGCTCGCGTGCTTCGACCGACCCCTACGTTCTCAAATCCCGCGGTCGAAGGCGGTGCCTGGACGCAGGTGTCCCGTCTCGGCATGCCGCTGGTGAACGAGTTGGTGATCGGGCTCAAGGACAAGGATAAGTTCAACGGGTCCAAGCCGGAGAACGACGCACAGTTCGCCGACTACGTGACGAACCCCACACTGCCGGCGATCATCCAGACGCTGTTTCCCGTTGCGCCGGCGCCGACCCAGTTCCCCAGGGCCGATCTGGTTGCCGCGTTTTTGACGGGGGTCCAAGGCGTGAATCAGATCACCGCCAATCCCACTCCGTCAGAAATGCTGCGACTGAATACGGCGATCCCGGCCACGTCGCAGGCCCAGCAAAACAACCTCGGCGCGGCTCTCTGCTTCGTCAACGGCCTGTTGACGCTCACCAATCCCGGCTGCGATCCGGCCGGCTTCCCGAACGGCCGCCGGCCGGGTGACGACATCGTCGACATCGAGTTGCGTGTGGCGATGGGCTATCTGTTACCGCCCGCCGTGGCGCCCGCCGGCCAACTGCCCCTGACGGATGGCGCGACAGTCAACGCCGGCATGTTCGACAATCAGTTTCCGTATTTGAAAACGCCACTGGCCGGTTCCCCGCAGTAGGCGCAGGCAACCGAGAAAGGACCGCACCATGACACGCACGTCACACACCCTGCTGGCGCTGTTGCTCTTGTCGCTGACGGCGGCATGCAGCAGCGACGACAGCTCACCGCCTGCCGCCACGACTCAGCCAGCGGCAGGCGCACAAGACTCGTTTACGTCTCTCGTGAGCCAGGCGGCTGCGGCGGCGCCGGAAGATCAGGAGCCCTCCGATGGGCTGGCCAGCAACGCGCCGACACAACCTGAGAACGCGGAACCGGCGGCGATCTGAACGATCCGGCCGGCATGCCGCAAGGCAAGCCGGCCGGATCACGACCCAAGGGACCGAGCCATGCAGACCAGCACGGCGCCAGCCATCAATAGAGAGCTTCAAGCCTGGAGTTCTTCTTTACTCCTTCACGGCGTAGTGGCTCTCTTCTCGTTCACAAAACTGCTCTCGCCGACGATGCCGCTCACACCGGAACCATTCCGTTGGGAGGTCGCACTCGTCGACGCCACGCCCTTCACCCCATCAAGCCCCGCACCCGAGCAAACGGTTGCGTCTCCGGCTGGGTCGATACCCGAAGTGATTCCTCCACCGATCGTTCCGGGATTTCTCAAAGCGCCTGAGGCGACTCAGCAACCGATCAAGCCGGAGCAGCCGACGACGAGCCGACCACCAGCGGAGCAGCCCACCGGTTCCTCGCTATCCAGTCGCCCGGCTCTAGATTCGATGCCGCAGGACCAGCCGTTATCGGAGCAGCGGGTTCCAGAAACAATCGTTGCTGCGGAGACCTCGAACGCTCAGCCGGCGGACCTTGCCCCGGCACCTCAAGCTGCCTTGCAGACGCAGGAACGAGAACTCCCGTACCCACCGATCGAACCGAGGCCCGGCGCCACCGCGCAATCGACTGCTGATATCCGCAGTGCTTCGCAGGAACCAATCGCTCCATCTCCGGTGACAGCCCCTTCATTCTCGGACCAGGCCGGTTCTTCTCTCCAGGCGGAAACGGCTCAGATGACCGCCCCAGCCCCGCTTCCTGCCGCTGCGGCAACGATACCGCAAGCCCGAGCGGCGCGGGCGGATTACAGTTGGCTGCAACGCAGTCTGAGCAAGCGGCTCGAAGAGTTGAAGCGGCTGCACCGCCCGCTCCTCCATCAGGAAAAAAAAGTCAAAATTCTCGTCCGGGCCGTCGTGACCGATCAAGGCCTGTTGGCAGACGCAACGGTCGAACAGGGCTCCGGTGAAGCGAGGCTCGATGAAGCGGCGTTGACCTTGGTGCGAGAAGCCTTCCCGATGTCGCTCGAGCAGCAGCTCGACAGACCGCAGATCGCCATGAAGATCCCTATCGTATATCAGCGGGAGCGGTAACCATGGCGACTCTTCGCACGCTGATCTACTTGATTCTGATGATCGCCACGCAGGGTCGGCCCGCTGACGCAACTCCGTTCACACCGACCGACGATCACGCCGTCTTGGAGCGTTTGCCGGCCGTGAGCGGCGCTGGCGCCGGAGGAGAGGTCCGCCGCCTTATGCAACAGTTGACAATGAATCCGGGCGACCTCGCGGTGGCGGTGGAAGTCGCGACCCGTTTCCTTCAGATGGGACGGGTGGAATCGGATCCTCGGTACCAAGGATATGCGCAAGCCGCGTTGGCGCCTTGGTGGGCTGACGCTCAGGCACCCGTTCCGGTTCGGATCCTTCGCGCGACTATCCGACAGAACCAGCATGACTTCCCGTCGGCCCTCATCGATCTCGACGCAGTCCTCGCCGGGAATCCCCGTCATGCTCAAGCGCGGCTCACAAGGGCCACGATCCACCGGGTGCTCGGCCGCTTTGCGGAGGCCAAACGCGATTGCCTGCAACTGTTCCGGGTTGTGTCCGAATTACTCGCGGTCACCTGCGCGGCGGAAATCGGCAGCCTCACCGGACAGGGCGAACAGGCCTATGCCCTCATGGAGCGGACCTGGGAACATTCCTCTCAGACCCCGATTGCCGAGCGGCTGTGGGCCTTGGCAGCGCTGGCGGAAATGGCTTCGCGCATCGGCAAACCCAAGCTGGCCGAGCGACACTATCTGGCTGCGCTGCAGCTCGATCCGCGGGACAGCTATCTCTTGGGGAGTTACGCGGACTTTCTATTGGACCAGGGGCGGCCGCAGGACGTCGTCGCGCTCCTGAACGGGAAAGAACGGGCTGATGCGTTGCTTCTGCGGCTCGCCTTGGCCGAACGGCGACTCCATCGGCCCCAAGCATCCGATCACATCGCCGCCTTGGCGGCACGATTCGACGCGGCTCGGATGCGTGGCGACGTCGTCCATCGGCGGGAAGAAGCGCGTTTTGCACTCGCATGCTTGAACCAGCCGGCCCGCGCGCTTGATCTGGCCCAGGCGAACTGGTCGGTGCAGCGGGAACCGGCCGACGCCAGAATCGTTCTCGAAAGCGCGAGCGCGGTAGGCGATCGAACGGCCGTGCAATCCGTGCTCGCATGGATGCGCGACCAGCACGTCACAGACACCCAGCTTCAACGGTTGGCCGCCGAGGTGTCATAGGGGGGAGCCCGATGCGACGGCTGCTCTTGATTGCCTTGTTGTTGATCGACTCGACGGCTTGGGCGCACAAGCCCAGCGACAGCTATCTCTCGATCGAGTTGCGGGGCTCCCACGTCGCCGGTCAATGGGACATCGCCCTCCGTGACCTGGAGTATGCCGTGGGGTTGGATCGGGACGGAGACGCCGCCATCACCTGGGGTGAACTCCGAAGCAGGCATGAGGAGATCGCCGCCTATGCGCTGGCCCACCTGAAGCTGGAAACCGCCGGCTCGGTTTGCCCGGCGATTGCGACGGACCACCTCATCGACAACCATACCGACGGCGCCTACGAAGTGCTGCGGTTCACGGCAGCCTGCCCGGCCCAGATCGAAGGACTCACCATTGAGTACAGACTACTTTTCGACCTCGATGCGCAGCACAAAGGCCTGCTCCGATTGACCGATGCCATGCATGAGACGACGGCCATCTTCAGCCAATCCTCGCCGATCCGTACCTTCGCGACGGGAACGAACTCCATCTGGTCGGGACTGCGGCAATATACCCAGGAAGGGATCTGGCACATCTGGCTGGGGTTCGATCATCTGCTATTTCTCTTAACCCTGTTGCTCCCCTCGGTGCTGATGCGAAAGGAGCACCGGTGGACAGGGGTCCCTCATTTCTCCTGTGCGCTCCGCGAGGTGATCGGCATCGTGACCGCCTTTACGCTCGCCCATTCCCTCACCTTGAGTTTAGCGACCTTCGGCGTCGTCCGCCTGCCGTCCCGTCTTGTGGAGTCGACGATCGCCGCGTCGGTGCTGTTGGCCGCCCTTGCGAACTTTTATCCGGACTGGTCTCGGCACCGTTGGCTGATGGCCTTCTCGTTCGGCCTAATTCACGGGTTCGGTTTCGCCGCAGTCCTTTCCGATCTGGGACTGCGGTCCGGATCGTTGTTGTTCAGTCTCATTGGGTTCAACGCGGGAGTGGAGATCGGACAGTTGGCCGTCGTGGCGCTGTTCCTCCCCCTCGCGTACGGCCTGCGCCATTCGCCTGTCTATCAACCGCTTATCTTGAAGGCCGGATCGGTCGCCGTCATGTGCCTCGCCTTCGCGTGGCTGGTCGAACGGGCATGGGACTTCTCGTTGTTCGCTGCTCCATAGTGGCCAGATTCGACAGCGCTCAGCGGTTTTTCAACGACTTACCGCGCTCCCCTTTCATCCGCGAAAAGCGCCTTGCCCCCAGAAACCCCTAAGTGCTACAGTTCTGCCTACAATTCGTTCCGAGGATGAATCCGTATCGCCCTCCCCTCTCGTACTGCCGAGTAAAGGGGGGCCCTATGCCGACTGTGCCTATGGAACGTTCCTCCGGTTCACAAGAGTTGGAGTGGGCAGATCTGATCGCTCAAACGGCGCAAGGGGATCAGGCAGCCCTTGCCAGGCTCTACGATCGCACCAGCCCCCACGTCTACGGACTCATCTTTCGAATTCTCGAAAACCGCGAAGCAGCCGAAGAAGTCACGCTCGACGTCTATACGCAGGTCTGGCGACAGGCCCCCACCTTCGACCAGACACGGGGCACGCCGGGAGCTTGGCTGATGACCCTCGCTCGAACCAGAGCGATCGATCGATATCGTGCCGGTGCCGCCGAACGGGGCAAACTCGACTCGCTGGATGCGGCTTCGTTCTTCGCCAGCGACGAGCCCGATCCTGAAGAGGAACTGGCCGGGTTGGAACGACAGCAGTTGGTCCGCCGGGCGTTGAACTCGTTGTCCGCCGAACAACGCGAGGTCATCGCCCTCGGATACTTCTACGGCATGAGTCAATCGGAGATCGCTGAGAAGCTCGGACAACCGCTCGGCACGGTGAAGACGCGCATGCGGTTGGGCATGATCAAGCTGCGAGATCTCTTGTCACCGCACGGGGAAGGTCTCCTATCGTGAGCGAACAGCAGTTGCCCCAGGAATTGGAAGACCAGGCCGCAGCCTACGTCCTCGGTGCGCTGGCGCCTGAAGACTGCTCGCTGTTCGTGCGGCGGCTGGCGATTGATCCCACCCGTCTCGGGAGGGAGACCACTCGGTTTCAAGCGGCCGCCGACCAATTGGCCCTCGCCGTTCGTCGGATCGCCCCTCGCCCGTCGCTGCGAGAGCGGATCCTGACGCATGTGGCGACGGAGTCAGACCGCGAGGCGAAATCCTTTGCCGCCCTGGCCGGTTCGCTCGCCTTTGGGACCACACCCATGACGCCTTCGGATTCCGTCCGAGAACGACTGCTGCACAACCTCGACAGGCAGCGGGACCAACCCTCGCTCGACCGCGTGCTCACTTTTGTCAAATCAGGAGAGGGCCAGTGGAAACAGATGGCCGACGGCGTGCTGGTCAAAGTCTTGTACTTTGACCCCCTGTCACGGCGCGCGACGGCGCTGGTCCGGATGGCCCCTGGCTCCAGTTACGCCCCGCACCGGCATGCCGAGGCGGAAGAACTGTACGTGCTGGAAGGCGGATGCTTCTGCGGTGGACAAGAATTGTCGGCGGGCGACTACCATCGCGCCGAAGCCGGCACGGAGCATCACGACACCTCATCGGACGACGGCTGCCTGCTGCTCGTCATCTCTTCGCCACAGAACGAGATGCTCGGCTAGCGACAACCCGCTTCGCCTTCGGCACCGTTCATTGAGAGAATCCCGGCGAGAGGCCGTTCAATCAGGGAGCACACGGCGGCTCGTCTATTCGCCGCGGACCGGCACGTAGAGCACGGTGCCTTGGCGATTGACGAGCAGGAGCGCGAGATCGGTGGGTTTCATGGGGTCTGCGAGGCGCTGGAATGTCGAGAAATTCGGAATCGGCTGCCGATTCAGCTCCAGAATCACGTCGCCCGGTTGCAAACCGGACGATTCGGCGAGACTGCCTTCTTCGATATCGGTCACGACGACACCGTTGTTGACCGGCAGGTCCATTTGACGCGCCAGCGGTGGCGTGACGTCGTCGAACACCACACCCGACAGCGGATGCAGAGAGGAACCGGCCGCGGTCGCGGTGGTCTGGCTTCGCTTCGCCCGTTCACGAGGCGCTTCCTGCACGATCAAATCGACTTGCAGGGCCTTGCCGTCACGGAAGAGTTCCACCCGATGTTTGCTGCCGATCGCCGCGGCCGCCACCAGATTGCGCAAATGTCCGCTGTCCATGACGTCGTGGCCGTCGAACCGTTCCACAACGTCGCCGCGCTTGAGTCCCGCCTTCTCCGCCGAGCCCTTTGGCTGCACGTCGGTGACAATCGCGCCTTTCACGTCCGGCAGCTTGAAGATCTTGCCCAACATCGGCGTCACGTCCTGCGTCGAAGCGCCGAGAAACCCTCGCACGACGCGGCCCGTCTTGATCAGGCTCTGCATGGCCGCTTTGGCCATGTTGCTGGGAATGGCGAAACCCACCCCCACGCTCCCGCCGGTCGGACTGGCGATCGCGGTATTGATGCCGATCAGTTCACCGTGAATGTTTACGAGGGCCCCTCCTGAATTACCGGGATTGATCGGGGCATCGGTTTGAATGAAGTCCTCGAAGTCCGCCACGCCGACGTCAGCCCGCCCCACGGCGCTCACGATGCCAAACGTCACGGTCCGGCTCAAGCCCAGCGGATTCCCGATGGCCAGCACGAAATCTCCCACGGTCAGATGGCTCGAATCCCCCCAGAGCACCGTCGGCAAATTCGTGGCTTGGATCTTCACCACCGCCACGTCCGTCTTGGGATCCGTGGCGACGACTTTACCCTTGTACTGACGGCGATCGGCGAGAATCACTTCCACATCGACCGCATCGGCAACCACATGGTTATTGGTGATGATGTAGCCGTCCTGCGAAACGATGACGCCGGAGCCCTGGCCGTATTGGCGGCGGGCGGGCGGCTCCTTGAACAAACCGAACGGCAGTTGCTCGTCGCTGAACGCCTGATCGCGCACCATCACCGTCGAGGCGATGCTGACGACGGCGGGAATCACTTTTGAGGCGGTCGACTTGATCTGAGTTTGGAGGTCCGCACCGCTGGTGACAGGAATCAGCCGCCCAGCCGCCTGAGCGACCACCGGCGTGCCGCACAACGCCCAAGCGATGACACAAAGATGGAGGACCGACCGGTTCATACGTGGCGGTAGCCTAGCATGCGAGGTCAGCCAGCGCACTTATAATTCCACATGCCGCAGGCGGAGCGCGTTGGAGATGACGGACACGGAGCTGAAGGTCATGGCGGCGCTGGCGACCATTGGGCTGAGCAGCAACCCCCAGACCGGGTACAACAGGCCCGCCGCAATCGGCACACCCACCATATTATAGGCAAAGGCGAAAAAGAGGTTTTGCCTGATGTTGCGCATTGTCGCCTGGCTCAAGCGCCGGGCCCTGACCAGCGCGCGCAGGTCCCCCTGCACGAGCGTGATGCCGGCGCTCTCCATGGCAATGTCCGTTCCGCTTCCCATCGCAATCCCCACGTCCGCCAGGGCCAGGGCCGGCGCATCATTGATGCCGTCGCCGGCCATCGCAACGATCCGGCCTTGCGCTTTTAGCTGGGAGACGATCCGTCCCTTCTGATCCGGCAACACCGCGGCATGCACGTTGTCGATGCCGACCTGTGCCGCCACCCGTTCGGCCGTCTCCCGATGATCCCCCGTGACCATGACGAGTTGCAGCCCCTCGGCTTTCAAGGCCTGCACCGCCTCCTTGGTCGAAACTTTGATCGGATCTGCGACACCCAGGACACCGGCGAGCGCACCGTCGACGGCAACAAACAGAATCGTCTGCCCCTCGCGCCGCAACCTGGCCACTTCTTCGTTGAGCGCCGCCAAACCGTGATCCGTTATCCCGAGATCCTGCTGAAGGAACGTCGCCGTCCCAATCGCCACGGAACGCCCGCCCACCCTTCCACTGACCCCCTTCCCCGTGATGGAGCGGAACTGCTCGACCGTCGACGTCGGGAGATTGCGGCGCTCCGCACCCGCCACCACGGCCGCGGCCAGGGGATGTTCGCTCCGCCGCTCGAGGCTCGCCGCAAATTGCAGCACCTCGACGTCGGTCCAAGGCGGAAGGAATCGCACGGACACCAGTTTCGGCTTTCCCTCTGTCAAGGTACCGGTCTTGTCGAAAATCAGCGTATCGACCTTTCCTAACACTTCGAGCGCTTCGGCCTTCTTGACCAACACGCCAGCGGTTGCGCCACGCCCCGTGCCGACCATGATCGACATCGGCGTCGCCAGACCCAGCGCGCAAGGACAGGCGATGATGAGTACGGCCACCGCATTGACCAAGGCGTAAGCCAACTTCGGCTCCGGACCCCAGATGGCCCAAGCCAACGCCGTCGCAAGAGAGGCCGCCACAACGAGCGGCACGAAGTAGGAGGCGGCCACATCGGCGATCCGTTGAATCGGCGCCCTTGTCCGTTGCGCTTCGCTGACCATCTGGACAATGCGGGCCAACAAGGTGTCTCGCCCGACACGCCGGGCTTGCATGACAATGCTGCCGGTCCCGTTGATGGTGCCGCCCGTCACGGGCGATCCGACAGCCTTTTCAGAGGGAATCGGCTCGCCGGTCACCATCGACTCATCCACGGACGTCATGCCCTCCATGACGGTGCCGTCCACCGGGATGCGGTCGCCGGGCCGTACCAACAACCGGTCGCCCACCTGCACCTGTTCGAGCGGCACGTCGACTTCGCCGCCCTGCGCGTCGATTCGTCTGGCGGACTTCGGCGCCAAGCCGAGCAACGATTTCATGGCCGAACTCGTCCGGCTGCGCGCGCGCAGCTCTAAGACCTGCCCGAGGAGTACCAGCACGGTGATCATCGCCGCCGCTTCGAAATAGACCGGCACCGCGCCGTCATGAGTGTGGAACGAATCGGGGAGCACCGTTGGCGCAAGGGTGGCCAGCGCGCTGTAGAGGTATGCGGCTCCCGTGCCGATACCGATCAAGGTAAACATGTTGGGCGCCCGGCCGACGACGGAGATCCAAGCCCGTTGGAAAAAGGGCCAGCCCGCCCACAACACAACCGGCGTGGCCAGGATCAACTGAATCCAGTTGCGGCCGGCAGTCGACATCACGCCGTGAAACGGCTGCCCTGGAATCATGTCGCCCATCGCCAGGATCATGACGAGCAGAGCCGGCCCTACACTGATCCAAAAGCGCCTGCTCATGTCCTCCAGCTCGGGATTCGGCCCTTCTTCCAGAGACACGACCTTCGGCTCCAATGCCATGCCGCAGATAGGACACGCGCCCGGCTTGGTCTCCAACACCTCCGGGTCCATCGGGCAAATGTATTCGACGACGGCGCCGGTTGGAACGGAGAGCAGTTTCGGCCGCCGTTGTTCGGGCGGGAGCAGATAGTGGGCAGGGTCCGCCCGAAACTTGTCCAGGCAGCTGGGCGCGCAGAAGTAATAGGTGTTGCCTTCGTACTGATGCGAGCCGGCGGCTCGTTCGGGCTGCACGGTCATCCCGCAGACCGGATCGATATGTCCGGTTCCCGCCGGCGGAGCCGCCGCCATCATCATCGGCAGCGGTTTCTTGCGCCCGAGTTGGATCAATCCCGCCGCCGGCTTGGGCGCCAGTGCGGCTTCCGGATCGGTCTTGAATCGCTCGAGGCAGGAGGTGGCGCAAAAGTAGTACGTCTCGCCCTTATAGTCGTAGCGGCCCGCGGCAGTCGCGGGGTCGACGGTCATGCCGCAGATGGGATCGATGGCCATGAGACCTCGTGACCCGTGACGAGTGAATCGTCACTTCTTGGCGTCGTGTTCCAGGATGCTCTTGATGACGGCGATGATGTTCTCCGTCTTCATGTTGTCGCCTTCGATCTTGATGTTACCGTCCAACAAGAGCGTCGGGGTGTATTGAATCTTGATGCGCTCTCCCCACTGTTTGCCTTCTTCGAACGCCTTCGCCGGCTTGCCGCTTTGCAACCCTTCTTCGAACGCCTTGGGGTCCAAGCCGACTTCCTTCACAAGGGCGTCGCGGATCGACCGGTCGAGCACACCCGTGACTTTGTCTTGATGAATGGTGCGAAACAGCACCTTCTTCATCTCGTTCCCTTTCCCCATGAGTTTGGCCTGCTCATACATGTCGAAGGGGGTGGGCAATTTGTTGCGGAATACCGGGAAACCGACCATCGTCGCCTCGACCTTTTTCCCGAACTCTTTTTGGATGATTGGAAGCCCGGTCTCTTCGAAATGATGGCAGTGCGGACAATAGAAATCCGCAAACTCCGTCAGCTTGACCTTGCCCGGCTGATGCGTTGAGGCTTCGTCCTTGAGCAGTTCGTACTTGCCGCCTATTTCAGCCGGCGCGGCGGTCGCCTGCCCGGCGACGAGCAACAGCAGGCTGAACGTGAAACGGGGCACCCATGAGAACCTTGTCCCTCGACCGCTGATCATCGTCCACGCTCCTTTCAACTGAGAGGCCATGTGAGCGAACATTATATCCGATACGTCAAGCCGGCCGTCTTTGCTATAATGCGACCCATGTGCGTGCGAGCCCTCATGGCGGTGTTCTTCGCGCTAGCTCTGGCAGGCTGCGCCTCTACGCAGGACGGCACCGAAAGTAGCGACGCCTCTCAGGTCACGTTCGCGCAAGTCAAAGCTGCGCCGGAGTCGTTCAAGAACCAACCGGTGCTGTTCGGCGGAGAAGTGCTGACCGCCAGGCGCTTGAAGGAAGGCACGCGAATCGAAATTCTTCAGCTGCCGCTCGATCGTTCCGGCTATCCGACTTCAGATCTCACGCAATCCCAAGGACGTTTCGTGGCGATGCACAAAGAGTTCCTCGACCCTGCGACCATTCCGCCCGGCACCAGAATAGCGGTCTTGGGTGAGGTCACCGGATCGGTGACGCTTCCGCTGGACGAAACCGAGTACACCTACCCCGTCATCGAGACCAAGAAACTTCAGGTTTGGGCTCACGGCGATCAAGCCGCCCCGCGCATCCGGCCTTACATGGGCCCCGGTCCCTATTGGGGTCCCTACTGGTCCCCCTACTGGCGACCTTGGCCCTATTGGTGACAGGTAGGGGTTACGGCTCAGGCTGAGCGAACACTCTCAGCCTGGACCCTTGACCTCAACCTTCCCAGTCATCGCCCTGTCGTTCCGATAATCCGCTCGACACGGTCATCGCGCCCGCCGAGGTTCCGGTACTTGTGATACTGCGCCAAGGCCCTGGGCATGTCCTTCCGGTGCAACTCATAAAAGACACCGAGGTTGTAATGCGCTTCGGCATAATCAGGCTTCAATTCCACCGCCTTTTCATATTCCTGCTCGGCTTCCTCCAGCCGCCCCACACTCGTGTACACGACTCCGAGGTTCATGTGCGCTTCGGCGTAGTCGGGCCGATAACGAATGACTTCAAGAAATTCCCGCTCCGCCTCGGACGGCTTGTTCTGGCTTCTGAGAATGAAGCCGAGGCTGTAGTGCGCGTCGACCAAGTCCGGCTTCACGGCCACCGCTTGGCGGTACGCGTAGGCCGCTTCAAGCAGGTCGTTGTTCCGTTCAGCCAAGCGGCCCGCCTGATACCAGGCGTCCGCATGTTTGGGATCGGCTTTCGTCAGCCTAGCCAACGTCTCCCGAGCCGACCGATTGTCCCCCTGAGCGTCATATAACATCGCCATGCCGAAGAGGGCGTCGGCCTGCGACGGACGCACAGCCAGCAAGCTCTGATAGGTCTTCATCGCGGAAGGCTGATCGCGCTGCCGCTCATACAGGCGGGCGAGATCGAGGTAGGAATCGTCGTGTTTCGGATCGAGTTCGATAGCACGCTTCAAGGCCTGTTCGGCCTCCGTCGCTTTTCCCTGGGCGAGGTAGACTTCGGCCAAATCGTTGAGCGCTTCCGGGTAGGCCGGCCTCAGCTTCAGCGCATGCGCGAAAGCTTCGACCGCCTCGTGCGGTTTCTTTTTTCCTTTGAAGTAAATCTGCCCGAGCAGGTGGTAGGCCTCGGCGGTGGGAGCGGAGTCCGTCGCCTTGTGCAAGACCGCGATCGCCCCATCCACGTCGCCTGCGCGAAACAACTCCGAGGCCCGGTCCACGGTGCGTTTGGCAGCCTCTTGTGCCCCGGCCGCCGGCACCGGTTGTCCGGAGCAGAGCCACAGCAACAGGAGCAGGCTGAATGTGACAGGTCGTGCGACAGGCCTCAACCGAACACTCCCGATTGTAAGAGCCTGGTAACTATACGGTGAGGGGGAACTGAAATCAACGTGAGGGACCGCGACTGCGGCCCCTCACTCGGATGGTCTAGAAGAATCCCAACGTCACGCCGCCATAGAGCGCCCGGCCGTAGCCGGCGAAGAAGATCTGGTTCAACGCGGCGGCACCGGCGGTTTCGCCGCCGATCACCTGTCCCGACGCGGCGTATTTCTTGTCGGCGATGTTGTCCAATTCCAGATAGAACTTCGCGAAGCGGAACCAGCCGGTCTTGATGTCCACATTCTTGTGCACGTTCACGTTCGCGATGAAGTAGGACGGGATGCCGAACGTATTGCTGTTGTTCAGGAAGTAGCTGTTGTAATAGCTGCCTTCAACCCACCCGCCCCATCCGGTCGGCGCGTGGTCGTACTCCGCCTTGGTGAACAACACGTCGGTCGGCACATTGGGCACATTCTTGCCGTCGCGCACCAGGAAGCCCGCGGCAGTCCGGTCGGAGAAATTGATGTACTTCGCCTGAATGTGCGTATAGGCGCCGGACAATCGAAGTCCGGTCAGGGGCCGCCAGTCGTACGACGCTTCGATGCCGCGATACTGCGACGAGTCGGCGTTGACCGAAGTCGTGTTGTTGCCCGAGATGGTTTGCGTGATGATTTCATCCTTATAGAAGGTCCAGAAGCCGACGAGTTGCACGGAAAGGTCTTTCGTGATCTTGGAATCCGTGCCGATTTCGGTGTTGAGGTTCTTCTGCGGCTTGAGATCGAAGTTGCTACCGGGCAGGCCCGTGATTGGATCACGGAGCAGGTTGCCGAATTGCGGAATGCCGTAGCCAGTCGAGGCCCTGATCCAATGCCGGTACCCCTCCGCGGGCCGCCAGGTCATCGACATCTCCGGAGCGTAGTTGTAGAAGGTGCGGTCCGAACTGATCGGCGCGGGTGTCGCACCGGTATAGTTGATCTGTTGCACGCTCACCATTGACTGCTCAAACCCGAAGCCGGCGGCCAGAATGACTTTCGGGACGAATTCCAATTCCTCGCGGATGCGTCCGCCGATGTTCCGGATCGTGCCCCGGTTGTTCTGCAGCAACGCTCCCCTGGTGCCGAATCCCGTCGCCAAGTTCTGGAACGTATTCCCCTCCTGCTCCATCTGATTGACGAAGAACCCCACATTGCTCTGGAGCGGCATACCGTACACGCTCGTATCGTTGCGGAGGTTCGTATAGTGCTTGTAATTCGGGTTCACGTTGTCGGTGATCTGGGAAAAGTACTGGTTGATGTCCTTCACGTCGTAATCCGCTTCCATCGTGAGGACCGTGCTGGCGTTGAGCTGCCGTTCATACATACCGCCGACGATCGTACGCCGATCGATGCGCTGCTGGCCCAGCAACACCGCATTGGCGCAACCGGCGTTATACGTGCCCGGCGTACAGGTGGTCTGCGTGCCGCCGGCCTGCCGGTCGTCCGCGGTGAATTGCGCCTGCGTGAGCCTGGTCGGCACTCGGGTATTCAGCCAGTTGGTGATCGCCTTGAAGTAGAAGTTCTGTTTGTCGTCGATCTTGAACCGCAGATTGAAATTGAGCGTCTGCGTGTTGTAGCTGCTGTGTTGAATGTACCCGTCCTCCGCTACATTGCTGGCGAACAGCGATACGTCGAGGTTCTCGTACTGTTCGCCGATGGCGAACGCTTGTTTGAAGAAGCCGTAGGACCCGCCTGAGAAGAAGCTCTCGAATCCGTTGATGTCGCTGCCCCGCCTGGTTTTGAAGTGCACCACCCCGCCCAGCGCATAGTTGTCGTACAACGACGAGGAGGCGCCGCGAATGACCTCGGTGCTCCGCATGAACCAGGGATCGTGAATGTCGAGCCGCGACAAGCCGTCGGACTGGGTCTGCCCGAAACCGTCCTCGTACATCTTGATGTCGCGGACGGCAAAGGTGGTCTTCGCGCCTTGCCCGCGAATCATCATGCTGAAGTCGCGCGGGCCGTTGGCCTGGCGCAAGACGACGCCGGGTAAGGACTCCATGGACTCCCGCATGGTGCGCGTCGGCTGAGAGTCCGTTTCGGAAGGCAGGGTCGCGGCAAATGACAGCCCCTCTGGACGCTTCTGGTGCCGCTTGCTGACGATACTCATATCGGCCAGGTCGAAGTCCGGCCCAGTTGCCGCGACGGCCTCGCCGGCATGATCGACTGCCGGCGGTTCCGCTTTCTCCTTCACAATGGCCGGCCGCTCGGCTTCCGGTTTTGCGCTCTCCTTCTTTTGCTCGATCTCTTCCAGTTCTTGCAGGATATTCTTGAGCTGCCCGCGCAACTCCTGCTCTCGTGGCGAGGTGGAGGTGTCTACGGCCGGCGCATCCTGCGCGAACACCGGCATCGTGACGGAGATGGACGCCAAGAACCATGCGGCCAGGCTTGCCGCGGACAACCGACGACAGCAATTTCTCAGAACCGACATGACAAGAACTCCTTCATACGGGACCGATAGTGAAAAGTCGCCGCAGACCTTTCGCGCTACGCGAAACAGGCCGGCGAGCAACGCCAAACGTGATGGTGACGTCTGCTAGGTGAAGAGAGGCGGAGCGCGGGAAGGAGAAGCGGTCGCCCTGTTCTGCTCAATGACCTCGGGGACATAGAGATTCGACGGCGACAGGACCGCCGCCAGACTGACGGATGGAGCCCCAGAGACCAGGGCGACCGTAGGATTGGCCTGGCAGGCCCAGGCGCAAAACGCGGAATGGGCGACGTGGGATTGGCTGTGGTGGTGAAGCGGAGCCGGCTCTTCGGACGGATTGACGAGACAGGTCGTCGCGCCGACGGCCAGGACGACATAGAGCGCCACCATCACCGCGGCGAACGGTGTAGTCCAACGCCTCATTTGGACCCTTCCAAGACATAGCGCATCAGGGCGATGGATTCCTTGCTGTCCCATTCACGCGGACCGACCGCACGGCCGACCGGACGGCCGTCCGGCGCGATCAGCACCGTGGTCGGCAATCCTCGCACCATGTAGGTGCGGGCGAGTTCCTGATCCTCGTCGAACAAGACGGGAAGCTGGATGCCCAAGTGGCTGAGAAACTGCTTGATGCCCTGCGGATGCATGTCCGAGGTGACGGTCACGACCCGCACCTCCTTGGAGTCGAACTGTTGTTGGAGCCGAGCCAACGAGGGCATCTCTTCTTTGCAGGGCGTGCACCAGGTCGCCCAAAAGTTCAGCAGCACGACTTTGCCCGCCAAGTCCTGAGAGCGAAGCGAAGATCCGTCAAGCGACTTCAAATCGAACGAGGCTGCGGCGGAACCAGGCGTGAGTTGCGTCACGCGAACGGCGTTAAATGGATCGGGCGCAACGCCTGTGGCGCTCTTCGCGGGCGCGGCATGCGGCAGCGTCAAGCCGATCAGAAGCACACCAATGAGAGCCCGACGGCTAGGGGCCATGGGTCGTGATCCCTTCAGCCGCGACGTTCGCGCGCGGGAACTGGACGGTTTGGAGCACCAGCCGATGGGCCGGCATCGCATGTTCCTTCCATCCCAGCACGACGGTGCCCTGCTGATTCACCGCCACGGTCGGCGTCTGTCCGTTTTTCTCGTTCACCTTCGTCGGAGCGCTGAACGTCTGCCCGCGATCGAGTGAATAGCTCGCCACGACTTCACGCCGGACGGGCGACTGCTCCTCCCAGATCACGGCGAGACGGCCCTGCGGATCGACCGCCATCTGCGGATGATCCGGGAAGGTGCCTTTCGAACGGTTCAGCTGCTTCTTGTCCGAGAACGTTTTCCCCCGATCGTCGGAGTAGGCCAGGTAGATCGCCGGGGTCTCGTCCGATCCTTCCGTGTACCACACGACATAGAGCCGCCCCTGCCGGTCCACGCCCAACGACGCCGGCCGATGCGGGCAGGCTGCGTACACCCAATGGTCCTGGCCGACGATGACCGCAGGCGAAAAGGTCTCGCCGCCGTCCGTCGAATGTGCGACGACGGTTTCTCGCACGTTGCCGTCGAAAATCTTGCGCCAGGCTACGTACACGACACCGTCCGCTGAGGTCGCCAGCGACGTGCGGCAGCAAACGCAGGTGTTCTCATCGACTTTGAGGTTCTTCGTGAAGGTCCGGCCCTTGTCGGTCGACCGGGCGACGAACGTCCCCGGATCCTTTTTCCCTTCACGCCCATCGATCCAAGCCAGGTGCAGCACGCCGTTAGGCGCCGTGTTGATGGCGTCGAACGTATGTTGGATGACTAGGCCGTCGTCGTTCACCAGCGTCGAAGGCTCGAACGTCCGGCCCCCATCGCTGGAATGGCTCAACCGCAGTTCTCCAGAAAAAGGTTTGTCCGGCGTGATCTTGGGATGCGTCATCGACCAGGTCACATACACGTCGTTGCCCCGCATGACGAGAGCCGGAGCCTCTTGGCGATAGTACGGATTCTCGGACGGCGCGTTGACGTGGACCGGTTTCCCCAACTGGCCGCCGGGCGTTTCAGATTTCGCAAAGAAGATCGTTCTCGTCTCTTTGTCTTCCTCGACCCACGCGGCGGCGAGATGCCCCGCCTCGTCGATCTGGACCGACGGCCCGACGACATTCTTGGCTTGATGCACGGTCATGTGCTTGGAACCGGCTGAGACGGCAGGTTCTGATGCCCAGGACGCGAGGGTCGGCGCAAGAAGCAGGCACGCGCTCAGCGCGAGGGAGCGGGATCGGTGAGACATCTTCGACGGCATGGCGGAACTCCCGGTCAATTCGCCAGGCTGTAGACGATCGGCAGACTGACGACGATTTCCGGTTTCCCGATCGCATGTTTCATATGGAGCGGGCAGGCCAGCTTGACCGCCTCCATCGCTGCGGTATCGAGGATCGAATGGCCGGAACTCTTCTGCACCGAGACTTCAGCCAGCTGGCCGTCGGCGCGAATGACCGCTTTTAAGATGACTTTGCCTTCTTGGCCGTTGAGGCGCGCTGCGCTGGGGTACCGCTTCAACTCAGCCACCCGCCGCCAGAGGGATTCGGCCAGCCAACGATGATCGGTTTTGACCTCGGGACCTGGCGCGGCTTTGGCTGGATTGGAAACAGCGGGTTCAGACCGACTGAGGGACGCGACCAGATTTTGCGGCTCATCGGTCGGTCGACTGGAAGGAGCGGCAGAAGGCTTGGTGGCCTCCTCTCCCACCGGGACGAGCGACTGACGAATCGGTGCCAAATCCTCTAGGGAAGGAGTCGAATGATTTTCGGCCACCGCCTCCGAGGAAGAAGCACTGGAGTGTGGAGGAGGAACATACGTATGGGCCGCCAGGCTTGGATTGTAAACCGGCTCCGCCATCGCTACGGCAGGAGCTTGCGGCACGATCGGCTCCGCAGTGACAGCCGGCGTGTTCTTCGGCTGTTCCGCGACGACGACTTTCTCTTGCACCGGTTCGACCTTCTGCCTCTCGACCTCCACGACCTTCCGTTCAACGGGCTCGATCTTTTGAGGCAGCGGCTCGACTTTCTGTTCGAGCGGTTTCGGCGGCTCGATCACCGGATGAGTCATCTGCACCGTCTGCTGCGGCGCGACCGGCGTCGTGACCATTTCGGAGGAGCGGTCAACGGCGGGAGCCGGCGTCACTCGTTGTACCGGCTGGGCTTTTTGCACGGGTTGTTCGGTGGTTTTGGCCGGTTCGACCTGAGGTTCGGAGGTCGCCGGTTGGACGAGCGCGACCTCCCACTTGAACACCTCTTGTTCGATGACCGGCTTGACCTGCGCTGCCACAAGCAGCGCCAGCCCGACGGCCGCCGTATGAACGGCGAGCGAAGCCATCCAGGCCGGGGCAAGAAACCTATTGTCTTGTATCGATGTCATGTGGAGCTCCGCGTTCTCTCGGGACTGCGACGGTACGTCCGCCTGAAGACCCGGCGCCACCGTTAACCGGTAGGCCACCGCGTCGGAATCAAGCCGGCGAAATCGTTGTCTTAGGAGAACGGGGGCCCGCGAGAAGGGAAAGACGGAAGCGAAACGGACTGAATGGCTTCGGAGAAGGAGACTTCGACCCAGGCGACCGGCGCACGCTCGACCAAGCTGGGACCGCCGGTTGCATCCAGGACCTGCCCGGCTTCACACATCCAAGAGCAGAGCACGGTCCCGTGCGTCGCTTTCTGGTGATGCGCATGCTGGGTTTCGTGGGTGAAGGACTGGGCCGAGGCCAATCCACCAACCACGAGCATGCTCAGCGCGAGCAAGCAGGCCAGGAAGCGATGAGGGACAACTCGTCTCATAACACTCTCGATAGCGGACC
>CAZPYP010000029.1:0-17486 GCA_964590845.1 uncultured Nitrospira sp.
TGAGCTTGATCCCGATTCCGATCGTGAGCGCCACGCTGCTCGCAGAACGGATGAGGGTGTCGAGGAAGTAACTCGGCTCGGGGTACCGCCATTCGGCAGAAGCCTGAGGAGTGCAGGCGCTCTGTCTCTCGGTTGAAGGAGGCCGGCATCCATGCACCGTCAGTTTCGGTTGCCCGTTCAACGGCGAGGGCTCGTCAGACACCACAACAAGACGACTCTCTGTGAGATTTCAGACCTGACGGAACGGGGACTCCACTTCACGGCCGATCTGCCGCTCGCCCTGAGCGAGAGGGCGGCGGTCGAGATTCAACTGGAAGGCTCCAACGTGATCCAGCTTGAGCTGTTCATCACCCAGGCTAACCATCCCCAGTTCGGCGGCCGCATTATCTCCATGTCTTTGGAGGACCGCCGCCGATTGATTCACTACATCTCAGAGCTGATCGTGGCCTGCCTGTCTTCGGCCTAACCGTGCGCGCGGTCAGACATTCCAAGGAAACCGCCCCCCATCTGAGGGATACCGAACGGCTGACTGCCGGCTTTACACTCATCGCATGTCGCAGACGATCCGACCGTACCACCGTGGACTCTATCGCCTCCCAGTCAGCTGCCCGGCGATGTATTGCGTCGTCTCGATCGTCGGGGAAGGGACGATCAGCAATTTATCGGCCGTGGGCTGTACGATCGAGACGGACGAGCCATTGCGGGAAGACCGAAGCCTGGCGTTACGACTCTTGTTGCCGGACAGACCGGACTCATTGCCTATCGAGGTCGCGCTGGTTCGTTGGGTGCAGGGCAACCGGGCGGGACTCGAATTCACGCAGGTCGACCGAACCTCAAACCTGCGCCTCCATGCCTTCGTCTGGGACAAGATGGTGGAGCGGATTCAGTCGATTCAGCAACAGCGGACGCTGACCTAACGATTCTCCGATTTCGCTGGCGCCTTGCCGATCAGCGCCAAACAGACCAACCCGACCCCGATCCACACCAACTCGCGGAAGCGCCGCAAGAGTGCGAAGGTGATGCCGGTCACGTCCGAATACCCGAACGCCTGGAGCAGCAGGAGATTGCCGCCGTCCTGTGCGCCTAGACTGCCGGGAATGAAGAAGGTGCCGCCCTTGATCAACACGGAGAGGGCGCCGATGGACAAGGCGGAGAGCGCCGTCGCGGGCCCGCCCAGATAGTAGATGATGACGAACACCTCCAGCGCCTCGGCCAACCAGCCGAGGAGATACAATCCCGTCGAAGCATAAAACGTCGATTGATGGTGGGTGTAGAAGTTCAAGATCGTCTCATCGAGCGCCTTCAGTTTGTCTGCTTTGGCTTCGAGGAGCGCGATCCGTAGTCCACAGCGCCTGAGCAGCGTGAGGAGGCTGGTGAAGAGCCCGTGACGCTGGACGAGGACGAAGCCGGCGATGCCGAACAGAAGTATCCCCGCGCTCAGCAGCCCGCCGGCCGCGATCTGCCCTGAAGATCCGTTGGTTCCCAGCAGCCAGAACCCCAACGCGATGCCAACCAGAATGAAGAGAATCTGGGCAATGGTCATGGTGGTCTTGGCAATTACGACTGAGGCCAAGCCATCCACCATGGGCACGCCATGTTTCTGTAATAAATAGGCCTTGAGCGGCTCACCACCGACGTAGGCCGGCATAGTCATGTTCACCACTTCGCCGGCGGTGCGAATCGCCAGCACATGTCGAAACGGCACGTTCCGCCCGGTAGGACCGAGTGTGATACGCCACCCATAGGCCTCGACCAGATACATCGCCAACGACGGGACCAGGATCACCACCAACGCAACGGGGCCCAACCGTGCCGCGGCATCGTAGATGTTGCCCGGACCGACGTGCCAGATCAAAAGGCTGAGGATGAGGAGACCGAGGAAGGATAGGAGATAGCGAAGCACAAGCGCTTAGGGAGTCATGAATTCGTTGCCACGACGGCCGAAGGCCTGACGACCCACAACATCGCCAGCGCGAACACGAGAGAACCGGCCGCCGCCATCCATAGAAAGACATGTAACGTATCCAGCAGGGCAAAGGCCAGCACGACGGCGGTGAAATCCCGACTGGCCACGTTTTTGAGCATGAACTCCGACCAGGAGGCCTGTACCGGCGTCGCCCAGCGGCTGGCCTGTGTGATCGATTGGGCCCGATTGACCAATGCAAAGGACAACGCGTTCCCGGCAATCGCGAGCCCGCCCAGCATCAGCGACACCCAGGCCGGCCAGGAGCCTCCCCCTGCGGCATAGGCTCCCAGCGCGATGCCTCCGAAGACGGCCATGTGGACCACGTTGTCCATCGCGATGTCGAGCCAGGCCCCGAAGGGGGACTCGGTAAAGGTCAACCGCGCGACTTCGCCGTCGCAGCAGTCGATGACGGCGGCCAGTTGCAGCAGCAGGGCTCCGATGACGGCGGCTCCATAGCTTCCTCGGCTGAATTCAACGGCGGCGAGGACTCCGATCACCGCAGACAAGATGGTGATGGAATTCGGCGACAGCCCCAGCGTCAAAAAGACGCGCGTGAACCGCCGGGACAACGTGCGGTTGAAATACCGGTCGACGAACCCTTCGAACTCGCTTTTCAGCGACGAGAACAGCCGGCGTTCCGCCACCGGCAGGTCGTCGATATGGCGCAGTTCTTGATACCAGCTTGCGGAAGTTCGATCGGCTGTCACCATACGGACATGACCGTCCTTGGCAGCCAGTTCCAACCATCGGCGCACCGGCACGACACCGGGTTCTCCGGCGATTTGTCCGGCTCCGCTCATGAGACCGGCAGGCAGGACGACGAGGTCCGCCAACCGCGCCCCGGCAAACGACCAGCCCCCCGCTTCCCCCGGCCGACGATCCTGCCCTTCCACTCGCTGTGAGACGACGATGACCTGCCGCTCATGGAGATCCTGGCGCAGTTGCTCGATGAGGGATCGGGAAAACACCCCGCCGACTCCCGAGAGCAGGCAGAAGCCCCGCACTTCCGTCGCGAGCGCCTCCCACGTCCGGTGATCGTCGAGGGGAAACTCTCGAATCGGCATCCAGCGGACGGGAATCGTCACCCGAGGTCCCTTGGCCAACGAGTGCTTGAGCTGATCCTCCTCAGGGCCCGAGAGCACGATCAACTGCCTGATTCCCGCCCGCTGCAGCGTGAGGACCGTCCGCTGGAAGAGTCCGATGCCGACCACCTGCGTGAGCGGGCTGAGCGCGGTCCGACCCGGCCCGCCGAACAGATCCACCGAAGGCAGCAGGATGGCGGTCGAGAGGCTCTGCACGTCAGTCCGCCCCTGAATCACACTCTCGCTCACCCGATCACCTCCGCATCCTCGGTAAGATGTCCCGTTCCGCCTTGTCGACGTCTTCGGGGAAGTCGATCTCCGTCCAAGGCAATCCACCGATCTTCTCATGCCCGACTTTCACGTCCCGGAAGAACTCGAGCAAGGCGTCCTCATATTCCATCTGCCAGGCCTCGCGATCCACATAGGTCCGAAGGGACGCCACGACGTGCGTGGTATCCTGGTGCCGGACCTTGAGAAACCCGACGCCTTCCCCGGCGTAGTCGTAGTGCGACGGCATCTTTTTGGTCAAGGCGATGACCCGCCCGCCCTCGACCACGACCATGCACTCTTCTCCCGTCTGTTTGACCGATTCGTCCATCAGCAGGGCATTGGGATAGGGCGACGACACCAAGCGTCGAAGGATTTCCTGGTGGAACAGGACGTCGGCATCCATCACGATCACGTCGTCGTCGAGCGCCGTGCGGGCGATCCAGAGCGAGGAGATGCTGCCGCGGTGGAACTGGTCGTTTACGAGAAAGTTGATCCGCAGCCCATAGTCGTTCGCCTGCACCGCCGCGCGAATCATCTCCTGTTTGTATCCGACGACGATGTCCGCGCGGCGCACGCCGACTTCGGCCAGCGACTGCAGATAGCGATGAATCAGGCTCTGGCCACCGATTTCGATCAGACATTTGGGGCGGTGCTGGGTGACCGGCCAGAGGCGCTTGCCCACGCCGGCGGCGAGGATGATGGCTTTCATGAGGGTTGGCAGGACCGTTCGAAGCAATCGAGGAACGCCGTGAACTGCGCTTCGGTCAAAGCTCCCATGTTGGCGACGCGGAAAATCTTGTTCTCGAGATTCCCTTGGCCGGCATAAATCACATAGCCTTCCGACTTCAGGCGACGGTGGAGCGTCTGGTAGGTGAGCCCCTCCGGCAGATAATAGGCCGTGATCGTGTGCGATTGTCGCTCCGGCGTCAGCAGCGGCTTGATGCCGATCTTGGCCATCCGTTCGCGGATCAGCGACGCCATCTTCTTGTACCGCTGAATGCGTTTGGCGACCCCCTCCTCCAGCAGCTCGTTCAGGGCTTCATCGAAGGCGTAGTACACTTGCACCGCCGGCGTGAAGGGCACCGTGCCTTGTCCTTGATCGTCCACATAGTGGGTCAGATGCAGATACCAGGACCGTTTCGGATAGGCGCGCATCCGCTCGAGGAATCCCTTTCGGACGAGCACGAAAGAGACGCCGGGGAACCCTTGAATACATTTGCCGGCCGTGCCGGCCACCATGTAGATGTGCGTGCCGGCGATGTCGACGGTTTCGCCGCCCAAGGCGCTGACGGCGTCGACGATGAAGACCCGGTTCTGGCTGTCGACGACTTCGGCGATGTCTTTGACCGGGTTGAGCAGTCCGGTGGTGGTTTCATGGTGCACCATCGCGACTCCATGCGCCTCCGGGTGCTGCCGCAATGCCAGACGCAGACGCTCGGGATCCGGCTTCACCGTCCAGTCCCATTTGAGTTCCGACACCCCCAGGCGATGCAGCCCCACCATCTGCGAGAGCCGTTCGCCGTAGACCCCGTTGTTGATGATGAGCATCCGCTTGCCGTGTGGAATAGACGACATCAGCGCTGATTCGACGGCGGCGGTGCCGGAGCCGGTGATCAGCACCGCGGCGTAGTCTTGTTCGGCGCCGGGCACGAAGGCCCGGAGCAACTTGGCCTGGATGCCGTGCAGCAACTCGGTGAATTCGGATTCCCGATGACAAATGTCCGGCCGCAACAACGCCTGCCGTACGCGATCGCTGACATTCACCGGCCCCGGATTCAGCAGAACCATGTTCATCCTCGGCTTTCAGCAATCCGCTTCCAGCAGTCAGCTCTTTCGGAGCTGACCGCTGATGGCTGATTTCTATTTTAGTGCGTCCATGAATCGCTTGGTAAGGTCCGGAGGGTCGAGGACGATTCGCCCCGCATCCTCCTGAAATTCGTTGACCTTGATCAGGAGCATGCTCGGCCCATCTTTCTTCAGCATGTCTTTGAATTCGTAGACCAGATCTTCTCGGTCGAGCACGCGCTCCACGTGCACATACCCGGCCGCCTTGGCCACTTTTTCCAACGGCACGACGTTCGAAATGGTCGGCTGGTTGCCGGTCGTCCCGTAGACTTCGTTGTCGAAGACGACGTGGAGGAAGTTCTTCGGCTTGAGGGCCCCGACGGTCGCCAGCGTGCCCATGCCCATCAACACGTTTCCATCGCCGTCGAACGTGACGACCTGCTTGTTCGGCTTGGCCAGCGCGACCCCGAGCGCAATCGCAGCCGCATTGCCCATCGACCCGATCATGTAAAAATTGGCCGGTCGGTCGGCCAGCTTCTGGGCCTCACGCGAGGGGAATCCGTTGCAGACGATCAGCGGCTGGTCCGTGATCAGTTCCAGCAAGGCCGCCATCGCCTGCGCACGGCTGATGAGGGTGCCTTGTTCCGGCCTCATGGGTGCAACCCTTTCACCACACCCTTGGTAATGAACAGCGCCACAGGGATTCGTTGTCTCATGAAGGTCTCCGCCACCCACTTGAAATCTTCGACCGCGGTCTTCTCGGTCAACGTCCGATGCGGGATTTTCATCGTATCGAGGAACTGCGGCATCACCTCACCCATTACGAGATGCTCGGGCGCATCCTTACCGCCTTGACCGCGCCAGGATACGATGAGGATGCACGGCTGCCGATAGATCATATTGAGGGAGATGAGCGTGTTCAGTGAAGTCCCGAGTCCCGAGTTCTGCATCAACACGGCCGGGACTTTCCCGGCCATGTAAGCCCCGGCCGCCATCGCCACGGCCTCGTCCTCCCGCACGGCCGGCGTGTACACACGCCGGTCCATCAACTCGGCGATGATGCCGCCGAGGATGGAGTCCGGAACTCCGGTAAAGAAATTCACCCCCATATCTTGCAGGGCTTGCACGAATGTGTCGCTCTCAATCATCGTGTGTGATCCTCGTGTCGATCGTCGACCGGAAAAGGCGGGCGCATTATAACCATGGCCTTGTGGCTTTCTCAAGGAAACGGCGCCTGTTGCGCGGGGCAATCGGCCATGGTAGCGTTCGTCCATGCGTCGCGTCACGGCCACCGTCGTCTGGTGCCTGCTGGTGGGCTTTTCCGCCTCTGCCACGGCGGTCACGCTTGAGAATGACCCGAAAGGCTTTTTGGATATCGCCTGGGGCACGTCACTGAACGGACGCTCCGACGTCGAAGTGGCCAAGCAGGGGGCCCACGTCGCCGAATACCGATTGAAGGACGGGACGCCTTCCTATGCCGGGGCGTCGGTGGAGAGTGTCCACCTCGTCTCGGTGGACGAGCAATTTGCGCGGGTGACGATCCGCTACCGGGGCGAACAGACGCATAAACAAATCTTGGCCTACTTGGAACAACGATTCGGCCCGATCGAACGGATCCCGGGGCAGATGATGCGGGGTCTCAATCAGCAATATAATTGGCGTGGGAGTGAGACGGAGATCAACCTGACCTATCAAGGCAGCACGGAACGAGGGTATATTTTTCTGGATAGCCGCACGTTGGCTCCCCGCTTCAACGATTTGATCACCGATTCGTCCGAATAACATGCGCCCATTGTTATCCCTCACAGTACGGGTCGGCGGTTTCCTGTTCTTGCTCTGGTGGCTCGGCTTCGGCGCTTCGGCCTTGGCCGTCCCCATGAAGGAGGACCCCAACGGTTTCGAGGGTATTCCCTGGGGCGTGGCGTTGTCGGAGTCCGAGACGTTCGGGCAGGTGGAAGATGCTGGCCGCCTCAAGACCTATGAACTCAAAAACGGGGCCTTGGCCCTGGGCCGGACCAAGGTAGACTCGATGAAGTTCGTGACCATCGACGACAAATTTGCGCGTGTGACGGTGCGGTTTGCGGGCAAAGCGGCGCATGACGAAATCCTCGCCTTCCTGCAGACCAAGTACGGGCAGCTCGATCGCACTCCCGGCCAGTTTTCGGTCGGACCGGTGAAATTCTACGCCTGGCAGGGCTTCGAAACCGAAGTCACCATGCGGTATGAAACCAGAACCGACAGCGGCATTATCTTCTTCGAGAGCCAGACCCTCAGAAACAAGCTCACCGAGGGCAATTCCGCAACCGTCTTCTAGCCCCTTCCTCCGGGTTCCCGAACCGACCGTCAAACAGGCCCCGCTCCGCTCCCCCCTCTTCTGAGGGAGCCAGGAACCCCTCTCCCTAGGGATAGCCCAATCTGCCGATTGCGGTACGCTCAAGGTGTCACAAGAGCCAGGGCACCGAGGGAGGCAGCATGAACAGGGAGCAGGTGGACATCAGCAGCAGGAATCAGCCCCAGGCACCGTTGGACCGCCGCTACGCGGAACGGGTGCCGATGCAGCTGCGGGTGCTCTACACCAGCGAAACCGGGGTTCGATTCGTCAAGGACGAGGGAGTTGTGATCAATCTCTCGAAAACCGGGTGTAAAGTCAGTGGGCTGACCCCTCCGACGAACGGAAGCCGCGTGACCCTCTTTCTGTATCTCCCGGACGGCCACCCCCCTCTCTGTTTCACCGGTACGGCCATTACCTGGGTCAGAGGGACGACGTTCGCCGCCCGGTTTCCCCAACTGACCGCCGAGGAGCGGAAACGGGTCCAAGAGATGATCTGGAAACACGCCACCCTTCCCACATCGACTCAACGGCGGGCGGCATTTCGAATCGCATAGCTTCGGCACGACTCGGAAAGGAAGGACCGACATGAAGATCCACCATGCCATCGCCAGGCCCTCCGAACAGGACGTGGCTCCCAACCGCCGGCTGACCGAACGGATCCCGGCCGACATGAATCTCGTCTACTCCGGAATGGATGCGGGAACCATGTTGATGGGCGACGGCATGGTCACCAATCTCTCCGAGCGTGGCATTGGGATCTGCGGCAATCGGCTGGTCAAATCAGGAATGGAACTCGCGTTGTTCATTCAATTACCCAACTCAGAAGAACCGGTATGCATCGCGGAAAGTCGTGTGTCCTGGGTATCCGGACGGCGTTTCGGTGTCGAAGTGACGAGTTCGACAATGGACGCCCAAAATGAGCTTCGTTTTCATGTGTGGAACCACCTAAGCCGGTCAGCTCGCAAGGGATGACCGCCTAATGACGGGAGGAATCGCCATGCGATCCATGCGCACAAGATCCACCAAGACGCTCCAACAGGTTCACGCAGCTTGTAATCGCCGAACGCATGCCCGAGTTCCTGTGGGCTTTGGGCTCATGTACTCAGCACAGATGCCCAATGGGGAGATTGTGATGGGGGACGGTTCGGTCACGGATCTCTCGCAGAATGGACTGGGCATCCGGGGCAACGCTCTGCTGAAAGTCGGAACGGAACTGACTCTGTTCCTATACTTGCCGGATGGACAGGATCCTCTCTTCGTGATGGAAGCCACGGTCGCCTGGACGGCCGGGCACCGCTTCGGTGTGGAACTGCGCACCGTCAGCCTGCGTGAGCGCAATCGGCTGCGCTACTTCCTGAGCAGGCATCTCACGGAGGCGGCGTAGCACTAGATAAGGATCCGTCCCTGCTCGTCGGCCGCTCGACACATGTTGACCGACTATCCCGATGGCGGTCATGCGTTCCCTGCTTCCTGCTCGACTCCTCAACCACCTCACCTTCAGTTTCGCCGAGACGGTTGTCACCACGGACACAATCATGATAGCCTTTCCGGTGAGTGACCACTCACTCACAGGAGTTTTTATGCCGGTCGCAGCCAACAAGCTGAAGCGCCCGTCGAGCCAGGAACGGCAAGCCGGTCTCATTGCGGCCGCCGCCACACTGTTCGCCGCCAAGGGATTTAACGGCACCACCACAAAGGAAATTGCGAAGGCCGCGGGCGTCAGCGAAGCGCTGGTGTTCAAGTACTTTCCGACGAAACGGGCGCTCTACAGCGCCATCCTCGCCGAAAAGGTGACGGTGAGCGAGTTACTCGAGGCGGTCGAAGAATCCGCCAAGAAGCGGGACGACCGGCGGGTCTTTACCCTGATTGCCGGCTACCGGATCAGGCCCGACGTCGACTCGACATTGCTGCGACTGCTCCTCTTCAGCGCGCTGGAAGGCCATGAACTTTCTGATATGTTCTTCGGCAAGCAACACCGGGTCTTCTATGACCACTTGGCAAGGTATATCCGCCTCCGCGTCGACGAGGGGATATTCCGGCCCGTCGACCCCCTCTTAGCCGCCCGCGCGTTCATCGGCATGGTCGTGCACCATCGCCTGCTGCATGAGATTTTCGGTGTGCCCATGCATCGAACGCATGACGAAACGGTGAGCACGTACGTCGACCTGTTCCTCAATGGTTTGATTCTGACTACCCCGAGGCATTCCAAATGAACTCCGTGAAGCAACATCCGATCGTCACGCTCGGCATCATCATCTTCTTCGCCGTCACGGCCCTGGTGGTGTTCCGTCTCAGCAGCGGCGCCAAGGTCGATCAAAAAAAGGCCCGCGTCATTACCGTCGGCACGATCGTCCCGTTGAAGCAGGATCTCGATATTCGCCTGACGTACACGGCGGACATCACCCCCAACCAAGTGGTCAACATCTATTCACGTGTCGACGGCTATATCGCCAAGCTGTACGTGGACAAGGGCGATTTCGTGAAGGCGAACCAATTGCTCGTCGAGATCGACCATACGGACTACGTGCACGCGGTGAATCAGGCCAAGGCAAACCTGGCCGCAGCTCGGGCCAAGGTCACGCAGCAGGAGGCCTCCGTTCGAAACGCCAAACTGACGCTCGACCGGATGCAGGCGTTGATCAAGGATCAGTTCGTCTCGCAACAGGACCTCGACAACGCCCAGGTCAATTCGGACGGCGCGCTGGCGGCATTGGAATCGCTCAAGGCGCAGGTCAAGCAGATGGAAGTGGCGCAGGCGCAGGCGGAGACGAACCTGGCCTACTCCTACATCCGGGCGCCGTTCGCCGGCTACGTCGCCGAGCGGAACCTGGACCTTGGCGCCTACGTCACCGGCGCAGCCAACAGCACCTCGACCACCTCACGCGGCATCCTCAGCCTGCATGACGTGGAGACGGTGCGTACCTTGATCGAGGTCGTGGAAAAAGACGTGCCGTTGGTGAAAATCGGACAGAAGGCTGAAATGAGAGCCGAGGCCTATCCAGACCGCATCTTCGAAGGCACGGTGACCCGTGTGGTCCAGGCGCTGAACCGGGCGACCCGTACGATGAGCGTGGAAGTCGACCTGCCGAACAAGGACCGGATGCTCAAGGGCGGCATGTTCGCGCGGGTGGAGGTGCTCGTCGGCAAACACGAGAACGCGCTCCAGATTCCCATCGACGCAGTCAGCCGTTTGGAAGACACCCAGTATGTCTACATCGTGAGAGAAGGCAAAGCCGAGCGGGTGCCGGTCGAAATCGGCGCGCGGGATGACAATCGCGTCGAAATCACCAAGGGACTGAACGGCGGCGAACAGGTGATCGTTTCGGGCAAGGACTTGGTCCACGACGGCACGCCGGTTCAAACCCAAGCGGCCGGCCCCAAGGCGCCGAAGGACGCGCCAACCCAGGAATCCGCGCCGGCTCCGGCTAAAGGCTGACGATTCTATGTGGCTGACCCTCCTGGCGCTGAGAAACCGCATCGGCATCCTGATGCTGTCGCTGGCGATGGTCGTGCTCGGAGCAACCTCGCTGGAACGGCTTCCCGTCGACCTGTTCCCGAACATCCAGGTGCCGGTTGCGTTCGTCGGCGTCATCTACAAGGGAGCCCCCCCGCTCGATATTGAGCAGAGCGTCGTCTACCCGATCGAAAAGGCTGTCAGCTCCGCCTCGAACGTCGAACACGTCGAATCCTTCGCCAAGCAAGGCATCGGCGCGGTCCAGATCTGGTTCAACTGGGGCGCCGATATCAACGTCGGGCAGATGGAGGTGATGCAGCGAGTCACGCAAATCCTCAACAGTTTGCCTCCGGGAATCCTGCAACCGTTCATCGTCAAGTTCGACATTTCGAACATTCCCGTCTCGTTCGTGACCGTCTCCAGCGACGACCTGGACGAACGGGCGCTGTACGACTTGGCGTTCAACACGATCGCCCCTCAGATCGAGCAAATCGCCAACGTGGCCGCCGCCACCGTCGAAGGGGGCAAGGTCCGGCAAATCAACATCAACCTTGACCCGGCGTTGCTCAACGCCAGAAGCCTGTCCATCCTCGACGTCGTGAAAGCGGTGAAGGCGGCGAATCTGATCCTGCCGTCAGGCGATATCAAAGCCGGCAACCTCGATTACAACGTGTTCACGAACAACCAGTTCCGGACCGTCGACCCGATCCAGGACGTGATCGTCAAGGTCAACCAGCAGGGAAATCCTGTGCGCGTACGGGACTTGGGGACGGTCACGGATTCCTCCGACATCCAGACGAACGTGGTCCGGACGGACGGGAAACGGGCCGTCTATCTCAGAGTCAACAAACAGCCGATCGCCAACACGGTGGAGGTCGTCGACGCGCTGCGCAAAGCCCTGCCCAAAATGATCGGGATTCCGCCGAGCGTGAAGCTCGGCATCTCGTTCGACCAGTCCGTCTACATCCGCCAGTCCATCGGCAACCTGATCGAACAGGCCCTGCATGGTTCGCTATTGGCTGCGGCCGTCATCTTGATCTTCTTGCGGAATCTCACCAGCACGCTGATCATTTCGGTCGCGATTCCCTTGTCGATCATGGTCACGTTCATTGTCCTCTATTTCACCGGCCAGACGCTGAACGTGTTCACCTTGGGCGGGCTGGCGCTGGGCATCGGCCGGCTCGTGGACGACTCGATCGTGGAATTGGAGAACATCCAGCGGCACCTCAACAACACCCAGAGCCGATGGCACGCCATCCTCGAGGCGGCGCGTGAAGTCGCCATGCCGATCTTCGCCTCGACCGTGACGACCGTCGTGGTCTTTCTGCCGATCTTTTTCGTGGTCGGGATCGCCAGGCTCTTGCTGATTCCCTTGACCGTCACGATCGCGATCGCCCTATTCACCTCCTTCTTTGTCTCCCGCACCGTGACCCCGGCCCTCTGCTACAAGTTCCTCAAGTCGGAGGACGATGCCCACCGAGCCATGCCCGGCTGGTTCGTGCGCATCATGGACTGGAGCCGGCAACGGTACGAATCGCTCGACCGCGGGTATGAAGACTCCGTCCGATGGGTCCTCGCCCACCGAACGTCGTTCATCGTCGGCATTCTGGCGATCTTCGTCGCCTCGCTGGCGCTCGTGCCGATGATCGGCACCGAGTTCCTGCCGGTCTCCGACGAGAGCCAGTTCCGCATCGTCTTCCGGGCGCCGGTCGGCCAGCGGGTCGAGAAGACCGAGCAACAGGTGGCCGAAGTCGAGCGGGTGCTTCGGGCCAACATTCCGGCCGACGAATTGGAAACGATCGTGTCGAGCACGGGCGTCCTGGCGCAAGGCCGCTCATCTCTGTTCAATCCCAACACGGGTCCGCACACGTCGGTCATTTCTGTCTACCTGGTGCCGCCGGACAAGCGGGCGCGCAATCAGGTCCAGATCATGAACGAGGTGAGACCCAAGATCGTCAAGCTCTTCCCCGGCGTCGCGATGTTCTTCGACCCGGGAGGCCTGGTGAAACGAGTTACGAGTTTCGGTTCGCAAAAAGCCGTCGACGTGGAAATCTACGGGTACGACTTTGAGAAGGCCCGCCAGGTCATCCGGCAGGTCGAGGGCATGATGCACGAGGTCAAAGGCCTGGCCGATATCGAAGTGAGCCGGGAGGAAAACTATCCGGAGGTCAACGTCGTCGTGGACCGCGAAAAAGCCGCCCTGCTCGGCATCAGCGAGACGGACGTCGCCAATGCGGTCTTGTTCTCGCTCAACGGCAACGGACAGACGGACCCGATCATTTACACCGACCCGCAGAACGGCAACGAGTACTACATCAGCGCCTGGCTCGCGGAAGAACACCGGAAGGATCTGACGGATATCGAGAACATCATTCTGACTGCCAGGAATGGCGAACCCGTCCTGTTGAAGAACGTGGCCTCACTCAAGTTGAACGCCGGCCCGGTGAAGATCGACCGCAAATACTTCCAGCGGGTCATCCACATCACGGCCAACCCGCTCAACCGGGACTTGGGCGCCATCGCCGACGATCTCGACGCCGGAATCGCCCGGCTGCAGTTGCCGACCGGGTTCAGCATCAAGCTCGCCGGCCAGATCCAGCAGCAGCGCGAGACGTTTACCGGTCTTCTGTTCGCCACCGTCCTGGCCTTGATTCTCGTGTATATGGTGATGGCGGCCCAGTTCAAATCGCTGGTGGACCCCTTCATCATCATGTTCTCGGTGCCGATGGGATTCCCCGGCGTCATCCTGGCGTTGTTTCTTACGAACACCACTCTCTCCACCACTTCGATGATGGGCATCATTATGATGCTCGGTATCGTCGTCTCCAACGGCGTGCTGTTGGTGGATTACACGAACGTGTTACGGCGGAGGGGCGTGGAACTGCACGACGCGGCCGTGACCGCGGCACGCACCAGGCTGCGCCCCATTCTGATGACGTCCCTCGCCACCGTGTTCGGCTTGCTGCCGATGGCGATCGGCTGGGGGACAGGCGGCGAAACCAACGCGCCGCTGGCGCGCGCGGTCGTGGGCGGCTTGAGCGTCTCGACGATTCTCACGCTCTTCTTGGTGCCCACGATCTACGTGATGCTCGAAGAGCGCTTCCCGCGCCACACCGACAAGGCGGAACCCCAAGCAGACTGGATTCCCCCTGAAGCGGAGTTCGCGGCAGCTGACCGTTGATTCGACACCGTCACCCGACGGCAGGAAAGAGCGCCTTCAACTGCATCGCCAGGCCGAGATTCCCGCTGACTTTCAGTTTCCCCGACATCGCCGCCATCGGCCCGCTCAGCTGACCGTTCAAGACTTTGACGCAGTCTTCGCCGGCCATCGAAAGCGTGACGTGCGGGTCGTCGTGCCGGCCCTCCGTCACCTGACAGGTTCCGTGACGGACGGTCAAGATGAACTGCCCGCCCTGCGCCCCGCTCAGATCGAATTGATAGACCGCGTCGACGTCCTCCGCGGCATCGGCGTCGAGTTGAGCGGGCAACTGCTGGAGGAACTCTTTGACGCTCGAGGGTTGCACGGTTTTGGCAGGGAACGAACAGCCGGAGCCGCGTACCCGCGGCTCCGGTGAGTCATGCTAATAGCGAAGCGTCACGGTGGTCGTCGAGCGCCGCGCGCCGAAGAACTTCTTGGAAAACTCTTCGACAATCACGGGGTCGTACCCCTTGCAGCTGAAGATGTCGAGATAGGCGTTGTTGGTGTCGTTGGCGAAATGGCCGCTGATCAAGGACGTCGAGATCAGCTGGACCATCGAATAGCCGGCGACGCGGCCGGACCCGAAATCGACGACCTGGCATTCACCGAAACGCTTCATATCGATGAGCTCACAGAGCTCGACGACGTAGCGGCGAATATGGTCGGCGTTGCGGATCAGATCGGGTTGGCAATCTTGAAGGTCCACTGCGGTGCACAGTCCCCACGCTTTTCCCTCGCCGACCATGTCTTGGGCCGGAACGGTGGAAGAAGCCGCTGGGGCGTTGGATGGCAAAATCGTCTCCTCGGAACCGACCGGGACGCTCATAGGCAGTCCGCCTTTCTGTGTGAGGGTGAGAACAGCGTGTGGAAATTTTTTGCACTATACCACGATTTTTTTCGGATGCAGTGGTGACGCGAAAAAATATTTTCGTTCCTCGACGGAGACCGCTCGGCGCCTCGGTTGACAACCTTCTCGGCGCTCGGTGAGAATGCGCCCCATGACCGCTGCCGTGAATTCGCCATCCCCCTCCTCCGACCTTCCCGACCGCCAGTGCACCTGGTGCAAGGTGCCCATGACGAAGCGCCTGGTCGCCAGCGGACAGTTCGTCCATTACACCTGCCCCAAATGCGTCTTCCAGCACACCACCCGGCTGGGTCCGAAGCCGGAGAAGCCGGCGCACTGACCGGGATGCGGGTTGTCGCCGCCACGATCAGGGCCATTTGTCTCCTCCTCGCCTGTTCCGCCTGTCAGACGATTCCCACAAAGACCTACGAGATACGCCAGCGCGCCTTCTCCTACGATCCAGGGTCGCTCGTGCGGGACTACCAGGAAGAATACGCCTACATTGAACAGCGCCGACTCTCCGTATTGAACGGGGACGGCACCGATCCGCCGAATTTCCTCCCCTTAGCCAGCCATGTTCCGGAAAACCTGGTCGGGCTAGCCTTCTCCGGAGGCGGCATCCGGTCTGCAACCTACCACCTGGGCGTGCTTCAGGCGCTCCACGACATGAAGCAACTCAAGAAGGTGGATTACCTGAGCACCGTCTCGGGCGGTTCCTATATCGCCGGGTGGATGCTCGCTCACCTGGGGAAACCGCTGGATGACGAGTATGGGAATCTAGTCCAAACACCGGACCAAGGCGTGCTGCTCGACCCGCACCAAGACTTCGTGACGCACCTGCGACACCACGCCGGCTTCATCAAAGAAGGAGGCTTCTGGGAAGGGCCGAAGCTTGTATGGGGATACCTCTGGAGACTGATCCCCTATTACATTTGGGATCTCGGTCTTCACATCAAGACGCCCCCGGACATCGGAAACGAACTCCATCTCTTTACGCCCTATCAGCATCGGATCGAGGCCACCTATCTGCGAGGAAAGCGGGAAACCCCTCTCATCCGGTTGAACCGCAAGGACGTCGATGCCCCCTACCTGATCATTAACGGGAACTTAGTGAATCGCGGACGACCTCGGGCTTACCCCAATGAGGTCGACCGACCCTATCGGGATAACTACAATTTCGAGTTCACGCGCGACTATACCGGATCGGATGGTCTGGGGTACGTGCAGAGCGCAGGGTTCGGCCTGCCCGTGGTGGAAGCCCAGACGGAAGACGGCAAGCCGGCCTGGTTCAATCCCCGTCAGGTGCTCGTCGAGGACCTGACGGAAGGGACCTGTAGCAAGTCCAAGCCCGAACGTATCAGACCGGAGGCCTGCGTTCGGCTGTCGCAAGCGATGACGGCTTCAGGCGGCGGGCTCGATCTGGACAGTTTGGTTGAGGAATGGTTCCGCAACGACATCGCCCGCCTCTTTCTGCGATTCAGCACGGCCCCCTTCAACGTCAACAACGAGTTCCAGACCTGGAATTACGCCCGCCGCTACAACACGACCTTAGGCACGATCTGGGACTATTTTCTGATGGTCACCATTCAGCGGATTTGGCCCGATACCAAGAGCCGCTGGATCGAGATCACCGATGGCTCGTTTTACGACAACCTGGGAGCCCAAACGCTGCTCAGGAGACAGGTGTCCCACCTCATCGTCGGCGATGCCACCCTCGACAGCACCTGGCAATACGACTACCTGCACAATCTGCAGAAGCGGATCCAGGGGTACTATGGTCCAGGGGTCGAATGGTGCGGGGAGATTCCCGCCCAAAACGAAATCGTCTGGTACAGGAGATTCTGGATTAAGCGCCCCGACGGAGCCCCGGCTGTCATCCACTATCTCAAGCCCTACGTGTACAACGCGCGGCTGTTTCGGAAGAACCCCTCGCTGGCTGCTCCGGGAAAGATCTACGTCAGCGCCGATCCGGAGAGCGGCCGCTCGCAGAACACCCATCCGCTCGCCAGCCCGCCGGTGAATCCCACGCACCTCGACGACAATTGGCTGATGCCGCTGATCCCCGACGAATCGGCACAGGCGCAGGCGCGGCTGGCGCTCAAGAAGGTGAAGAAGTTCGTCGACTCGCGAAACGGCGAGGAGTTTCCGCAAACCAGCACGATGTTTCAGTGGTACGAGTTGGAAGAGTTCGAAGCCTACCGGCACTTAGGCTATCTGATGGGCTGGGCCTACCTCTCGGCCGTTCAATTTTCTCCGGAAGAATTGCAACCGACGGGTGCCTGCAAGGCGCTGTAGCGCTTGTTCCACTCCTTGATAAGGAGGGACGAGGGGGAGGTCTCTTTCCTGCATTAAGTTTTCCCGCCGATCAGCGACCGAATCTCCTCCATACGACGTCGATTGGCACCAAGATCTCCGTAGCCCGTGCGGGAGGCCGAGCGGAAGTGAATGGTCTTGGTCTCGTCGTCGAACAGGAACTCGACGTCGTCGACGAACCGCAACAGGAAGCTGGTAAACTCGTAGTGCAAGTAGCCATCCTCTTCCTCGAGGAGTTTCG
>CAZPYP010000029.1:17586-21807 GCA_964590845.1 uncultured Nitrospira sp.
GGCGGAATGTAGCCGGGGACGCCCTTGTCCCGATAGGCCAGGTGCGGGCTGATCCGGACTTTGCGATACCCGCCGACCTTCATGCCGATCAGCGCGTGCTCGACGCCGGCGATCGTCTGACGGCTGCCAAGGCGCGTCTTGTGATCGACGAAAGCCGTGCCGTCGACAACACGAGTCATCTCCTTCGGAAGGGCTTCTATTTGCTTGGCTTGGATGCCGACCTCGTCCCCCCGGTTCAAGAACGTTCGTGAGTGATAGACCACAAAGTCGCCCTTCTGAGTCGGCGCTCCCTCCCCTTCACGTTCTTCGAGCAGCCTCAGGCCACTTAGGCGCTTCATTACTCCCTCAGTAGGACACCGTGGTCAAAACCGGCTGGATTTCGCCCACATCCTGGACCTTCACGGCGACGCGGCCGACGATGCGCCCGTCTTCGGTTTCCACATCGACCCGCCAGTCTCCAGGATCGAGCCGCTGTTTGAAGGTGTAGGCTCGGTAGCCCCCTTCGCGCCCGCCGGAAATCTTGAGTGGAATCTTGTCCGCATGCGTGAAGGGTTTGCTGCTGTCGGTCCGAAAATACCAGTGGTGGTAGACGGTCGTCTTCAAGGCGACCGGCGCAAACACCGCGGTGAAACAATAGATCGGCTCATTGGCCGGGAAAACCGTATCCGACCGTTTCCAGACCTCGTACCACTTCTTCTCGAAGGACAATTCGAACTGATCACCCGCCTTCTTCACCTCGTGGTAGATTCCGCCGAACTTGAGCGAGAGCGGCACCGGCGGAATCCAGTTCATGAAGTAGAAGCCGACCAGCAGGCCGATCAGCGCCAAGGCCGGCGCCGTCACCCCGATGGCTTCGCGTCGCGAGCGGTCGGGATTGTTGCGGTAGATCAGTTCCACGACGCGGAAGGTGATGGCGGCGCTCAGACCGGCGCCCAGCAGAAAAATCGCCGCGTTCATGAGCCCCGTCATGACCGGGAGAAAAAACGTGAAGAAGGCGAAACAGACCACGGCGTAGAGGCTGACCAGCAAGCGGAGGTTCGAGAGGCGGTCTCGTAGAAACTCGTTGCCGACCAACAAGACCACCAACAGCGCGAAAAACACAGCCGTGCCTGTCAGCGTCGCGCTGCGCGAATAGAAGATCGCATAGGCGCTGAACAGGCCACCGAGAAGAAACTGGCTGGCCATCGGATAATACGGCCGGCTCCACAGTACCCAACGCGCGAAGGGCGACAAGGTCGCCAGCTGTTCCCGACTGGGCGGCGCCTCGATCCCCAACCGGCCGGTCAACACGATGAGGATGCCCAACAGCAACAGATAGATGAGCAGCAGGAGGTTGTCTTGGAGTCGGTCGATCCTGGTGAGGGTCAGCGTGTCGTAGGTAACGCCGGAGAGAAAGAACACCGCCGGCATGAACGGCTTGGCGAGGACCGATTGCACCTTGGCCAGGGGGCTCATGCCTCCACTGTGCGAAATCGGCGCAGATTGATCAATGAAAAACTGGTTCCGCGAGTGGACGCTCGTCTACACAAAAGCCGGTAGTGGCGCATAGGCGACAGGATGGCCAATCAGGCGTTCGAGCCACCCCTGCATCAGCTCTTCTGCGAGCGGCGCTTTGTTGAGCCTGGCTTCGATGGCAAACCCTGTTCCGGATCCCACCACCCCGATAATGGCGGAGGCATCGTCCCCTTCGGGAACCAGCTCTTGCGTCTGGAACTCGCAGAGTGTGCTGTAGAGCCGGCCATCCGGCTCGATGGCGGAGCGGATCTCCGGCAGGTCGTCGAGTGGACAATGAACCGAACAGCGGTACGCGAACCGCGCAGCCGGCTCGATCGCGGCAAACTCGTCGAGGGCATCCTCAGAAAACCCGGTCAGATAGGCCCGGACCGCGGCGGGCTCCGGTGCGAAGGTGGCGGCCAAGCGGCTGGCCGGCACGAGAAACTCATAGGCGTCGGATGTATTGAACTCGAATTGGCAGGGCCCGAACGCATCGGGCCACGAGCAGAAGAACGGAATCGACGGATCGGTCGGCCGCAGGACCAGTTGGCCTTTTTCGATGGCCGTTTCGATCGGCAGTTCGAGCGTCGTGATGGCCTCGAGAAATGCCGTGCGCCGTTCGTCCAACCAGGCGTCGCGCATGGCGTCGCCGCGCGTTTCACCTGGGGTGATCACTTCGCCGGTCTGCAAGCGGACCCGGACGAACGAGTGGGCGTGGCGAAAGCCGAGCCAGACCATGCTCCGGCTCTCGTGCAGTTTCAATGGTTCTCGGATGCGCCAGGGGTGGCTGATCGAACAGTAGGTGCCGACGTTCTGGTGGCGCTGGTAGACCGTATGGTAGGCACCGGCAAGCAGGAAGAAATCGCCCCGCCAGCCGTCCCGCACATGGACGAGTGTGACGTCTTCCGTGGCCCAAGCGTCGAGGCCGTCGAAATCTTCCGGCGACTCGACGGTCCATTCTTCGACGTAACAAATCACGTCTTTGGCCGGAACGGCCGGCTTCAATCCCAACGAGGCCAGACGTTCCCCCACCGCGAGCACCTGCCCAAACGTCAAGGGCTCGGCGGTTTCCCATCGACGCTCACGCACGGCACAGGCCCCCTTGTAACGGCCTTACCGGCTGGGCCGGAGGGCGCGCTGCAACACGGTCGTATCTTCGATGTACCGGCTGACCGTTTCCTTCACCGTGGAGGTCAGCAAGTCCTTCACATCGTCATCGCTGTACCAGAAGACGGTGTCGGTCTGGGCGCCTTCGATTGTCCGGGTGGTCGTGCTGCGGTCGCTGTTGTTCTTCGCGGAAATCGTCAGTTTGCTGCTCGTCGCCAGCGCCGTCGAAAACACCCGGCTTTTGGCATTGGCGCTGAAGTCCACAATTTGCCCGGTAATCACGATGTCGCCCTCGCTCGCGGAGCCCGCCGGCGCCACGCGCACGTCCCAGGCGCGATCCTGCCACCCGCGGTTCTTGAGCCGGTCGGCCAGCGCCTGCGCGTACATCTCGCCGACCTTGTCACCCGCCACGTTGAAATAGGTGACGCCCCCCCAGAGATGCGACCGCATTCCGACCCGGTTCTTGTCGACACGACGGTCCTCAAACGGCTCGATCACGACCTTCACCGGCTCCGGCGACATCATCTGCGCCGGATTCGTCTTCGGGATCGTATCGAAACGCACCGTTTCGCCGGCTCCTCCGCAACCCGATGCGAGCAGGCCCACCAACAGCATCATGCTTGCGCCCATGCGCCTCACGACGTTCATCAGATACCTCCTTGCGCTATGCCCACGAGAATCACATGAAATCCAGTGGAAGAATGCGCGCTAGTCTACAGAAATCTTCGCGGACGCACAATTGCGGAATTCACGCCGCGACGATCGGCGCCATGGCCCGGAAAGCCTCCCGGGCCAGCATGGCCAAGTCCCCCTTGCGCACCAGCAGATCATCCAGGGGGTGAAACCGCGCGACTTTCACGAAGGACCGCTCGGCCAGCACAGCCGCGATCTGGGCTTTTCGATCGTGCGTGACCGGCAGCGTATAGCCCTCTCCGCGCTTCCATTCCCAGAGCGTCGGCGCCATGGACAACTCCAACCCTTGTCCCGCAATCCGATGAAACCGATCCACCATGTGCCGCTTGTACTGCGTGATCAGGCGGCCTTCCAAAATCCAGGCGAAGACGAGATGGTGCCCCCACCAAAACAACGACCGGAAGGTGCAGGCCTGCGAGTCGTGAAAGTACTTCGGGAAATCCAAATATTGATAGGGGAAATCTTCCAAATGTTCGCCTCTCACCAGCTGGACGCGAGCCGGATCGAAGTCGTGAGGAGCCAGCAACGAAGTGCCGCGCAATTCCTCCGTCAGAACCGCGTGCGCGGCTTCCAACTGCCTGCGGATCTTTTGGGAGATCGCCGCCTTTTTCCGGAAGAACTGGGCGTCGGCCAGTAACGCAGTCTCTTCATCGGTGAAGGAGTGCGTCACTTGTGGTGAGTTTCAAAGGCCGTTACGCCGAGTTGATAGTGCCGTCGGCATTCCGCGCAACGGATCAAGGCTTGGTCCTCGAACACGTCCATCTCGCGAAGCGACAACGCCGCGGCATGCTCTCTCAAGCAGCCGGCCAGTTGGAGCAAGCCTCCTTCGACGCGAGGCAGCGGCTCGCCCTCCTCCTCCGGCTGGCTCAGCGCAACCGATGTTTTGGCCACCACCGACGAGAGGGTGAGGTGATGCGTGGACCGGCA
>CAZPYP010000030.1:0-21574 GCA_964590845.1 uncultured Nitrospira sp.
GTCGGAATCGGGCCGGGTGATGTGGTGCCCTGCACACAGTCATCCTGCCAGGTTTTGCGGTGTCTTCTCATGCCGAGACCGGTGTGACGCTCACGTTCACGGGGATTCTGTGGAATACGGGAAGGCCTGTCAAGCCAAGGGCGAGGAGCGAAGGGGGAACGCGCCGAAACACGCGATCAGTGGTTGGGACGGACGCCTTTGGGTACATGTGGCCGGTTGGCGCCCGATCCTGGGTGCTGGTCTTGATATTCTTTTCTGAGCTGGCGCCGAAACTCCCGACGCTCGTCCGGATTCATCCGGCGCCACTGCTCCCGCATGTCCTGACGGCGCTCCGGCGGCAGGGACCGGAACCATCGGCGCGCATTGCGGATCGCCTCTCGCTGCTCCGGCGGCAATCGACGGAAACGCTCGAAGCCTTCGCGCAACCGCGCCTGCTCGTCCGGCTTCATCTGTTGCCATTGCTGAAACCGTTGGCGCGCTTGGCCCCGTTCTTCCGCATTCATGTTCGACCACTGGCGCGCGCCGTCCAGCAATCGTCGTTGACGGTCGGCCGGCATCCGATCCCACTCACTGTTGAACCGTTGCAGCACTCCCTGCTCTTGCTGGTTCAACTGCTCCCAGGGGATCGGCCGGACCTCTTCTTGCGCCAGAGCCGGCCAATTCATGGCCAGAACGAACAACATCGCCAAGATCCGCGTCATGGTTTCACGCCCTCACTCGCGCTTCCGGAACCATTCTGTCCTTGAGAACTTGCCGCGCCGGCTTCTCGCGGTTTCCGGTCCGAATCATCCGGCCGTCTCCCGCGACTGTCTCGGCGGTCGGGTTCTTTCCCCTGCAGGAACGGGGATTCCTGAATCTCGAACGGATCGATCCAGCGAGGCTGCCGTTCGCCTGTCTGCCACGATCCGAGGAACTCCAAAAAGTCCGCATCCGGTTGGTCCGCCTCGCGTTGAGCCGCGGTGCTGGCGGAAGCCGCCGCCAGCAGGACGGCCGCCGACCAGGCCAGCAACCATCTAGCCGGTGGTGTCGACATCGGCCAGCCAATGGTAGAACTCAAGATCGTCCGCCAACTCCACATTCTCCGCCGATAGCGCCAAGTCCCAGTCTTCCAACGATGAGGCCCGATGCGGTTCTGGCGCCAGCTGTTTCGTCCACAATAAGACTGCGATAGCCGCCAAGGCAGCCATCGCGAACCCGGCGGTCCAGACCGGCCTCCAGCGCGACCGGGGCCTGGCCTCACGCGCGCCGGTTCGCGCTCGTTGAAGTCTGAGGACAATCGCCGGATCGAGATCCGCCTCGCTTCGATCGAGCAGACGCTTCGCTCGGGCGACCGTCATCCGGTCATCCGGTTCCAGGTCGGTACTCATCGCCAATGGTCTCCTAAGAGCTTTCGCAGCGTCCGCACTGCGCGGAAAAAATGCGTTTTCACGCTGCCCTCGGAGCAGCCCATCGCCTGTGCCGTCTCCGCGACATTGAGTTCCTCCCAGGCGCGCAGCAGAAAGGCCTGTTGCTGCCGCAACGGCAATGTCCGTAACGCGCGATCCAGATCCGCGGTCGCACGTTTGAGCGCCAGTCGGTCCTCGCTTGTCGGCTGGTCCAGATCCGCCACGTTGTCGAGCGGATCGTCACCATCGTCCCCCTCCTGCTGCCCGAACCAGTGCCGCCATCGATTCCGGACCCTGGTCCGTCGATACCAGTCGCGAATGCGGCTTTGCAGGATCGTGTGGAAGAGAGGCGCCCATTCCGCTTCGTCCCTGGTGGCGTAGCGTTCGACGAGTTTCAACATCGCGTCTTGCACCAAATCCACCGCCTCGTCGGCATCCCCCGTGGCGATCTGGGCAATCCGAAAGGCCCGGCGTTCGATGCCGGCGAGAAACCGGTCAAGGGCTCTTGAGTCGCTCAGCGTCCGGACCTCTCCTCTGTCGCCATGAACGTGCGCTCCGACATCGGGGACCAGCGTGAATTCGGTGGCTGACATACCGTCACCCCGCGGCTGCCTGCCGGGTCAGGTTGGATTGTTGCCCTGTCTGTACCAGAGATCAAGGGGGCTGAGCACCCCCTCTGTATGAAGAAGAACGTTGGCGGCGGTGGATGGTTGACGAACTGGGGGAGATGGGACAGCGGCCGACTGGTCAGGATTTGCCGCCGGAGGACGACTTGCCGTCACTTGCAGAGGGAATCGATGGAATAGACACCACCACGTCGCGAGCGCTGTCTCCCTCTTGGTCTTTTCCATCCATGCCCACGCTGTAGAGCAGGCGCTTCTGCTGGTTCACCAGCATGGGAAGACCCGTGAAGGGATCGTAATAGGCTTGGCCCGCTTTCGCCAAACGCGCCAGGACATCCCCTTCTTGCGCGCCGCGGCGGACCCAGGCCTGGAGACTGGTCAGGCGAAGCTGAGCATCGGTTTCGACCATCCGGCCGACGTAGGGATCCCACGCCGGAAGCGGATCGATGCCGACAATCAGCTCGATGGGATTGGCCCAGTAATCGACGAGGCTGGAGGGTGTGGTTCGGATGAAGCTGGACACTTTCGGCAGACTCGAAAATCGCCCTTCGGCCACGGCCCTGTTGGCGGCATCGTAGTATTCCGCATAGGCGTTGGCGCGCCGTTGCACCGGCAAGGGCATGGCTGCGGCCATGGCGACGTGGAACGGGCGTTCCTCCCGGCGATCTTTTTTTAGCTCGGTGGCGACTGTGCCGGTCGCCCAGACGAAATGGCTTTGCATAGGCCACCTCACCGACAGCTCCAGTTGATCGAGCGGGCGAACGATCTTGCTCGCCCGGGCGAGCAGGGCCGGATCGGCCTCAGGCCGAACGAGCAGACTAGAGACGACGGCCGCATCATCGCGCACGGCGGCGGCGGCCAACATCTTCGTCATCAACGTCTTGGACTGTCCCAAGACCGTGCGCCAGGCATCCATGTCCTTTTCGAGCCGGCTGAGACCGGTCGCCGTATCTCGGCCGAATCCGTCCAACAGGTACAACCGATGCGCGAGGAGTACCGCCCCGCAGTTGGGGCTCAGCATCTTTCCATAGCCCCAGTCATCAAATGGCATCGAGAGCCACTGCTGATAGCGAGCAATGGATGTGGCCTGCTGCCCCACCAGGGACTTGACCGTTTCGGTTTGTCCCTTCAGTTGGCTCAACGGGTCTGACGCTTTGAACCATCCGTTCACTACGTTGGAAGTCGCTCCTGCGTTGGAGGAACCGCTGCCGCCTCCCGCCATGCAGGACGCTGCCGCCGCCTGATCCTGGTCGGTCGGCCTGCGCTCGTATCCAACCTGGTTCGCATCCGATCCCGACGGGGCGTCGAATCCCAGCAGCAGGAGATAGCCGTTCTTGGCTGGATCGGTAATGACACGTTGAGGCCCGTTCGTGAGGGACTGGTATCGCGTCGTCGGCGCTTCCTCTATGAGGACCCAGGCGAGGGCCAGCATTCCCCCTCCCAGCGCGATCGTCACCGCCGAGAGAATGACAAGGGTGACACAGAGCAGGACGAACGCCCGCGTGGTGGAAAAACATGATCCGACGAAGGACGAGACGTTCTGGCGCATACGCGCCAACCTCGCCGCTATTCGCGGGCGACGCCTAGGCACCGCGAGAGATTCTTTTTCGTACGACACCCCGGTCGAGTGCCGCCCGGTCGAACCGAACAGGATATCCACGGCCGAGGCGGCTGCCGTAGGCAACGGCTCGTGAGCAGGGTGCGAACCGCTCCTGGTCGCGTCCCACGCAGCGGCCGGAGCCGTCTCCGCTTGAGTCAATACAATGGCGTCGCTGGCTCGGGCCCATTCAGGCCGCTCGTCTATAGGCGCGGGCGCCGGGACCTCCACGGGTGGAGCGGATTCCTCGACGATGGGCGAATCCCATGCTGCCGGCGATTCAGCGGCGCTCGGCACGGAGGACCGAAAATCTGTGGGAGAAACTGTCGCCTCGCCGGCCGTCGACTCTTTCTCCCACTGCTTCTTTTTCGCGGAGGGACGGTGCAACTGGACGGCCACTTCGCCGGTATTCCAATGGCCAGCAGCAGAGTCTTTCGGCGGAATCTCCGACGCTGGATGAAGGGGCTCCGTCGCAACTCCGGTCGAAGACGCGTGCAGTGGTTCGAGAATTTCAGGCACCTGGAGTTCGACAGATGTCGCGGTACCCTCCGGCGATGTCGGAGCTGGCGGCGATTCGATCTCCTGCGTGGACACTCCTGCATCCCGAGTCACATCCGGCGCCCATACAGCCGTCTGCGCCACAAACGGCGACTCTTCAGATGCCGAGGGACTGTCCGGGCGAGCAGCAGCCAAGGTTGGCTCGATCTCCTGGATAATCTGGGACTCCGCGACATCCGTGTCGTCCGCCGTCGCGGCCTGCGGTGGGGTGGGAGGCTCTTCGGCCAGTCGACCGATCGTCGATTCGGTTTTCAGTAAGAATTCGTCGATGGACGGCTCGTCTTGAGGCGCGACCGCCTCCTCCGCTGTGACGGATTCGAACGATTCGTCGGTTACAGGAGGAAGGGGTTCAGCGGCAGGATCGATGAGCGACTCCGGGAGCGGAGGAGCCGTCAGTGCCGGGCTCGAATGTGTCGCTTCCCCGAATTCTTCAGGTTGGAGAAGCTGGATGCTTTCCCCGGTTTCCTCCGCCTTGTCGATCTGCTCTATCGGGGCCGACGCGCTTGGCGCGGTTGTGCCCGAGGCGATCTTCCATGCGGAATCGAAGATGGCATTCCAGGAAAATGACTTGGGAAGCGAAAAGCCTTCGCTGACCGATGGCGCAGCGGTCGATGATGTCGACGATTTTTCGTCGGTGGATACCGTGCTCGACGCAGCCTGCACGAGTTCGGCATCAACAGATGGGACTTGACCCGGCCCAGGGGCCGTATCTGAGGGCGACAGCGCTTGACTCTCACTCACGGGCTGGTGGGCGGCCACCGTTTCGGCCGGTGTCTGTACGTCCGCCGACTTGTCGGCTCTGGGAATTTCAAGCGCAGAATCCGCGACCTGTTCCCATGGCATAGGGGATGGCAATGAAGCGGATTCTCCTGATCGTTCTGCGGTGGAGGGGATACGCTCCGGAATTTCTATTTTCGCTTCGACGATCTCGACAGAAGATGAGGGTGCCTCCGAGTCTTCGATCAGCGCAGTCGAAGCGTCGACATCCTGCCTGGTTTCAACAGTTGCGTGAACGACCGTCGGTTCGGGCAGCTCCATGTCTCGGGGACCGGAGACCTCGACATCCATCCCGAGTTCCCCTTGCCCGGATGGGAGCGGCAGTGACAACTCCATCGAGGTCGGGTGCGCAACCGGTTCAGATTCGAGCATCGGAGATGGTGGAGCATCGATCCCGGGGTCTTCTCGCTTGGGAGTCTCCGCGAATGATGTCGAAGACTCAGGTGCCGTCTCGTCAAGACGCTCCCAGGGCATGACCTCCGGCGTATTGTCCTCGTCGAGATGGTCGGTCCGTTCGGCCGCGGGCTGAGAGTCGGTAGTCTGGTTGGACAGGACGGAGCCGCTGAGATGGACGGAGGGCACGCGGATTTCACCCGTCTGTACGTCGAAGTTCGAGGCGTACTGAAATGCGATCGGACTCGCCGGAGCAAGCTCGCGAATTTTCCCGTAAAGCTGCGCCGGCTTCTTGGGGTTGTCTGGATCCGGATCTTCCAGGAGAATCTCGATGGCCTTGCCCAGCTCGACCACGGCGGCCATGTCATCCCCTTTTTCCTGATAGACATGAGCGAGGAGTTCGAGAAAGGGAATGCAGCGGGGACCTGCGGCGAGATATTCGCGCAGCAGCGATTCAGCCAACCAATAATCCTGACGCCCGATCGCTTCATTGGCCAACGACTCGAAGGCCTCGCGCGCCGTCACCAGACTTCCGAGCCGCAAGTGCAACGTCGCGAAGAGGCGGCGGGCTTCCGTATTTTGAGGATCGAGTGCGAGGAGTTCCTTGAGCGCCGAGGACGACCGGCCGTACTTGCCGGAGTTCATGTGGGTGATGGCTTCTTCCAGCAAGGCGCTCTTCTTGCTGTAGCCGACCACGCCCTGCTTGTGCCCGCGAGCGGAAGACTTCTTATCGGTCTTGTGGGGAAGTTTCTTATCGGCGCGCACGCTTTAACCTTAGCAGATGGCTTATCTGGTGAATCGGCTCCCCTGGCTGATTTGAGCCTTGACAGCCGCCGGGCGGCAGGGCCACGTGCGCAGGGCAAAACCGGGCAACAATGTGCAATCCCGATGCCATTTCGCCCCTCCTCGCTGCCCTCTAACCCGTTGGATATTGGTATCTTTAATCCTGTGTTCATTGCCGCTTCTCGCCGACTTTCTCAAAATTGCACAATCTCGTCGAGATTGGCCAGGGAGCCTGCTTCCCTCATTGTTCTGAAGAACAGCTTCCTGAGCCGTCCACGCCCAAACACAGTCGATACCTCTTTCCTATCAACCGACCGGTTAAGGGTCGTTCCGCTTGTTCAAGAAGTTGTGTCAGGGACACTCTTATGGTACGGTTCAAAGCACCCCGATCCAGCAGCAGCTCATCCAGAGCCAGGACACCTCGCTCCGCTGATCGTTCAAGAACCACGACTATGATGTCCGTTCGCACCTTTTACCCCGTCTCCCCCCTCTGGGTCTTGCTCGGCCTGCTCCTTATGGAGGGCTTGTTGGCCACACCTGGTCTACGAGCAGAGCCGGGTGCCAACAGCGCGGTCCGCGTGAGTCTGGACTTCAACGAGGTCGAGCTTCCCGTCTTCGTCCGATTCATCAGTGAACTCACCGGAAAGAATTTCGTGTTGGACGACGCCGTGAAAAAAGCCGGCGGCAAGATTACGGTCTTTTCGCCGACAAAAGTGACGCCCGAGCAGGCCTACAGCCTGTTCGTCTCAGCCCTGGAGGTGAGCCGGCTCGCCGTCGTGCCGAAAGGTCCGGTGTATCAGATCGTGCCGATGGGAGAGTTGCCGCCCGAGCGAGGTGTGTTCGTCTATAAGCTGAAACATGCCAACGCGACCGATCTTGCCGCCGTACTGACCAACCTGGTGGCGCGCTCCCAAACCGTCGCGCAAACCACGCCGGGCACGCGACCGCCGATCAGACCCTTAACGGAGTTCGAGGCCCCGGTCCAGGTGTTCGCGGACAAGGCCACCAACTCTATTATCATCAGTTCGACCAAATCGGCCTATACCCGCCTGCAGTCGGTAATTCGAGACCTGGATACCCGCCGCAAACAAGTCTTCGTCGAGGCCGTCATTCTCGAGGTTCAGGTCGATCGGCTGCGTCAAATTGGAAGCGATCCCACCCAAGTCGTGGGAGCGGGCAAAGCCGGAGCCATCCAAGGCATTGGAGGCTTCAACCGCGCACCGGAAGATCTGGCGTCGATCGCGCAAACGATCAGTGGAATAGCCGCTGGCTCGACCACAGGCGGTGCGGTCACCGTGTTGAACACCGTCAACGTTCGCGCCTTTCTCCAGCTGCTCATGACGTTTACCGATACGAACGTCTTGTCGACGCCCCAGGTGCTGGCCGCCGATAACCAGAAGGCGAAGATCGTCGTGGGCGAGAATCGGCCGTTTCCGACCGGACAGGCTCAGGGCATCACGGGCGGAACGCTGGTCACCATCGAGCGGAAAGACGTGGGTGTGACGCTGGAACTCACACCGCAAGTCCTCGAGAACGACATGATCCGCCTCGAACTCAAACAGGAAATCACGGCCATCGCGGATAACGTTGCGCAGACGATCGGATCAGGCACCGCCACGGTGCCGGTCGGTCCGACCACCACCAAACGATCGATGGAGACGACCACGATCGCCAGGGACGGCCAGACGCTGGTGGTCGGAGGGCTGGTTCGAGACAATCTCACGCTCAGCGAGCGGAAGGTGCCGTTTTTCGGGGACATCCCCTTCCTCGGCTGGTTGTTCAAAACGCAGACCCGTCAAACCGAGAAACTCAACCTCCTGGTATTCTTGACCCCCACCCTCGTCAAAGACGAGATGGACATGGTGGATCTCAATCAGCGGAAGTCGACAGAACTCAATACGTTGCAGCGCGAGAATCGGGTGGAAGAACCCACCAGGCTGAAGCAGGAAGTTATCGAGAAATTGCAGCGACCGGCGACGGTACCGCGGCTTCCCGGCCAATCGGATCCTTCCGCACCTCCCGCCGTTCCGAGTAAGCCTGAATAAAGTCCAAGTCGCGGGTCGTTCAGTGGGGTGGATGACGGGTGTCGAACCCGCGACCTCCGGATCCACAATCCGGCGCTCTAACCAACTGAGCTACATCCACCACGCAGGGGGGCCGATCGATGCAGAACTTGCGGAGAGTGGGATATTAGCAAAGAGCGGAGAATTCCTGCAACTGAGCGGCTTCGTTCAAGTCCTCGCATCGAAGGCGGCCTGCATCTCGGCCAGGATGGCGGCAGCGGCGGCCGCGGGATCGGACGCCTCTCGGATGGGCCGGCCGATCACCAGATAGTCGGCTCCTGCGGAGATCGTCTGGGTCGGAGTGGTGGCACGCGCATGGTCATCCACACCTTTCCCGGCGGGCCGGACTCCGGGGGTGACGATCAAAAACCGCGGGCCGATCTTTGGGCGCAAGACGGCCGGCTCCTCACCCGACGCCACCACGCCGTCACACCCCACTTCACTCGCCAAGAGCGCCCGGGCGGTAACCAAGTCCTGCACGGTCCGCTGGATACCCATCTCCTTCAAGTCATGACTATCGAAATTCGTCAGCACCGTGACCGCCAGAAGCTTTAATTCCGACGTTCCTCGCCCTTTCACGGCGGCCATCAGGGCCTTGCGATTGGCATGCACCGTGAGAAACTCCACCCCCATTCCGGCCACTCGTTCGGTGGCCCTCCGGACGGTTTCCTCGATGTCCAGGAACTTCAAATCGAGGAACACGCGTTTGCCTCTGTCGATCAAGCGCCGAACCATCTCGGGCCCCGCAGCAGTATACAGTTCAAGCCCCACCTTGACGAAGGTCACCTGGTCTTGAACCGCGTCGATGAGCCGCTCCGCTTCGAGAGCGGACGGTACATCCAAGGCCAAAATCAATCGGTCTCGAGCATGAATCTTCGGCACGACCAGCCCTCCTCGGTCAGAGACCCAACTTGACGGTCTGCTTAGCTCTGTGATACAAACCCGCTTCTCTTCAATAGGAGTGCGTTATGCCTGTGATCCATAAGTCGACGATTCGTCGGGCTCGCCAATCGGAAAAGCGACAGGCTCGAAACCGAGCCACTTTGACCGCCGTCAAAGGGCTCGTCAAGAAGGTCCAAGCGGCCGTCGCAGAGAAGAAGCTGGACGACGCCAAAGCCTCTCTCCGTGTCGCCGCCTCCGCCCTCAGCAAAGCCGTTTCCAAGGGCGTATTGAAACCGAACACCGCTTCCCGCAGGATTTCGCGCCTCACGCACCACGTCAACTCCCTGGCTTCCGCCCGCTCGTAATCGTTCGCACGTTGGAGACCGTTCGCCCCCGCTTGGTTGCTGGCAACGACGATTGCCCTAAGGGAGGGGACGGCCGCGTCTCTCCCCCCGAACGCGCGCACAAGCTCAAGACGAGCCGGTCCAGAATAAGAGCCGGCTTGCTGCCGCTGCCTCCCTTGAGCTGAGCGTCGGACTTCAGGAACGACTGAAGCGCGGTGCGCAGATGCGGCTCCGGAAACTGGGCGAGGAATGTCCGCACCTGACGAGGGTCCATCCGTAGCGCCCGCGCAGCTTCCCCTTCCCGCCCTCCTTGGCCCAGCGAGGCCTTCGCTTTCCACAATCGTCGGTATTGCCAGGCCAGGGATCCGAGAATTCTGAGGGGGGCCTCTCCGGCATCGAGATTTCTGGCGACGATCGCCAGCGCCCGGCCGCGGTTCTGCGCCCCGATAGCGGCGGCCAGATCGAACACCGAGGCGCCCGGCTCCGTGCCACGTAGCGCGCTGACGTCCTCCGCCGTCACTTCTCGGCCGTTTCCCACGTAACACGCCAACTTTTCCAGTTCCCGCTTCCCGGCGTAAAGCGAGCCGCCACAGGTTTCCTTCAAAAGATGGAGCGCATCTGCCGACAGTGGGAGCCCCAGCAGACCCGCCTCCTGTTTGAGCCATGGGCCCAATTGGGATTCGGCCAGCGGGGAACAATCGATTACCACGGCGCTTTGCATGAGCGCCTGCGTGAATTTCAAGCGGCCGTCCAGTTTCGCTGCGACGAATACGAGCGTCGTGGACTCATTCGGATCCTTGACATAGAGCAGCAACGGCTCCACTTGCTTGGCCGACAACTTGTCCGCCACTTTGACGATCACCAGGCGCCGAGCGGCGAAGACCGCGACTTCCGACGCACAGGCGACGATGGAGGCGCCTTCCGCCTCATCCCCATAGAAGAGATCGCAGTTGAAATCGTCTCCCCCGCTGCCAAAGACCGCGGTTTTCAGGTCCGCCAACGCGCCGTCTCGAAGCAAGTCTTCCTCGCCGATCACCACATACAGCGGATCGATCGTCCCCTGGGCGAGGCGGGACTTGAATTGAGCGGGAGACAGCGAAGGGGCCACAAGACTCCTATTGGGGCTTCACCGCCGTAACCGGTTTGGCCAGCTGGCCCGATTCCAACCGCAGCAGGAAGCGGGAGGCGAGATCCTCCGCAATGAACCGTCCGGCCTGTTCAAGCGCACGGTTCTGCAGGACTCGGTTAAACTGCAGATCCGGGGTGATGTAGAACTCGGAGGAGCCTTTCGCGGACTGCGTCCACACCACTCGCTTGGTCCTCGTTTCTTCCACCTTGACGGCGACGATCACCTCGGCGCGACTTTCCAGCGTCGTCGTTTGAGAGAAACTCAGCGTTGGCAGAATAACCGAGAGAATTTCCCCCGAAAGGACCAAGTCGGCGGCCTCACTGTCCGGCACGACTTGGGCGCCGCTGCCGGAGGAAAATTCGTGCCGGATATAGTTGGTAAAGCGGGTTTCCAAATTCGGCTCGAAGCTCTTGTTGATTAATGTCCGGATGATGACCCTGGGAGGCGGCGCCGTACTCTGCGCGGCCGGTGCTCCACCGATGGTCGGCCCGGCGCCTTCGACGCGAAATTGGTACCCACAACCGGCCGCCAGGAGGCAGACGGCCAGAAGGCTTGTTTCGAGACGGAGCGCCATGGATCTATTGTGCACCATCTCAGACCACGAAGTTAATCAGCTTCTTCTCGACGTAGATGACCTTTTTCTCGGGTTTCTCTCGAAGCCATTCGGCCGCCTGGGCGCGGGCGAGCGCTTCGACCTGCTCTCGCGTCGCATCGAGACCGACGTCGACCTTCCCTCGCAGCTTGCCGTTGATCTGAATCGGAATGGTCAGCCGATCGCTGACGGTCAGCGCCGGATCGAAAGCCGGCCAGGGATGTCGCGAGAGACTGGGCGGATGGCCGAGCAGCGCCCAGAGCTCCTCGGCCAGGTGCGGCGCGAACGGTGACAACAGCAACACGAAAGGTTCGAGCAAGGCCCGAGGGCGTTGCTCCGCTTTGGTCATCTCGTTCGTAAAGACCATCATCTGGGAGATCGCGGTATTGAAACGGAGCGCTTCGATGTCGTCCGTGACCTTCTTGATCGTTTGATGCAGCAACCGCTGCTGGTCGGGCGAGGGACCCGATGAGACGACCGCCTTCGAGAGACGGCCTTCCTCGTCGACCATGAGGCGCCACACCCGGTCGAGAAAGCGCGTGACGCCTTCGACGCCTCTCGTGCTCCAGGGTTTCATCGCCTCCAGCGGGCCCATGAACATCTCATAGAGCCGCACGGCGTCGGCGCCGAACTGGTCCATCATTTCGTCCGGATTCACCACGTTGCCCCGGGACTTCGACATCTTCTGATTGTCCTCGCCCAGTACGATCCCTTGATGCACGAGTTTCTTGAACGGCTCCGGCGTGCTGGCCACACCGATGTCGTAGAGCACCTTGTGCCAGAACCGTGCGTACAGCAGGTGCAACACGGCATGTTCGCTCCCGCCGATATACAGATCGACAGGCATCCAGTAACGTTCTTTCTCGGGATCGACCAGCTGCTCCGCGTTGCGCGGATCGATGAACCGCAGGTAATACCAGCAGGACCCGGCCCACTGAGGCATGGTGTTGGTTTCGCGCCGCGCCGGCTTGCCGCTGGAAGGATCGGTCGCCAGCAGCCAGTCTTCGAGATTGGCCAGCGGGCTTTCCCCTGTCCCGGAGGGTTTGAAATTCTTTGTTTCCGGCAGCGCCAGCGGGAGCTGCTCTTCCGGAATGGGGGTCGCGTCTCCCTCCACCCACAGAATCGGAAACGGCTCGCCCCAGTATCGTTGGCGGGCAAATAACCAGTCGCGGAGTTTATAGTTCACGGCCTTGCGGCCAGATCCCTTGGATTCCAGCCAGGCCGTGATCTTGGGAATCGCGTCGACCGGTGCCAGCCCGTCGATGGAGAAGCTGCCGTCGGGCACGGTGGAGTTGACGACCGTTCCCGTCGCCGTGTCGACAAACGCTTCTTTGTCGATCTCACCGCCGGCAATGACCTCGCGGATCGGCAAGGAAAAGGTTTTGGCGAAGGCCCAATCCCTCTGATCATGCGCCGGCACCGCCATGATGGCCCCCGTGCCGTACCCCATCAGGACGTAGTCCGCGATCCAAATGGGCAACCGCTCCCCGTTCACTGGATTGACCGCGAAACCGCCGGTGAAGACCCCGGTTTTTTCCTTGTCCAGGTCCTGCCGTTGCAAATCGCTTTTTCTGGCGGCCGCGTCCCGATACCTTTGCACCGCCTCCTGCCGATCCGCCGTCGTAGCGAGGCCGACCAGAGGATGTTCCGGAGCCAGGACCAAGTACGTCGCACCGAAGAGCGTATCCGGCCTGGTCGTGAACACCCGAATCTTTCCCCTGGCTCCGACGAGGGCGAATTCAACTTCGGCGCCGATGGACCGGCCGATCCAATTCTTCTGCATCTCCAGGGTGCTGGGCGGCCACTCGACGAGCGAGAGATCCTCCAATAGACGGTCGGCATAGGCCGTGATCTTCAACACCCACTGGCGCATCGGCTTGCGCACGACGTCGAATCCGCCGACTTCGCTCTTGCCGTCGACGATCTCCTCATTCGCCAGGACCGTCCCCAATGCCGGGCACCAATTCACCGGCACTTCCGCCACATAGGCGAGTCCGCGTTTGAATAACTGCAGGAAAATCCATTGGGTCCAGCGATAGTACTCCGGGTCCGTCGTGCTCAGTTCCCGTTCCCAATCGTAGGACAACCCGACCCGTTTCATCTGCCGCTTGAACGTCGCGATATTTTGAGCGGTCGTCGTGGCGGGATGGATGCCGGTCTTCACGGCGTATTGCTCGGCCGGCAGGCCGAAGGCATCCCATCCCATCGGATGGAGCACATTGAATCCGCGCATGCGTTTATAGCGGGAGACGATGTCGGTGGCGGTATAGCCTTCGAGGTGGCCGACGTGGAGACCGGACCCCGAGGGATAGGGGAACATGTCCAAGCAATAGAACTTGGGCTTCGACAGATCGTCGCCGGTACGGAACGGACGATGCTGCTCCCAGTAGGCTTGCCACTTGGCCTCGATGGCGCGATGGTCGTAGGTCTTGCTCATGCTCTCAGGGATGCGATGGGCGGCTGGCGTAGCCCGCACAAAGACGGAGGACTCTAACATAGACCGGATGGAGCAACAAGAATCGGAGGGCGCATAGAGGCCGTGGGCCTCGAGTCGAGCGGCGTCAAGAATTGGCGGCTGGCGCCATGACGCAATGAGAAAGCTGCGTGACGGCGTTCAGGCAAGTTGGCGCACGTTCGCCTATCCGCGGCGCGAGCTGACTATCGTCCCGAAAGTCTGTTAGATATTTAGTGAGGCACCATGGGACTCTACGCCGACCATATTTTCCCCTTGGTCATGGATTGGGTCTTGGGTAAGGAGGCGTTTTCGCGCCTCCGAGCGGAACTGCTCACGCCCGTTTTTGGCGAGGTGCTGGAGATCGGGTTCGGAACGGGGCTGAACTTCGCTCACTACCCGAGGGCGCTATCCGGTCTCCATGTGATCGACCCCTTGCATGCCCTGCCGGGCCGAGTGGTGCAGCGAATTGCGGCGGCACCCTTTCCAGTTCACGTCTGCCGGATGAAAGCCGAGTCCCTCCCCTTTCCCGACCGCCGATTCGACGCCGTCGTGAGCACCTGGACACTCTGCAGCGTTGAAGATCCGAATAGTGTGCTACGCGAGGCGCGGCGCGTGCTCAAGCCGGAAGGTCGATTCTATTTCCTGGAGCACGGGCGAAGCGACGACCACGGCATCGCGGCCTGGCAGGACCGGCTCAATCCGCTTCAGAATGTGATCGGATGCGGATGCAACTTGAATCGGCGGATCGATCGCTTGATCGACATCGGCGGCCTCGCGATCGGACACCTGGATCGATTTCAGATGGAAGGCGTCCCCCGCATAGCCGGAGAAATGTATCGAGGTTGGGCGGCCCCGTCAGGCGGAACTTCCGGTGAGGAGCAACGGCAGACGGTCGACCGACGCAAACGTCTTTGAGGCTGCGGCAGGCAGCTGCGAACTGGACTTTGCGCTGTGCACGATGTGCCGCAGGCCGAATGTCCGCGCGGCGTGGAGACAATCTTCGTCGTCATCGACGTACAGCGACCGCTCGATCTCGAAGCCGACCAGGCGCTGACAGGCCGGCCAGTACTCCGGCCGCATCTTGAGATAACCCACTTCAAACGCGTCCACGATCCGGTCGACGTAGCGGTCGAGCCCGGTCTTGGCCGCTTTCACCGCGACACCGGCCTCGTGGGCGTTCGTCACGATCGTCACGCGTTTCCCCTGCGCTCGCAGTTCCGTCAGGAAGATTTCCGCTCCGGGGAGAAACCCGATCATGTGGTCCAACTCCTTGTGCATCGCGACGACGTCGAAGCCCACCCGTTCCGACCAATAGTGCAGGTCGGTCCAGGCGAGATTCCCTTCGACCGAGCGGTACATGTCCATGAGCCGGTCGCGGGAGACCTCGAACGCCAACCCATGTTTGACGGCATAGCGGCGCGGCAGTTCTTCCTCAAAGAAGAAGTTGTCGAAATGCCGGTCCAGCAAGGTCCCATCCATGTCGAGCAACACGTCGTCGATCAGGTCCCAATTCAGGCGGGTCATACGTCCAAGTGTACCCGACGGCGGTTGTGTTTGCCAAAATCGCTGTGCTACGGTCCGAATGGCTCGCGATGGCACGACACAAGACCGCTGCACAACCGCCCCTCCCTCTGAACCAGCCGCTGGGCGGTCATCATCCGCTGGTGGCCATCATCGGCCGGCCGAACGTCGGCAAGTCGACGCTGTTCAACCGGATCTTGGGCAGCCGCACGGCGATCGTCGACGACGTGCCCGGTGTGACCCGGGACCGGAACTACGCGGATGCGACCTATCGCAATCGCCCGTTCCGCCTCGTGGATACCGGCGGCCTCGAGCCCTCGGCCTCCGACGGCATGCTGGCCTTGATTCGACGCCAATCCGAGCTCGCGATCGCCGAAGCGGACATTCTGATTCTGTTGATGGACGGCCGGACCGGGCTGACGCCGCCGGACCAAGAAGTCGTTCGGCTGCTGCGCGGAACGACGAAACCGCTATTCGTCGCCATTAACAAGATCGACACGCCGAAAGTCGAAACACTCGTCGCCGACTTCTACCAACTGGGCACCGACCAGCTGTATCCGATCTCCGCCGAACATGGACTTGGCATCGCCGAACTGCTGGATGCGATTTATCCTCTCCTTCCTGTCGAGGAGGAAACCCAGGAACGCGCCACGATGCCGCGGGTGGCTGTCGTCGGCCGGCCCAACGTCGGCAAGTCCACCCTGGTGAACGCCGTCTTGGGAGAGGACCGCGTGGTCGTGAGCGACGTGCCTGGGACCACGAGAGACGCCATCGACTCTCTGGCGGAATACCAGGGCCGACGCTATCTCTTCACCGACACGGCCGGCATCCGGCGTCGTGGAAAAATCGATCGGGGCATCGAAGGGTACAGCGTCGCCCGCTCGTTGAGAGCCATCGGCCGTTCCGACGTCGCGGTTCTCCTCCTCGACGCGGGGGAAGGCGTCACGGAGCAGGACACGAAAATCGCCGGTGTCATCATTCGGCAGGGCCGCGCCTGCATCCTGCTGGTCAATAAATGGGATCTTCGGGAGGGAGAGGCTCAAGCCCGTCAGCAGGTGGAGCAGGACCTGCGACGGCGCTTCCCCTTTCTCTCATGGGCACCGGTGCTGTTCGGCGCCGCCGTGAAACCCGCTTCGTTGCGGAAACTGTTTCCCGCGATCGACGAGGTGTTTGCCTCCTTCTCCCGTCGTGTCCCGACTGGACAGCTCAATCAACTCCTCCAACATGTCTTGGCGACCCACCCGTTGCCGGTCCGCAAGGGCAAACCGACGAAGATCACGAAGTCCGCCTTCATGACCCAAGTCGCGGTCGGCCCTCCGGTATTCGCGCTGTTCGTCGGCCACCCGGAGAACATTACCCCGGCCTATCTGCGCTTCCTGGAACACCGGCTCCGAGAAGAATACGGTTTCTCCGGCACTCCCATCCGTCTACTCGTCCGAAAGAAGTAACCGGACAGTTCTGTCCGTCGATCGACGGCCTTTGTGCGCCACGGCAGACCGGTGGCCGATTCGCCGCTTCATTGCTCGACATTCTTGTCGGCTTCCTGAAAGGCGCGCGGGTTCGACTCTTGCAACCTCCCCGGCCGTTCTTCGAAAGGAGCCCGATGCCGCCTCTCATCCACCCGATCGTCACAAACCGAGAGCATCGACCTTCCCCGCAGCGGACCTCGCCGGAGCAAGCCGCACCGCCCGATGGCGGCGACTCGGGCATGATCGTGCTGTCCTCGTCTTTCCGCGTGCTCCATATGAATCGCCGAGCACGGGCGCTCATGCGGCTCTTCGGAGAGGCGCACGAACTCTGGCCGAACCTGGCTCCCGAGTCGATGCCGACGATCCTCTCGGAATTCTGCCGCGACATCCTTGCGGAATTGGAGCGGCGAAGGGACATGCGGGATTGGGCGCAATTCGAAATTCGCCGGGTGTGCCATATGGTCACTCCGGCGCTGTTGCTGCGAGGTTTCGGTGTTCCGGCGATGGCGAACCGCGAGCCGCAAATGATTCTCACTCTCCAGCCTTGTGGAACATCCTCCGCTCCGGCTCAGTACGAATGATCGGCGCGTCAACTGAACCTCTCGCACCGGCTTCGGATGGGCTTTCGTCTTGACTCCTCGGGACCATCGTGGTTTATTCCTCGAAGATCGTCGGCGGAGGGCACGATCCGCGGCGACAGGCTCCGGATTCCGACTTCGACCAAACGTCTTGAGAAAAGGGCTGTATCATGATCGTCCTTCATGACCGGCGTAGCCCAGCCGGTGCCATGTCTCCCCTCTGCGTCGCCTTGATTGTCGCCGCCGTCTTCCTGGTCCCGCTCGTCGCCACTGCTGAAGAACCGGCTGCGTCTTCATCAAATGGACTCGCCCCTTCGTCGACCCAGGAGTCCGCGGCGATCGCCGATCCCTCGATCACCCTCCGCGGCTCCGTGTGGCGGACCAAGGCCGGCATCGTTTTTCTCAAGACGCCGATCGGACTCCTGACGTTGAGCTCGAAGACGACGTTGAAAGACCTGAAGGCTTCCCAAGAAGTATTGTTCTGGGTCCATGAGCACAGCTCAGTGGTCGATATCAGGAAACGGACGGACGGAGCCTTGGTCCATCGGTATCTCACCGGTCCTCTCACCTTCGGCCCTGACGACTCGAAAACCCTGCGCTGGTGGACACCGGACGGCGAGGAAACGACGCACCACGGGACTCAGGAAGAGCGGCTGTCGGCTTACCACGAAGGCGACATGCTCACGGTCGAGGTCGATGAGTCCCACACCATCATCGGCGTCCACGATCTTCAATACGACCTCCAGATCAGCCAAGTGCCTCCGTCGGGATCCGAGGCGCAACTGTATCTCTCGGGCACGGTCTCCAAGCTCAAGTCCAACTTCGTATTCTTCCGTACGCTGGTCGGAATGGTGATGGTCAACGCCAAGATCGGCGTGCCCCACGTCAAGGTGGGACAAGCCATGACCTTGCAGGTGGACGGGCCGCACATACAGGTGGATGTCGGAAGCGCGTCCTCCAAGCGGGACCGCGCCAACGCCGGCCCCGTTCCATCACTCGCGCCGGCCCCGTGACCACCACCGACCATGCGCTCACCCACGTTGCCCACCGCCCCACCGGGCTCTTCCAGGAAACCTGGCGGATTCGAGCGGTTGTACCGCGACCATGTGGACCTGCTGTACCGCTACGCCCACCGGCTCTGCGGTGAAGCCGAGGCGGCCAAAGACCTCGTTCAAGAAACCTTCTTGAATGCCTACCGGGGGTTCGACAGTTTTCGCGGCGACGCCCAGGTGTCGACCTGGCTCTACACCATCGCCTCTCGAGCGTGCATGCGGATGCGCCGGAAGCGCAAGGGACAGCCTGAGCGCGAGTTGTCGCTCGAGGAATTCATCCCGACATCCGAGGGAGAATTCCATCTGCAGATTCCGGTCGACGGCCTCACACCGGAACAGGCTCTGCAGAACAAGGAATTGCGGGAGGCCCTCGACCAGGCGATTCAGAAACTGCCGAACACGTACCGGATGACGCTCGTCCTCCGTGACATGGAAGGCTTGAGCGCGAAAGAAGTCGGCGCCATCATGGGAGCAAACGAGCGGGCGGTGAAATCCCGCCTGCACCGCGCCCGACTGTTCGTGAGAAAAGAACTGAGTGCGCGAGGCTTGGCCGCTCCCGAGCACGGGGGCAACGGGCGACCGAGGCGGCAGCCGGAGGATGGAACATGAAACCGTCCCGCAAGAATCAGCGGCCCTCCGCTTCCAAACGCCCGCATCCTCACGAGCACGAGTCAGGCCATTGTCTCGACATCTTGCGCCAGCTGTCGGCCTACATCGACGACGAGCTGCCGTCTAAGATTTGCGAGGAGCTGCGGCGGCACCTTGGCGCCTGCCCCAACTGTGAGGAATTCGTCGCCTCGCTCCGAAACACCGTCACGCTGTGCCGCCATCGTCCGACACCCGGTCTGTCCGTGAGGGACCGCGCTGTGCTGCGGCACGACATTCTTCGCTCGATCCAGACAAAGCCCCGACGCTGACCTGCGTGCTCTTTCCCCGCACAAGAGACCAACAGTACGAACCCGGCCTCTTCCACCTCTTTCAGCCAAAGAAATGCGCGTGGTACAGTACGTTTTTTCCGTGTCCCATGCGAAGGAGCACCGTGACATCATGATCTCTCGTTCTCCTCTGAACACCGGGGCCGCCCTTCTTCTTCTCGTTGGAGCCGTCTGGCTCATCGGTGCTTCCAATACGCTCGCAGCGCCAGCCGGAAAGAAACCGAAGCCGTTGTCCCCTGCGGCCGCCGCGGCCCTTCGTTATGCAGAAGCCGTGTCCAAAGGGGATGCCGCCGAAGTCGGCAAACTCGATTTCGCCTGCCAATACCGTCTGGTTGCCGCATCAACAAGCCGTCCGGCCGCCTACCCCGACCAGTCGGATGCGTTCTACGGAACTTGTTGGCAAGGCATCAAAGCCGCTCACGAACCTTCTTTGGAACGGGTCGATGTCGCAATGGACGTGTTATGGCCTAGCAGCGGGGCCTTGCCGTACTTTCGGGAAGAACTGTCGCGATACCCGGCCTCCGCCTTCGTGATGGATCTGGTCGGCTTGGCGCCGCCAGGCAGCGGACTCCATCTTAAAGCGGCCGGCAGCAAGGCGCTGCCGGCCGCGTCCTTCCGCCTGCGAGACGATCAGAAACAAATCTCCGTTCCGGCCACGCTGGTCACGACCACCGTGAGTTACCAGGACCCTCTCACCGCTCCCGTCACCAAAGCACCCGGCAGCTACAAGTGGACGAACACGGTCAAGCCGGCGAGGCGCGCGTTGAAGTCCGTCGATGTTCAATGGGTGATCCTGACGGGACTAAAGAAACACGGTTTCCCCGGTGACGCGGCCGTCGTGAATCTGTTAGTCGAGGATGGAACGCCGGTCGACGGGATCGCCAAGGTGACCGTGCCTCTACTGACGACCTTCAGCGGGGCGGTGCCCGGCTCACTGGTCTGGTGGGGCCCCGGCGATGTCCCCGGTCTCCTCACCGCCGCCGCCGCCCGTGCCGCCGGATTTCCCAACGTTCGCGACCGTGTGGCGCTCTTGAACCGCATCCTCATCATCGATGCGAACCAGCCGGACGCCCTGACGGTGTTGACGAGAAATCTCTATGCCGTCATCCTGCAGGAAGCGGCGCGCGGCCACAACCTCATCGTCAAAGACCCGTCCCTCTCGATCGCCGTCAACGAACATTACTGGAACGTCTATGCGCAGGCCACTCGAATGGAGATTTCACTGGGCATGGAAATGGGCGGCTTGGACAAGCCGACGACGGCCGACTATCTCTATCGGCTGTTGCCTGCGTTGCGCACCCTCGTGGATCTGCGGCCCGAGCAATTGGATAATCTGTTCCGATGGGGCGCCGCCTTGCGCTGGAACAACGATCAGGAGCAGGCCATTCAAGTCCACGAGAGGCTGGTCAAGGCGGTGCCGGACCACCGCAAGTCCGGCAAGGCTGAAGCGCTGCTACAACTGGCCTGGTCTCGCATCAACAAGGTGGCTTGGAACCGTAACTTCGACGACCCCGACGTGTTGGCCGCCTACCGGGACGCGGACGAGTCTTTAAAGTTTGCCGAGATCCCGCTGGACAAGTTTTTGGCCGAATATACGAAGGCGTACAGCCTGCTGTTCACGCCGCAGCGAGACAATCACGCGATCCTCGAGCGCCTGACGGAAGCCCAGCGCTGGTTCGCCGAGGTGCCTGGCCACAAGCCGGAGATCTGGAACTTCTTCATCGGCGCCGAACAATTGAAGATGGTATTGGACTCGGATCCGATCTTTCAGCCGCTTCTGACTTCCGTGGAAGAACAGCCGAAGGGGTAGCTTCTCCCCGGCCTGCTGGCTTCGGCCGACCGGACATGTTCAGACTCAGCCGTAATCCCCGCGACTTCCGCTTTCCACCCGTCGAGGAGGCGACGCCGGACGGCCTGCTCGCCATCGGCGGCGACCTCCAACCGGGCCGGCTCCTGGAAGCCTACCGTCACGGCATCTTTCCCTGGTACAACGAAGACCAACCTCTCCTCTGGTGGTCACCCGATCCCCGCGCGGTGTTGTTTCCCGAGAAACTGCACATCTCCCGGAGCCTGAAGCGCAGCCTGCGTCCGGGCCTGTTCACCGTCACCTTCGACCGTTGTTTTCGAGAGGTCATGGAGCAGTGCGGCGGGCCTCGTCCCCAATATCCGGAAGGCGGCACCTGGATTACCTCTGCGATGGTCGACGCCTACACGGCGCTGCACGACATGGGGCATGCGCATTCTGTCGAAACCTGGCGAGAGGGAGAACTGGTCGGCGGGGTCTACGGCGTGGCGATCGGCGGGGCCTTCTTCGCGGAATCGATGTTCACTAAGGTGGACGACGCTTCAAAGGTCGCGCTCGTCACGCTCGTTCGGCAGCTTCACACCTGGGGCTTCACGATCATCGACTGCCAACAAGCCTCCCCGCACGTCATGCG
>CAZPYP010000031.1:0-16320 GCA_964590845.1 uncultured Nitrospira sp.
CTGGCCGACTCCTCGTGGTCCATCCTCTCCTGCGGTGATGAGAGGCCCGGATGGGAGGGCGGGTCGTTCAAGCACTCCTGGAGGACATCGACCAATTTGGTGAGCCGGTCGATCTCGGCAAGCGCTTCGGGCAACGTGGCGGGACTACTCATAGCGGCTCCTTCGGCATGGATCGGATGGACTATTCACCAATGATGTGCGGGCCCAACAGATCTGGCTGTGGAGCCAGAGAACTTTTCGACCCGGGCGCAAGGCTGTGAATGGGGATACCGGCGCTAAGGCAGAGACTGGAAGGTATGAAGGGTCGCGCGCGAGGACTTCAAAACCGCCTGCGAGCATTCGAGGGCCCCCCTTGTTGAGGAAGGCTATGTAGAGGCTTTTTATACCCCCTGTCAACCAGGCTGAAGGACTCTAATCCGATAGAGGCAGACAGCCTCCGCGCCGCCGTCATGGCCGCTCTGTCATCTCCGTATCCCTTCCGCAGCTCTGAGGTATCGACAGGTCCGTAAAGGTTCGGACGGAATCAACCGAGAAGGTGTTGTGCCGGATCAGAGTGGCGAACAACGAATAATGAGGATCATGAATTCGTATGGGTACTGACGCCGGTTCCTCACAAGCCACGACCGTCGCCGAGCAAGTGGAAGCCGCCTTAGTCGAGCGGATCGACAAGGGGAAAATCGAACTCCCCCTGCTCCCCCAGGTTGCGGGGCAAGTCATGGCGCTGGCCAACGATCCGTCAGCCGACGCGGCCAAGCTGTCGGCCCTCATTCACCAAGACCAGTCGCTGGCTGCCCACGTCCTGCGGATCGCGAACAGCCCGGCCTACATGCCCCGCTCTCCGATCGTGTCCCTCCAGCATGCCGTCGCCATGCTCGGCGTGAATCTTTTGTCTGAAATCGCCTTGACCGTCTCGCTCAAGAACAGCGCCTTGAAGGTGCCGGGCTACGAGGCCGACGTCAAACAACTCTGGCGCCATTCGTTGGCCAGCGGCGTCTACGCCAAGGAAATCGCCAGATTGCGCCGGTTCAACGTCGAGAGCGCCTATCTCTGCGGCCTGCTACATGCCATCGGCAAACCGGTGGTGCTCAAGACGATCGTCGCCATTCTTTCCGAAAAACGCCTGACGATCGAGCACGACGCCGTCCTCTCGTTCCTGGACGGCTACCATGCCCGAGTGGGAGCCATGGTGGCGAATGAATGGACGTTGCCCAAACAGGTGGCGGAAGCCATCACCTATTACACCATGTACGAACAGGCGCCGACCTACAAACAGGAAGTGATGATGACCTGCCTGTCCGACCGGCTGGCGACCTACCTGGTGGTCCCGGACGCTTTCGACGACCAGACCGTCCGCGACCATACGGTCTTCGCCGATCTCAACCTCTACCCGAACGACGTGGACGCCTTGCTCCGGATCAAGGACAAGATGCTGAGTCTCGTCGATGCGATGGGCCTATGAGCACCGTCACACAATTCGACATGGCGGTCATCGGCAGCGGACCGGCCGGGCAGAAAGCCGCGGTCCAAGCAGCCAAGGCCGGGAAACGGGTTGTGGTGATCGAACGGGAACAGGGCGTGGGGGGAGGCTGCGTCTATCGCGGCACGATTCCCAGCAAGACATTGAGGGAAAGCGCCCTGCAGATGGAGCGGGCCAAGCGGTCCGCGACCATGCTCGAAGCCCGCTTTCTCTCGGATATCCCGATCTCCGTCCTCATGACGCGCGTGGACGAAGTGGTGGCCGCCCACGCGACCTACATGCAGAACCAGTTGGAACGCAACGGCATCCATTGCTATCACGGCCGGGCGAGGTTTCTCACCGGCAAGCAAATCGAACTGCAGTCGGTGGACGGAGAAACGCAAATCATCGAGGCGGAGACGATCATCGTGGCCACCGGTTCCCGGCCGCGGAATCCCGTCGAGATCCCGATCGACCATGAACACGTGCTCGACAGCGACTCGATCCTCTCCATGATCTACCTGCCGCGCTCGCTGATCGTGCTCGGCGGAGGGATCATCGCCTGCGAGTACGGCTCGATCTTCTCGCAGTTGGGGACGCAGGTGACCATCATCGATCGGGCGGACCGTCCGCTGCAGTTCCTCGACGCCGAAATGACCCAGGCGTTCGTCGATAGTTTCGTCCAGCAGGGTGGCCGCTACATCGGCGGACAACGGGTCAAGGAGGTCCGCTGGGACGGGGTGTCGCAGGTCGTGACCACCCTGCAGAACGGGGATGTGGTGAAGGGAGACAAGATGCTCGTCGCACTGGGACGGCAGGCCAACGTGGAGGACCTGCATCTCGATGCGGCGGGATTGTCCGTGACCGACAAAGGTACGTTGCCGGTCAACGAACATTGCCAGACCAGCGTCCCGCACATCTACGGCGTCGGCGATCTCATCGGCCCACCGGGCTTGGCCTCCACCGCGATGGAACAGGGCCGGCGAGCCGCCTGCCACGCCCTGGGCCTGCCGGAAAGCGACGCACAAGAAATCATTCCGATCGGCCTCTACACGATTCCTGAAATGGCGAGCATCGGCCTCGACGAAGCCGCAGCAGGAAAGCGCTATCGCTCCATCATCGTGGGACGAGCCCGCTACAATGAAATCGCCCGGGGCCAGATTTCCGGCATCTGCAATGGATTACTGAAGATGGTGGCGGACCCGACGGGGCAGTATCTCCTCGGCGTGCAGATCGTCGGCGAAGGCGCGACCGAGCTCATTCACGTGGGCCAGATGGCCTTGCGTACCGGCGCCACGATTGATTCGTTCGTCGAGAACATCTTCAACTTTCCCACCCTGGCCGAAGCCTATCGAGTCGCCGCGTTGGATATTCTGGGACAGCGACTGAGGCTCCAGGCGCCCTCCGCCTCGACCGCGACAGACACGAGCGGGAAAAGAGCCGCATAGACCACTGCTGCACGCCGATGCTATGGTATCGGGACACGTGGCTCCGACTTGCGGAGTGACGCCGGAGCCGCGGACAGGTTACTTCACTTTGGAGAAATCAGCGTTGATGCGGGCTTCCTTCCCGTCCTGCAGGTTGATCACGAAGACCGACGCGGCGTTCGGATCGAAACTTTCATAGGCAAACACGGCGGTAAACCGGGATCGATACGCGGGACCGGCGCCTTCGTTCTTGCGGCCACGCTCGGCTTTGCCGACGTCGATCGCCTTCACCTTCTTGCTTCCCTGCTGCATTTCGATCACCGCCCCTTCGGCAAAGTACTCATCGTCGCCGCATAACTGCACTTCCACTTCCATGTTAGGCATGTCGACGACTTTCTTGATGAACTCTTCCGGCATGCGAATCTCAGTTTTCCGCTTTTTCGACTCAGAGGCTTCCTGGCGGCCAAAGGCTTCAAGCCGATAGCGCTTGGTTCGCAAAATGGCGCTGGCCCCGCAGGAATCTTTTTCCGGATCGGCTCCCACACGGGTGACCATGGAAGCCTGCTGGAGCACCTTTTTGACTTCTTCAGGGGTATTGGCCTTGTCCATGGGAGCACGCCCGGCTTCCAAGGCTTTCTGGGCTTCGTCCATCGAGAGCTTGACGTCGATCGCCAACGCCGGTGCCGCCCCGAGTGTGATGCACAGGACCATACTTGCGAGGCGCGACCGTCCCCTCCACTGCTGAACAGACATGACATCCTCCGTAGAACAACGAATGAGGGCGCATTCTACGAAAAGCCCGAACCTCATTGCAATCAGCCTCCGGTCAACCGCTGGATTCCGCCTTGAATTGCGCCCAGTTTTCATATTCGGCGTTAGAGTAAATCCGGTCGATGTCGATCGGCAGGGTCAGCCCGGCCCGACGCAACATGTCCGCCACGATTCGAAGCGGCAACCCGACGACGGTGGGATAGTCTCCGGTCAACGATTCGATCAACGCCGCGCCACCGCCCTGAATGGAATAGCCGCCGGCCTTGCCGAGGCTGTCTCCCGTCGATAGGTACCGCTCATGTCCCTTGGCATCGAAGGGCTTCATGCGGACGAGAGCGGTCGAGATCCCGGTGTCCTCGACGGCGCGGGCGCTACACGTGAGGCTCACGGCCGTGTGCACCGAATGTTCGCGGCCTGCGAGACGCCGAAGCATGGCTCTCGCTTCGGCGAGATCACATGGCTTTCCCAGCGCTTCTCCGTCCAGCTCGATGAGCGTATCGCTCCCGATCACCCACGCCTCCGGCATGGCGTCCGCCACCGCACGCGCTTTTCCGCGAGCGAAGCCGACGACCAGTTGGGTGGGTGTCAGACCGGGGACCGACCGTTCCTCGAACGAGGGGCTGCAGACTTCGAAGGGAACCCCGAGCAGCGCCAACAACGCTCGACGGCGCGGCGACGTCGAGGCCAGGATCAACTGCATCGGGAGGCCGGGGAAGTCTCGTCGATGGATTCCTCCAGCAGTGAGATATCCTCCTCCGAGGCATCAGAAACAGGCGCGGTGCGGTAACTGTCGATCGCCGCCTGCACTTCCGCGAGAGACGACACCTGAAACATTCTGGCACGCAGCGCGGCCGCATGAGGGAATCCTTTGCAGTACCAGCCGAGATGTTTCCGCATCCGCCGGAATTGGGACGGGCCCCATCGTCGTTCGAACAGCCGCGCATGATCAAGCATGACGGCGAACCGCGCCTCGAGGGAACGGTCATCCGGTTGCGGGCCGGCTGCCTCCGGGGTCGCCACGGCGCGCCGCGCCTCCCGCTTCTGTGCGAAGAACCAGGGCGCGCCCTGAATCGCACGTCCCACGAGCACGCCGTCGACACCGGTTTCGCGGACGCGCCGCACAACGTCCCGCAGACTCTGGACGTCCCCGTTCCCGAAGAGCAAGGTGCCGCTGCCCCGTGCGACGGTCACCGCCCGCGCGATGGCTTGCCAATCCGACGCTCCCCGATACATCTGCTGCAACGTCCGTCCGTGCAGGGAGATGGCCGCAGGGGAAACCCGAAGCAGCCACTCAACCCAGCGCTCCACGATCACCTCATCGTAGCCGATCCTAGTCTTGACCGAGAGCGGGATGACCCTTCGGCCGGTCGCGGCCACGCCGCCGTCCCGCCGGCTCATGCGGCGGATCATCTCGGCCCGAGCCGGTTTTATGCCCGCCGCCTCCAAGGATTGTCCGCCCGCCCAGTCGGCAATGCCTTGACGTGTCGCCTCCAGGATGGCCTGCGCCAATTCCGGCGTGCGAATCAACCCGGCTCCGGAACCGGACGACGCGACATTCCGCGATGGACAGCCCATGTTGACGTCCAAACCGTCGAATCCCAATTCACAGACCACGTGAGCGGCTTGATAGAACAAGTCGGGATTCTTGCCGTACAGTTGCGCGACAATCGGCCGCTCCGCTTCGTCATACAACAGCGAGTCCAACAGAAACTCGGGGCCGCGACAGACGTCGTGGACGTGCGTAAACTCAGTGAAGCTGACGTCCGGCTTTCCTTGCAACGTCACGGTCAGGCGGAAGGCGGCATCCGTCACCCCATCCATCGGCGACAACCCGATCACTGGCCGTTCGAGCGACTGCCAAAAATTCATGCTGCCGCCCCCGGCGCGCGCAGAATATCCCGACTGGCTTCCGCATACCCGATACGCAGGAGGGACGCTTCCCGCGCCGCTACGTCAAGACAATCCGGAGCACGTTCCTCGATGAACCCCACGAACCGATCGATTTTGAGGAGAAAAAAGTCGTAGGGCCCCGTCGCCGGCCGTGATCGGCTACCCCACCAGGCCACGAATTCATGCAACGGGATGGCTTTCAGTGCCAGCGTTCGGCATGTTTCGGGGAACATGTCGGTGACCTCCCCGCCCCAATGGAGGATCTCATGAGGAAGATATTCTGTTCTATATCGTTCCAGCCCCGCCCGATGCTCCGCCACCTCCGTCCAAGCGGCTCCGCAGGGTTCGAGTGCCCCTGAGACGATCTTGGCATAGTCGTCGTAGGCCTGCCGCAGCGTAGCCCGCTCCTCCGTCGTCGGCTCCTTGAAATCCATTGCCACGGCCGGTGGCGGATCTGCGCATAGTGAAGTCGCTCGCATGCGCTGTTCAATCGATCGAGAGAACCGGTCCGTTGCCGACTCGAACTCCTGTACGATCCTGTCGATCGGTTTGGTGTCCACCTCCAGCGCCACCCCTCGCAGATTGCAGAGGGCCTTGTGCGCCAGCACTGCCTCCAGCATCTCGAACAGAACCGGCGGAATCGGGGCCGCGTGATTGTCGATCCAGGATGGGATGTGAGCATCGTCCGGATCGGCAGGAACCGCATCATGGGAAGCCAGACCCGCTATATGAATCTCGACCACGCGCTCCATCGGAAAGCCGTCGAGAAACTCGCCCAGGAATCGCTCAAGCGACGGCTTCCCCTGGGCGGCATACCGAAAGATGGTCCAGACATGACCGATGTCCAAGACGAACCCACAGGGAACCCATGCCGCGATCAGACGAAAAAACGCGGCGATGTCGAGAGTCCCAGCCGAAAAGTAGGTGAGAGGCGGAACCTCTAGAAGGAAAAGCGGCCCCTCGACTCCCGTCACGTCTCCCATCCGATCTAAGGCCTTCTGGACAAGCCCGATATTGGCGGCCACAAGGCGCGCGCTCAACTCGGTATATAAAGGTGGGAGGTAGGTGCCGAATGAATACCCTCCCAGCTGCTTGGACGCACACTCGTGATTCAACCAGGGGCTGCGAAGGCGGTCCAATTGATCGACCGTCTCCGATATCTCGACTTGAGAGACCGGAGAATCGAGGAAATCAGGCTGAGTAATCCACAAGCCCTCGCCATGGTAAGCCATGGGAACGGTCGGGCAACGTCGGCAGGTGGTATCGAGTGCATCAGGAGAAGCCTTGAACAGCTCCAAATAGCCGATCGGCAAACGACGCGCTTGGAGGCGCTCAACCAATGCAATGACATCGGGAGAATACACGTCGACGGAGAGCCCCAACCCGAGGCGAGGAATCGCCTGGACGCGACGGGAAAAATCTTGTTGAGCTCGACTGGCTGTCGTCACCTGTGACTCTTGTGCTGACTGGAAAATTGGCCTAGTCTAGTCTTCAAACCTCTTGTTTGACAAGGGAAGCCGGCGACTCAGGCAGGCCAAACCCGTCTGGTATACTTGGCATACGCCAAACGGGGACCGAAGCCCTCCCGAGTCGTGAATGACGCGATCGGAAGAGGGTAGAGCCGATGCCCGGGCTGAACGAAAATCCTCCTAACTCACAACCGACGCTGCCAACAGTGGTTGCCCATATGATGACACCTGGAGTCGTCCAAGTACCAGGCGACGTAACCGTCAGCGAAGCCGCCTTGATGCTGGAACGAGAGCAGGCGCCTTGCCTCTTGATCAAAGATAGCGACACGAAGTTCGGCCTCATGACGCCTTCCGATATCGTCAAGAAGGTCGTCGCCCAAGGGTTGGAACCTCACGACACCGAGGTACGGACGATCATGACACGCCCGGTCCAGTTTATCGAATACGACGAAGCCCTCGAAGAGGCATCGACGCAAATGATCGCTTCGGGAGCCACGCTCTTGATTGTCACCAAACAGAATCAACCCGTCGGGGTGCTCAGTGCGCACGACCTCTTGCTCACGCCGCCAAGACGGGCCACGAAGCTTCCTGCCATCATGAGTCTTCCGGCCGCTGCGACGGACCATCATCAGGCCTTCAATGTTATGATCCTGCAGCTGAACCATCTGGGCGCGCTCGTGGAATCGGGAACCGCCGTCAAATCTCGCATTCCGGTCGTCTTGGCTTTCACCCTTCCCGGACAGAATACCCCGTTGACGATGCACGGCAAGGTCCTGACCAGCGACACGAAGACCGCCACTATTTCTGAAGACCGGTCGCCCCCCCGCGCACTGATCGAAGTCCAATTCACCGATCTATCGAACGCCGATCTTTCTCGCCTGAAAGCTTGGGCGCTTCAGGCCATGCCCCTCTCTCCTCCTCATATTTAACCAACAGAATTCCGGGTTCTTTTTGACCAACCGGCGATCGGCTGATAGAATTTTTTCTCGACCAACCATGGATACAAACATGAGAACCACGCCCCAGCGGACCAAGACCCCGCTCTCGAACGACGAACTGTTGGCGCAGATTCGAGCCCTGCTAGAGACCCCCGAAGACGATCTCCAGGCAACACTGATGAAGGAGCTTCTGGCCGGTGTGCTCCGGCTGCACGAGTCCAGGCTGAATGTCCTCGATCTGAAGATCGTCAATCGCGCCGTGAAAGAACTGCGGCACGCATTCCGGGTATTCCGCGATTATGGAGGCCACCGCAAGGTCAGCATCTTCGGGTCAGCACGCACTCCTTCCGACGACCCCAACTATCGCTTGGCGTTCCAGTTTTCGAAGGACATCGTCCAGGCCGGGTTCATGGTCATCACGGGCGGCGCGGACGGCATCATGCGGGCGTGCCAGGAAGGCGCCGGACGCGAGAACAGTTTCGGAGTGAACATCATGCTCCCCTTCGAGCAAGGCCCGAATGCGACAATTGCGGACGACCCGAAACTGGTGACGTTCAAGTACTTTTTCACCAGAAAACTCATCTTCCAGAAGGAAGCGAACGCCATCGCTCTGTTCCCCGGCGGTTTCGGCACCCATGACGAGGGTTTCGAAATCCTGACTCTCGCCCAAACCGGGAAAAGCGATCCCCAGCCGATCGTCTGCCTGCAAGCCCCCGGCTGCGATTACTGGGACGAGTGGAAAAGGTTCATCACCCGCCAATTGTTGGACCGCAAGCTGATCAGCCCGGAAGATTTCAGTCTCTTCAAGATCGTCGACTCGTCGAGGGAGGCCGTCGATGAGATCCTGATGTTTTATCGTCGGTTCCATTCCATTCGGTATGTGGGACGGCAATTGGTCATGCGCCTGAGCCAGCCCCTATCACCGTCGCAGGTTGCGGCACTCCATGATCTGTTCGGTGATCTGTTGGCCGAGGGGACTTTCGAACTGCGCGGGCATCTCACCGAGGAACTGGACGAACCAGAGTTCGCACGACTTCCGAGGTTGACCTTTGTCTCCAATCGCCGAAGCGCCAGCCGCCTCAGACAACTCATCGACCATGTGAATCGGCTCTAGCAACCAGCTGAGGGTTCAGGGTTTTCTCCGCGACCCCCCCATGGTATGCTGAGCCGAGATATGGGTACTGCGTCCCGCCAAGTGGCCTCCTTTTCTCCTTCGGTCGTTCTCTATCACGCCGAATGCGCCGACGGATTCGGCGCCGCCTGGGCACTCTGGCGCCACGTGCCATCGGCGCGATTTCTTCCGGTCAAGCATGGGAATCCCCCTCCCTCCGACTTGAACGACGAGCGCATCGTGATCGTAGATTTCAGTTACAGCCGGGAGAACTTGGAAGCGCTTCGCCAGCAGAGCAAGGCCCTGCTGGTGTTGGACCACCATATCACCGCGGAACAGGCGCTGGCCGGACTGCCCTACGCCTACTTCGATATGGCAAAATCGGGAGCCGTACTGGCGTGGGAATGGGCGCACGACCGCCCGACGCCCTGGCTGCTTGAATACATTCAGGACAAAGACCTCTGGACCTGGTCGCTTCCCGGGAGTCGAGAGATCAACGCGGCCATCGCCTCCCATCCCTTCGATTTTCAGTTGTGGAGTTCCTTTTCGCAGCGGGAGTTGGAGCATGAAGGACGCGCCATCCTGCGATACGAGCAGGAACTCGTCGGGAAGCTGGCGGCTCAAGCCGTCCTCGTCGAGTTCCAAGGGGCGACCGTGCCATCTGTGCAAAGCGCCGTCCTGACAAGCCAAATCGGTGAACGGTTGTCGGCCGATCACCCCTTTTGCATCATATGGCACGACCGGGACGGCCGCCGGTATTACAGCATGCGCTCGCGCGAGGACGGAACGGACGTCGGCTCGATCGCGGCCTCCTTCGGCGGTGGCGGCCATACCCACGCCGCAGGCTTCTCCGTTCCGCTCGGCCTCGACGGCAGCCTCCCCGCCAATACAGCCCTTCCACGCCCCCTCGCCGACCGCCGCCGCACTTTGCCATAGTGCGGACCGAGCATGATTCCTCTGCACGACGATAACCCGACCGAACACACGCCCGTCATCACCGTTACCTTTATCGTCGCCTGCGTCCTGGTCTTTCTGTACCAGGCGTCGCTGCTCGGCGAGTCTGGAGACGTCTTTGTATTCCAATATGGCGCCATCCCAGCCGTCGTCTTTGGACAGGCCGAACTGCCATCCGTCGCAGCGGCCATTCCGGCTTACGCCACCTTGATTACGAGCATGTTTCTTCACGGCGGCTGGATGCATCTGATCGGGAACATGCTCTACCTCTGGATCTTCGGCAATAACATCGAAGACGTCATGGGTCATGTTCGGTACGTTCTCTTCTATGTTGTCTGCGGTATCGTCGCAGCCTTAAGCCACGCCGTGATCAGCCCTTCATCGACAGTTCCGATGGTCGGGGCGAGCGGCGCGATCTCCGGCGTCCTCGGGGCCTACCTCCTCTTGTTTCCCCGCGCCCATGTCCTAGTCTTCATGCCGGGGCTGGGTATTACGCGAGTGGCCGCGGGAGTCGTGTTAGGGATGTGGTTTCTGATGCAGTTGTTGAGCGGGGGAATGAGTCTCGGCAGTCAAGGGGGCGGCGTGGCGTTCTTCGCCCATATCGGCGGCTTTCTTGCGGGGATGGTGCTCATCAACTTCTTCCGATATCCCGCAGCACCCCATTCTCGGACGAGCCCGGCTGGATGGCGCCGGTAGTCCGAACCTACGCATCGATCAATTCACGCACTTTCTCGACCAATCCCATCTGCCGGTACGGCCTGCGCAACAGATACCGCCGATTGATCCGATGTGACAACATCGCCTCGTCATCGTATCCGGACACGAACAACGCCTTCATCGTCGGATACTGATTCAGGAGTCTTTTGGCCAACTCACGCCCCGTGATCTCCGGCATGACCAGTCCGCTCACGGCCACATGCAGCCCCCCGAGGTGCCGCTGCATCAGCATGAGCGCTTCGACCGGCGAACTGGCCTCGAGCACGCGATAGCGATGCCGTAGGAGCGTCGCCAGCGCAAGTTTGCGATCGATTTCATGAGGCTCTACCAGCAACACCGTCTCTTCGCCTCTCGCGGACAAGGATTCACTTACGAGACCGTCGACACGCCCGGCCGCTTCGACCTTCGGAAGAAACAGCCGCACCCTGGTGCCCTGACCGGGCTGACTCGAGACTTCCACCTGCCCGCCGTGCTGCTTCACGATGCCGTATACCGCCGTGAGCCCCAAACCGACGTTCGTCTCTTTCGTGGAGAAAAACGGCTCGAACATTCGGGACTGTGTCATGCGATTCATGCCGCTGCCCGTGTCGGTAATCTGGATCATGACGCGCGATCCCGTTCGGGTCGACGCGGCCGTCGAGACTGCGGCATGCGTTGGCTGGCCGCGGCCCGCTTCGATCGTGAGCCGGCCGCCGTTCACCATCGCGTCGCGCGCATTGACGATCACATGCAGCAATGCTTGCTCCAGACCTTCGCGATCGATTTCTACGAGCAGCGGGGCGGGATCCAGGGTTATGGTGCACTCGATGCCGCTCGGTAGTAACCCCCGGACCACGACCGACAGATCGTTGAGCACGGTGTTGAGGGGTACTACCTGGCGGAATGGCCGACCTTGGATCTCGAGTGCGGCCAATTGTGACGTCAAGGCCGCAGCCCGCTCTCCGCTTCTGAAGATGTCGTCCACCGGCCCGTACAACGGATGGTCCTGTTTCAGTTGCGAGAGCACGACGCCCGTCTGTTTTCCGATCACCGAGCACAGATGGCTAAACTCACTGGCAATCCCCCCGGTAATCCGTCCCACCGCCTCCATTTTTTGCGCTTCGGCCAACTGGCGTTCCAGGTCCTGCCGGTCCATTTGACTTTGATGCGCCTGTGCTTGCGCCTTGGACAGATCCTCCTTGAGCCCCCGAATGCGGGTCTCAAGCTGTGTGAGCGACCCCTGCAGCCCCATCTCCGTTCTCTTCAAATCGCTGATGTTTTCCAGCAAGCGCGCCTTGTGCCGTTCCTCAGTTCCGATCGTTTCCATGGCCATGCCGTAGAACACCGCCATGACGAGCAGGACCGGCACGCCCAGCAGATGCCCGGCGGAAATCGATCCCGTGAGCACGACGCCTTGATACAACATGCCGCCGTAGACGGCACAGAGGAGAAGGGAAAAGGCGATGACGTGCGAGAGTCGGCGCACCGACGCGGCAATCAGCATCAGGACGAAGTACGAAAGATAGAGGTCCGAACGGGCATTACCGGACAGATAAATAGTGGCGGTGACCACCACCGTGTCAATTCCGACCAAGAGGCCGCTGAACCATGGAGTCCGGAGGATGGCAGGCGGCAGGAAGACCAGCGCCGCGACGACGGCGACCAACCCCACGATCAGGACATGGCTGGTCGGGCGGGAAACGATCGGTTCGGCATCGGACAACAACTGATAGGCGAGGATCACGCCGACCAGCGACTGCAGCACGACATATCGGCTTCGGGAAACACTCGACAGGCCGCCCGGCTCAGCGACCGGATTGTCGGCTACCAGTGGTTGATTGAGGCTGGAACTACCCTGCATACATCGTCGTCCGTATCACCAAGGCGAAGGGTTTGAGCAAGTCTTATACCGATTGTCCGAGCGGTTAGACCGCTGTTTTTGCTTGAAGACACCCGCCGCCTTCCGCACCGACTGTGGGAAAACCCACCGGCGCATCACAAAAGCGAACGGAGCAGGGAATGGACAAAAAACGGCGCTGGACTTCTGAAGGATTCGTGAAGTCGGACCAGAGCGGTCAGCGGCCTGTCAAACGCGCATGAAAGGAGGTCGCCCTGTCCAAAGCCTGAGGGCCGCTGTCGGCGAGAAACGTGACGTGTCCCATTTTCCTCCGCGGACGCGCCAGCTGTTTGCCGTACCAATGGAGTACGGCCCCCGGGATCGTGAGGAGTGTACCACTGCCTTCTCCGCTCATTACGGCTCCCGCTTCTTCACCGATAAGGTTCAACATGGCCGCCGGCGTGAGCAAGCGCACCTCTCCCAGAGGAAGGCCGCATAGCGCCCTTACCTGCTGCTCGAATTGCGACACTGAGCAGGCATCCATTGTGTAGTGACCGGAGTTATGAGGACGAGGCGCGATTTCGTTGATGAGCAGCTGGTCGCCCGGGGCATAGAATAATTCCAGACAGAACACCCCAACGCCGTCCATCCGTCCGACGATCTCCGCGGCGAGATCACCCGCGCGTTGTGACAGCGACGCCGGCACATCGGCCGGCACAACGGTAGTGTGCAGGATGCCGTTCTGGTGCACGTTTTCGGCGAGGGGATACCGCACCGTCGCCCCTCCGGCTCCCCGCACGACCAGGATCGACAATTCCTTCTCGAACGGAACCATCGCTTCGACTATCCACGCGGCTCCCTCGCGCCTGGTATCGTCCAGCGCCTGCTGGACCGTTGGAACCTCGGCAACGTTGCGAATCGTCCACTGGCCCTTGCCGTCGTAACCTGAGCGGGTAGTCTTGCAGATTGCGGGACAGCCGATCTGTTCGACGGCCTCTGCAAGGCGCGCCGGATCGGTCACGGCGGCAAATTGGGGAACGGGCCATCCATGGTCGATCAAGAACTGCTTTTGCTTGAGACGATCCTGGACGATGTCGAGGATGGCGGCCGAGGGCCTGAGAGGTTTCCGCCGCTCCAACTGGCGGCAGAGAGACGCCGGCACGTTTTCCCACTCGTAGGTGATCGCGCTTGCCGACTCGGCAAACGCCTCGACCGTCGCCGGATCGGAAAACGGCGTGGAAAACGAGCGGGTCGCGAGACGGTGCGCGGGCGCGCCTGGGTCTGGATCCCAGACTGCGACGTGGTACCCCATGCGGCGGGCTGCGGTCGCGAACATTCCGCCGAGTTGCCCGCCGCCAAGCACACCGAGGATCGATCCCGGCGAAATTACGTTCACGATCGGCGACGAGATCCAGCGGTCTGCATACCGGACACCGTCCCCTTCGCTTCAATCGAGTGTAGCACCCCGTCGGTTTGAGCTTTTCGGAAGGCTTTGACGCGGGCGGCGATAGCGGGATATCGGCCGCTCAGTATCTGCGCCGCGAGCAGACCGGCGTTCTCCGCCCCGCCGATCGCGACCGTCGCCACCGGAATCCCCCGAGGCATTTGCACGATCGACAGCAAGGAGTCGAGCCCACGGAGATTCTCGGTAGGAATCGGCACGCCGATCACCGGCAGATGGGTTTTCGATGCCAACATTCCCGGCAGATGTGCAGCTCCTCCGGCTCCGGCGACGATGACTTCGATTCCGCGCGAGGCGGCCTGCTCGGCGTAAGCGAACAGCCGGTCCGGGGTGCGATGCGCCGAGACGACGAGGAGTTCGTTGGGCACACCCAACTCCGTTAGAATCGACACGGCTTTCTCCAAGATGGGGAAATCCGACTTGCTGCCACCAAGGACACCGACCAATGGATGAGACCGCGTCGCCTGCTTGCCGCTCGTCGCACGCTGGACTTTCGTTCGGGCCATTCCCTCGACCTTTCCGATCACGCTAAGTGAGCCCACACCTTAGCGATTCTCCCGCGGTGGGTCAAGGTTGCCGACTTCGGCGATTCGCATAGTAATGATGGAGAAATTGACCGGCCCGACCAATATCCTCTATTATGATGCTGCAGTGTCCGGTCCGATCGCTTCCCCCAAGGAGTTCCGGTGGCCGGGTTAGGGCAGACGCTACGCCACAAAGTTCGCTCCCTTGTTCAGCGCCGCACGGGGCTGGACGAGATGGCGGTCGACGATCTTGCCACCTCCAAGAAACTCCAGGCCTGGGAAGCCGTTCAAATCCCCGAACGCCTCAAGTTTTCTTCGAAGCTGGCCATCAAGCTGATTCTTCTCTTCTTGCTGATCATCGCATTCGTCCCGTGGACCCAGACCATCACCGTAACCGGGCAACTCTCGGCCTATTCGCCGTACGAACGCCCGCAGGACGTCGAAGCGCAAATCACCGGACGGATCAAGAAATGGCATATCTTCGAAGGCGTCCGCGTCAAGCAGGGGGACTTGATCCTCGAATTGGACGACTATGACCCGAATTTCATGTCGCCCGATCTCTTAATCCTGCTCGACCAGCGGAAGAAGGCCTTAACCGACACGCAGAAGGCGGCGTTGGGCCGCGCCGAGCAGTTGGACAAGCGCATCGGCGAGATGCAAAATCTCGTCAAAGCGGCCGTACCCTCCGCCCAGGCGAGAGTCGTCGAGGCGGAGAACAAAGTGCGCGAAGCCTATCAAAAGGTCGAAGCGGCGAAGATTGGCGTCGCCACCGCCGAGCTGAACGTCGATCGCCATAAGCAACTGGCCGAGCAAGGATTGGTGTCGCAGCGCGAATTGGAGGTGACGATCCAAGCCGCGATCGCCACCAAGGCCGATTTGTCCGGTGCACAGGCCAACCTCAAAGCCGCCGAGCAAGGCATGAAAGCCCTCAGCTTCGGGCGCGACCAAGTCAATGCCGAAGTCTTGCAGCGGTTGCTAGATGCCGAGGCCGCGCGGGATGCATCGATCGCGGAAGCCGCGAAGGCCGCCGACCAGCTGGCGGACATCTCGCTGAGAATGTCCAACGCCGAGCAGCGTCGGATCGCCAGCCGCATCCTCGCGCCGATCGACGGTACCGTGGTGAAGATGGCCCAAACGGGCGCCGGAGAGACCGTCAGGCCTGGCGATAAACTCGTGCGGGTATCGCCGGCCAGCATGGACAAAGCCATCGAGATGACGGCGGACGGTATCGACGCCCCCTTGCTCAACGTGGGACGCAAAGTACGCATCTTGTTCTACGGCATTCCGGCAATCCCCCTCCCCGCCTGGCCGGAGGTCATGGCCGGCACCTACGGCGGCCTCATCAAGGTCATCGACCAAGTGGACGACGGCAAGGGGAATTTCCGCTTTTGGGTCGTCCCCGATCCGGAGGATCGTCCCTGGCCTCCACAGGAACATGTGCGGCAGGGCACCAAGGCGATGGGATGGGTCATTCTCAACCGGGTGCCTCTGTGGTACGAGCTCTGGCGTCGATTTAATCTGTTCCCGCCCGATTATCAAGAACGGCCGCCCAGCCTAATCGACACCCTCTTGCCCAAGGCAGGACGGGGTGCGAAGTAGCGAACGGGCGACCTCGGCCTGGCCCTGCCCTGTTGCCATCGCTCAGCTCATTATTATCCCGCCGCCGCGGTGCGGCGACCCGTAGCGGCCAGCCTTTGTCCGTCATGAAAGGAGCGTGTCATATGAGTCCTCGAACGCCGTCTATTTTCGTTTGGCTCGTGGCATTTTGGATGTTCGTCGCCGGTA
>CAZPYP010000031.1:16420-21569 GCA_964590845.1 uncultured Nitrospira sp.
CACCCCTGGGGATTTCGATACAGCGCCGGCGTCCGGCAGGCGATCGGCGATGCCAAGATTCCCGATCTCTCGTTCGGAAGCGGAAACCAACAGGTGCTTCTCGGCGGGTTCATGCCGTTGCTCCGGGGCCTCATGGTGAACCCGGAGAGCGCGGAGCTGCAGCGGTCTGAACTGGCGGATCCTCGCGCCGACGTGAGAATCGCTCAAACCAGACAAGATCTCTTTCTCGCCGCAGCCTCCCAGCTGTGGGATTGGGTCGCGGCGGCTAAGTTCCTCGAGGTGCAACGCAAGGCGGTGGGCGTCGCCGAGGACCGGTTCAAGCAGGTCGAGGGCCGCGCCAAGGCTGGAGCTGTGGCTCCATTGGATGTCGTCGAAGCCAATCAGGAAGTGCAACGCCGCCGGGAAGTGGCCATCGCCGCCCAGCGGTTCGTCGAACAAGAGCAGCTCAAGCTGTCCATGTTCATATGGGAGCACAACGCGCCGGTCGCTCCCCCGATCGAACGCGTCCCAGACTTTCCGTCCCAGATGCTGATTCCGACGCCGGAAACGATCAAGGCGCACAAGCTGCAAGCCAAAACCGACCGTCCAGAGATCAAAGAAATCGACATCGAGGCCAAGCTCAACAACATCGACCTGGAATTGGCCAAGAACAACCTGCTGCCGAGCCTCGACGCGGAGGCCGCTCCAGCCCGCGCTCCGGAAAAATTCGTCCTCGGCCTCGGATACCGATTCGGCCTGGAACTCAAAGTCCCCATCCTGCAGCGGAAAAGCCGAGGAGAGGTGCTGGAGGCTCAGGGGAAAGCGGATCGCTTTGTCCTGACGCAGAAGTTCCGCGAACAGCAGGTGGTGGTCGACGTGGACAACGCGCTCTCGGCTATCGAGCGGGCCAAAGAACGCATCGCGGCGGCCGTCGAATCCTTGCGGCTCGCCAAGACGCTGGAAGAAGGCGAACGTTTCCGGTTCAGCCTGGGCGCCACCAGCGTCCTGTTCGTGAACCTGCGCGAACGGAATTCCGTCGACTCGGAAGGCCAAGTCATCCGCGCCAAAGCCGATTATCAAAAGGCCCTGGCCCTGTATCAATGGGCCATCGGCGCCTGGGGAAAATCCATCCCATCGGCCGTGCCGGTGACCTATCGGGCGCGGGATTGAAGCAAGGGAAGAAGTGGCTTTTTCCCCTATGCTTTGATAGCGTTAGGGAGTATCGGTCTGTGTGCCGGCATCGGCGATGAGCGAGAAGAAGGGCGGATTTCGTGCAAAGTGAGCCCCCCAGCCAACCGAATCTTTTCCAGTCCGTGCTCGGCTATCTGGGGGTCCTCCTCCGTCTAGAGCGTCGGCTCCTCGCATTGGTCGTCTCCTATTCACTGGCTATCGGCCTCTTCTCCCTGATCGTGCCGCTGACCGTCCAAGAGCTGGTGAATACGTTCGCCTTCGCCATTCAGCCGGTCACGATCGTCACGCTCGCCGGCATCATGGTGGCCGCGCTCCTGTTCGTCGGCGCGTTCAAGGCGCTTCAATACTATGCCGTCGAAGTCCTGGAACGGCGATTCTTCGCGCGGGTGGCGATCGGCATGGCGCAACAGCTGCCGCACCTGCAATTCCTGGGATTCAAACCCCGCTACGCCAACTACTTCGTCGAAACCGTGTTCATGCAGCGGGCCCTTTCCGTGCTGCTTGTGGATCTCATCAACGTCGTCGTGGGTGGAACCGTCGGCATGACGATTCTGGTGTTTTACCATCCGTATTTCCTGCTCTACGGCGCCTTGTTGCTGGCCGGCTTCAATGTCGTGTTTTTTCTCATGTCGCACGGCGGCTTGAAGGCGACCATCGCCATGTCGCACGCCAAGTATGAGACGCTGCATTGGATGCAGGAAATCTCCTACAACCTACTGCACTTCAAAGCCACGGACAGCCAGGCCATCGTCATGCAACGGACCGACGAGCTCGTGGGAAAATACGTCGAGACCCGACAAACCCGCTTCAGCATCCTGATCCGCCAGTATCTCGCCTCAGTGGGATGGCAGGCCGTCGCGCAGAGCGGACTCATCGCGACGGCTGGCTGGTTGGTCTCCATCGGCCAACTCACCCTCGGCCAATTGGTCGCGGCTGAAGTCGTCGTCAGCGGCCTCTTGGCGAGCTTCGACGGCGTCGTCAAACGGATGGGCCATATCTACTACTTCCTGACCGGCTTGACCGAGTTGGACTTCGTGTTTTCTCTGCCGAAGGACCAGGCCTCGGCAACTCTGTCCGTCCCGTTACCGGACCCGACCATTCACGGCATTCGCGTGACCTGTAAAGATCTCGCCGTCCAGCATACCGATATGCCGCCGATATTCTCGCAATTTTCTCTGGAACTGACGCCGGGGGAAAAAGTCGGCATCTATGCCAGCACGACGGTCGCAAAAACGGCGCTGGCCCGTGTGCTCGCCGGCCTGGAAGCGCCCACGGGCGGCGTCATCCGATACAACGGCGTCGACCTTCGCCATCTGGATCTCAACGCCATCAACCGCTGCCGCGGATTCATGCTGGACTCACAACTCACCTTGTTCGAAGGCACGATCGAGGACAATATCCTGCTCGGCCGCTCGTACATTCCGTATAGCGACGTGCGGTGGGCTCTGCGGTTTGTCGAGTTGGAGGAGGACGTGGACGCGCTGCCTCTTGGGCTCAAGACGCACATTCGTGCACCGGGCAAGATCTTGGCGCCCACGCACATCATGCGCATTTTGCTGGCACGGGCCATCTTGAGCCGCCCGCAGATCCTGGTCTTCGACGGCATCCTGCACAACCTGCATCCGGCGCTCCGAGAGACTCTGCTCCGGCGGCTCTGCTCGAAAGACGAACCGTGGTCGGTGGTGTTCGTGTCGAACGATCCCAATCTGACACCCCACGTGGATCGCCGGCTCATCTTGGAATAAGGGAGGTTGTCCGTGCGGCTGTTCCGGTGGTTACTGTCTTTCCAACCCAGTGCCTCGCAACTCTTGATTAGCCTGCTCATCGCCGGCCTCGGATGGGTCAGCGGACAGGCATTGAGCCGCGTCGACCAGGACCTGCGCATCATGTACACCGAGTATACGCTCGGGGCCGCCGACCTGGCCCATATCTCCGCCGACGTCATGCGCTACCGGAACACGATCATTCGGGCGCTGGAGGCCGACAGCAGAAAAGATTTCGAGCGGATTACGGAGTCGCTGCCGACGCAACGAGCCAGAATTCAACAGGCGGTGGACCGGTACGCGGCGGCCGGGTTGCGGGTCTCGCGCAGCGGACGCAGCGAACCGGAAGACATCGAGGCGGTGCGGCGCAGTCTCGATCAATATTTTTCGGTCGCCAGCACGACCGTCCAGTTGCTGACCCAGGAATGGACAGCGGCGACCCCGGGCGAGCGGGAAGCGCTCCGGCGCAAGGCCGAGGAACATGCCTCGGACAACGCCGGTCCCAAGATGATTCAGGTGAGTCTTGCGCTGGACCGCCTCCTGGACACAGTCGCCGACGTGGCGAAGGACATGCGGGACGAGGGGACGAAGGCGATCCAAGACACCAGTCTACTCCTCGTCGGCGGCAGTTTCTTTATCGCGTTTTTGAATCTTTTCCTGACCAAACGGCGTGGATCATCCGAGCCTGAGGCCGCCATCGAGCCGGAGGAAGAATCGTCGTCCGGCAGTCCGGCTGTGCCAGTTTCCAAGCCGGCGCTGGAACGCGAGTAGCCGTTTCGACCCGATTCATTCCCGTGAATCCGGCGTCTTCCTTCGCCCCAATGCCTGAAAAAGCATTGCCTGCTCTTCTCGCGTCAGAGCCTTCCACCTCCCGGCAGGCAATCCTGCGATCGTCACGTGCATGATCCGGACGCGGTGGAGGGCGATCACACGATGCCCGAGCGCCTGACACATACGTCGGATCTGGCGATTGCGCCCTTCGATGAGAATGATGCTGAACTGCTTTGGCCCGAGTTTCTTCAGCCGGCAGGGCTTGGTTTTGCTCCCGAGGACGACGACTCCCGCGGCCATTCGGTCCAAGAATGTCTGATCGAACGGCCGGTCCACCGTCACTTCGTATTCCCGCTCGTGGCCATGTTCCGTCCGAAGGATCTCGTTGACGATATCGCCGTCGTTCGTCAACAAAATCAAGCCGGACGAGTCTTTGTCCAGCCGCCCGATCGGGAATATCCGGTCCGGATGGCCGATCTCGGCGATGATGTTCCTGGGCACATGCGCTTCGCTCGTCGTCGTCACCCCGACAGGCTTGTGATACTTGATATAGACCGGCGCCTGCCCCCAGGGAATCACCTGGCCGTCCCGCGCGACCGCATCCTGACGGGCCACGCGATCGCCGAGTACCGCGACCCGTCCATTGATCGTGACGCGGCCGGATTCGATCAGCCGGTCGGCCTCGCGGCGCGAGCAGATACCGTGCTGCGTGAAGAATTTGTTGATGCGGATGAGGTCGGTCACGACATGCCGCTTAATGCACGCGGCGGCCAGCTTTGATGCGTCCAAGCATCCGGTAGATCAAGCGCGCGACGCAAAACTGCGGGGCCACGAAGCCGTCGATCGGCGCAATCTCGCTGACATCCATCCCGAGGATACCCGGCCCATTGGACAGGGCCGTGATGAGATTCAGGGTGTCGTACCAGCCAAGCCCGCCCGGTTCCGGTGTGCCAAGCGCCGGGACCAGCGAGGCATCCAGCCCGTCGCAGTCGAACGTCAGATAGACCGGGCCGCGACAGGCCTTCACCACGTCGGGAATCCAACGCGTCGCTCTCCCCTCATATGGGCCGGAAGGGTCCAACAAGGACGCCGCAAAAAATGTGGCAATAGTCCGACTGTGCTTGATCCGTTCGATCTCCTCCGGACAGATCGACCGGATGCCGACCTGGACCAGCGGCAGGCTGTCGTCGACGACGCGCGCCATCACGCTGGCATGACTGAACGGATTCCCTTGATAGGCGCTCCGTAAGTCCCCATGGGCGTCGATTTGCACCACACACATCTCGGGATAACGCTTGGCATGGGCTCGGATCGCCCCGAGGGCGCCGGTATGCTCGCCGGTCAAGGTCACGAGGAATTTTCCTTTCCCGACATGCGGACGGACGAACTCTTCGATCGCCTCGACCGCCTGCCCGTCCACCCGGCCGGCAAGATCCAGAGGGGTG
>CAZPYP010000032.1:0-21049 GCA_964590845.1 uncultured Nitrospira sp.
TTGTCCGAGACGGGAGAGGTCATCGATCAAATCACGTTGACCGAACGATTGAAGGCCCAGGGGGAATTAGAATCGGTGGGCGGTGCCGCCTATCTTGCCGAACTGGTCCAACTGGTGCCCAGTTCCGCCAACATCCGCTACCACAGCAAGATCATCCGGGACAAAGCGTTGCTACGCGAGTTGATTCACACGTCGACCGAAGTATTGACCCGAGGATACGAAGGCACGGCTCCCATCGATGAACTGCTGGATTTCGCGGAGCGTTCAGTGTTCTCAATCGCCCAGGGTAAACTAGATCGTTCATTCAGTCCCATCAATCAGATCATCAAGGAAAGCCTCGATCTCGTCGATAAATTGTCCAAACGCAAGGAACATGTGACGGGGGTCCCGACCGGGTACTACGATCTCGACGATCTCACGGCGGGGTTGCAGCCTTCCGATCTCGTGGTGATCGCCGGACGACCCAGCATGGGCAAGACGAGCCTTGTCCTTGGTATGGCGAGTCATGCGGCGCTCCATGCCGGGTCGTCGGTCGGCATCTTCAGCCTCGAAATGTCGAAGCCCCAAATCGTCCTGCGCATGTTGAGTTCGGAGGCGCAGGTCGATTCTCACGCGCTCCGAACGGGGAAACTGCAAAAGGAAGACTGGTGGAGACTGGCGGAGGCGGCCGGCCGATTGGAACAAGCCCCGATCTATATCGACGATACGGGCGGCATCACCGTACAGCAGATGCGAGGGAAAGCCCGCCGCCTGAAAGCCGAGCGTGGGCTCGATCTCTTGATCGTCGACTATCTCCAGCTCATGCAAGGGCGCAGCGACGCGGAGTCCCGTCAACAAGAAATCTCCGATATTTCCCGGTCGCTCAAGGCGTTGGCGAAAGAACTGAATGTACCGGTTATAGCCCTCTCACAGCTGAGCCGAGCGGTCGAAGCTCGAAAGCCGCCGATTCCCATGCTGGCCGACCTTCGGGAGAGCGGCGCGATCGAGCAGGACGCCGATGTCGTCATGTTCATCTATCGAGAAGAGGTCTACGATCAAAATTCGGAACGGAAAGGTATCGCCGATATCCTGGTCAGCAAACATCGTAATGGGCCCATCGGTAAGAGGGAACTGTTCTTTCACGACCGGTTCGCCAAATTTGCAGATCTTTCCGACCGCGAACAAACCTAAAGTCGTTTGACCCTGCCCGAATCGCTTCGTATAATCTGTGAGTATTAAACGGCTCGGCGATTACAGGGCTCCCTCCAGTCATGTCGACCCCTAGCTATACAACGGCGCATTCTCCATCGAACCGGTACTTCCTTGGTGCGTTCCTCGCGATGCTGGTCCTGCTGGTCGGGTGCGGGACCACCCCCCAACTTGCTGCTGAGACGGCGACCCCTCCGCAGCCGGTAAAATCTGCCAACCCGCAGAAGCCGACAGACGCTTCTGCAGCCTACCATTTCATGTTGGGATACCAGGCGGAGTTGGCGCAGGACAATGACCGCGCCATCAAAGAATACCAAGCGGCCTTGAAGACCGATCCCTCCTCCCAATCGGTGAAGGCAAGGCTCGCGGGGTTGTACTTTTCGCTCGGGGACATGCCCACCGCGCTGCGGTACGCGGAAGAAGCTTCCGGAGGCCATGGGCACGACGTGCACTTACTGACGCAGCTTGCCGGTATCTTTGCCGGTGCAGGGCAAGCGGATCGGGCGGTGGCGCTTCTGAATCGAGCCATCGAACAGGACCCGACCGTCGGCGACCCGTACTTCGCCAAGGGTTTGCTGCTGCTGAATCTCAAACGTACGGACGAGGCGGAACAGGCCATGCGCGCCGGGCTTGTTCAGAGTCCGGAGTCAGCGGTCGGACATTATCATCTCAGCCGTGTGTTACTCGAGTCCGGCAAGCAGGAAGCTGCCATCGCCAGTTTGGAGCGGGCGATGACCGTGAATCCCTCGTTTGAACCGGCCTATCTGGCACTGGCTTCGGTGTATGAAGCCCGACAGGATCGGGAGCGGGCGACGAAGGTCCTAAAGAAGTATCTGCAAAGCGTCAACCCTCAAAACCGTGACATCCGCCACCATCTGGTGCGTCTGTTTGTCGAAGCGAAGGATTTTCAGGGGGCGATGAATGAACTCGAAGCGTTGATCGCCGAAGATCCGGCCGACCTCGATGCGCAGCTGCGGATGGCCCTGATTCATGGCGAGCAGAAAGAATTTGCCAAAGCGATCGACCGGCTGAACGATATTCTCAAGGCTCGTCCCGCTGAGCTCAAGGTGCGGGACTACCTCGGCTATTTGTACGAGGAGTCCAAAGATACGAAGAAGGCGGTGGAGACCTACACGTTCAATGTGCAGTTGGAGCCGACCTTTTTCGAAGGGCACCTCCACCTTGGCGCGTTACACTATCGACTCAAGCAGTTCCCTGAGGCCATCGAACATTTGAGTCGCGCGGTTGCGCTGAATCCGAAGCAACCGGAGGCCTATATCGTGCTAGGACTTGCCTACATTCAGAAAGAGCAGTTCCAAAAATCTGCCGAGGTGTTCGAAGAGGGCATCCGCCACAATCCGAAGAGCGCCGATCTCCAGTTCAACCTGGGGACGGCGTACGACAAATTGAATAGATTCGATGATGTGGTCCGAGTCATGGAAGCCGCAATCAAGCTGGATCCGCACCATGCCGATGCGCTCAACTATCTTGGCTATAGCTACGCCGAGCGAGGAGTGAAAATCGACCAGGCTCTATCCTTAACGAAACAGGCCGTCGCGCTGAAGCCGGAAAATGGATATTACGTAGACAGCCTCGGCTGGGCGTTCTTCAAGTCCGGCTTACTGACGGAGGCGCTGGCTCAGATTAGACGCGCGGTCGCGCTCGTCGGGGATGACCCTGTGATCTATGAGCATCTTGGCGACATTTACGCCAAACAGGAACGTCTTGCCGATGCTCGCGAAGCTTGGTTACACGCCTTGGAACTTGACCCTTCCAATTTGAAACTCATGGATCGGTTTCGCGAACTCGGCATGGGAGACCCGGCCACTGAAGACCGTATCCAACAAGCTAAACGCCGTGTATCTGGACAGATACAGGCGCCTGCCCAGTAGGGGATATTTTTCCTCTCAAGCCTGTCAGGTTCTTCTTCTTCCTAGAAGCTGGCCCACCAGGCATTCAAGAACTATCCTTTCCGTGAAGCGCACTGCCATTTTTTTACAAGCCGCCTTAAGAACAGCAGAATTACCACAAACCCATCCATTGCACACGTCTTCACCTAGTTGATCCCGTCCGGATACATCTGAACAAGCCGGTGACAATTATCGGCAAATCGGAGCGAAACAGGGAAGAAACTATCGGCCATTTCCCGCTGCCCTCGTCGCCTCATCCATACAAGCCACTGAAAACACTCGACTTAATCGAACACCTCTCCTCTGGATGGATTCGGCATTGAACCTGCTATTACCCCCGGCAGGGAAAGCGCCGGAATCGGAAATTGAGTGTGTGCACGAGACCCGGGCGAGATAGTGAACCATCAACAAGGAGGAGCAGCGATGTGTAAGCAGTTGAAGGGGCAAAAGGGTTTTACCCTGATCGAGTTGATGATCGTCGTGGCGATCATCGGTATTTTGGCGGCCATCGCCATCCCGAACTTCATCGCCTATCAGGCGAAGTCGAAGCAGGCGGAGGCGAAGGTGGCCCTTGGTGCGATTTTCACGTCAGCCGTTGCCTACCAGGCTGAGACGGTTCCCAATACCTATGTGGCTGGGAACATCGGTCAAATCGGCTACACCCCGTCAGGCGCGCCGCGTTATTCGTTCTGGTATGGCGTTGATGTGGCCTTGCTGGCGGGCGTTCCCGTGGTGTTCCCAGGTGCGCCTGCTGTGGTGCCTGGTGGTTGCAACACGGGCGCTTCCCCTGCAACTACCGCGGCTGGTGGTGGACCTGTCGCCTCTAGCGCAACCGGCTTCACGGCGGGGGCTATCGGGGGTATCGATGGAGACGTGGCATGTGACGAGTGGCACATGAATGACCGTCGGAATCTGACGAACGATAAGAACGACGTGTCTCAGACGACATAGTATCTCGCCACTGGACGGTGGGATCACCGTTGGCAGAAGGGGGGAGGGAGATCGAAGATCTCTCTCCCCCTCTCTGTTTGTCGCAGGGACAAAATATCTTGACAGGAAATGAGGTGAATCCTACGTTGTACTTAGTAGATGTGTATTGAGTGCGTGGTTTAACGATTCTGCCTTCTTATCAGCCGGCCAGACCTTACGACGTATCCCCGATGTTTCCATTGCAGGAACGAATAGAGTCTTGGTGCCTGGCAGGGGAGCCATGAGCGTCTACGTTTCGGCAACAGCTGCGAATGACGCGTTCGTTGTGAAACGGCGTCTTCGATACTTGTCGGTTTCACCGGCAGTACTGCTTCTTCTCTCCCTTGTGGCGTTCACTCCCTTGATAGATGGCGGGACGACTCACTTGCCTGTGTTGATCATACGGCTGCTCCTGCTAGGAGCGGTAAGCTTTTGGCTTGTGAACCAAATGAAAGTGGGGACGGCGACATTCCCTCGAACGCCTATGCTTCCTATCGTCTTTGCGTTCATAGGATGGGCGGCTCTTTCTATGACGTGGGCGCCGTATAAGAACCCGAGCGTCCAGTGGTTGCTCAGTCTCTTGATGTATGCCCTGATATTTGGGGCCGTGCTTCATGGAGTTCGGACCGGTGAACAGATATGGCAAGTGACTGTTGTCATCGTCGGCATGGGACTGTTCGAAGGAATGCTGGGGATCGTTCAGTCTACGTTTCTCGGCCAAGTCAGGGCTAAAGGAACCTTCTATAATCCGAACTTCTTCGCGACCTACGTGGCTGCAACCTTTTCAATCGTGTTGGGCATGCTAAGCGGCGTGCGATGGAAAGACAGGCGTGGAATAGAACTCGCCCTTCTCTTGAGTGCCGCTGCGATTTTATTCTATGCGTTTGTCATGGCCCAGTCTCGAGGGGCCCTACTGGCGTTAGTTGCCGCCTTGGCCTTCATAGGCTGTTTGCGCGTCGGCAAAATCGCGATCTTCTTTATCATCCTCAGTCTTGTTGTAGGGGCTCTGGTTCCAAATCCCCTCAAGCAGCGGATAGCTGATGTGGCGGCACATGATCCATATGCCTACAGCCGGGTTGATATTTGGAAAAGTTCACTTGCGCGTGTCGCTGAACAGCCTTTTGGCGCTGGGGCTGGATTATACAAGTACACCTCGTTCCAACACCGGTTTCCTATCGAGTCGGATATCGTTCGGTATGGAAAAAGGGCGGAGTCTGCGCACAATGAGTATGTTCAGCTAGCCGTGGAATTGGGCGTTCCAGGGCTCATGCTGTTTCTTCTGGGCATCGGCATCTGGGTCATGGGAGTGAAGGGATCCTGGCGCAATCGAGCAGATGGAAGGGAGCAGGGACTGATCTTAGGTCTCTCGGGGGCTGTCATGGCTATCTTGGCGCATGCAACCGTGGATTCCGTGTTTCACGAGCCGACGTTGGTGATCCTGCTGATCCTGTCGGGCGGTTTGGTCATGGCAGCGCAATCAAGTCCGAGTGCCGACAACCCATGCTGGATTGTGCGGTGCCCCTTCCATCCCGTGCGGCTTGCCCTTGCTGGTGTCGTGGTGGCGATACTGGCGGTTCTGAGCATCCAGTTCGCGGCCGGATGGTACGCGCATCACAGAGGTCGGCACGAGGCTCAGGCCGGAAGGCAAGACACGGCACTAGACTGGTTTCGCCTGGCGACGCACGTCGACCCCGGAACAACCGCGTATCATGACGACGTGGCGCAAACATCGGTCGGGATGTTTCATCGATCCGGCGATCCACAGTGGTTAGTGGAGGCCGCGAGAGAAGAGGAGTTGGCAAGGGAGCTCAATCCGTTGGATGGGCGGTTTCCCTATCGTCTTGGAACCATCTATGAGGCCTTGGCGAAACAGGCGAGCGCCGATCCCGATCTCAAACGGTTACGAGGCGAAGCCGCGTCGGCGTATAAGCTGGCGACGGAAGTCGATCCCTACTCTCCATTCAACTATGCCGCGTTGGCAAGGATGCGGTTGAGTGATGGGCAGCTTGAAGAGGGCCAACGATGGTTGGAGCAAGCTATCGAAGCTGAGCCGCACTATCTTCCGGCTCACGTCCTTCTCGCTGAGCTTGCCTTGCAGACCGGAAAATCGGAGGCGGCCAGACGGGAGGCCGACACCATCGATGACATCAAGCGAAAGTTCCATGGGCGTGTGTTGAACGACATCGAGCGCCAATTCTTGGACGTTGATGCGGCGGCGTTACGAAAGGCCATGATGGAGCAAGCGAAATGACCTTGAAACTGCGAACCCTTGGTTTCATCGTCACGGGCGGCATGCTCGCGTCATCCGTATGTCTTCTGCAGCTGCCTTTGACACATTTGAGTAATGAGAGGCCGAAACTTCAACAGTTCATGTTCCTTCCGAGCGGTGAATTCCTGCGAACGGCTTCGTTGGGCTACCGCGAGTTGACCGCGGATCTGCTATGGCTTCAGGCGATTCAAGTGATGGGCGAGAGGAAGCTCAATGAAGAAGCCGGGCGGTGGCTGTATCATGCCCTGGATCGAATCACAACGGTTGACCCAAAGTTTGTGCGGGCCTATGAAGCGGGGAGTCACGCGCTCTGTATCCTCGTGGTTATGCCGGAAGAGAGCAATCGCTTGCTCGAAAAGGGGATGCTCCACAACCCCCAGGAATGGATCCTTCCATTCCTGCTGGGTATCAATTACTTTTTTGAATTGAAAGACGATGTGAAGGCTGCCGAGGCGATGGCCAAGGCGGCTCGTCTGCCCGGGGCTCCGGAGCGACTCATGAGTCTTGCGGCGAAGCTGTTTGTCACGGGAAAGTCCCCCCAAGATGCGGTTGATCTCTTGGTGAAAGCGTATGAGGATGCCGATGACGAGAATGTCCGGCAGATGCTGGAGGTGCGACTGAAAGAGTCCATCGTTGAGCGGGACATCCAGATTATGGAAGAGGCCATCCGCCAGTATCAGTCCATTCATGGCAAGCGGCCCGCGCAACTTACAGACTTGGTGGGAGCGGGGAGTCTACGAGCATTGCCGAAAGAGCCGTTCGGTGGGCACTATCAATACGACCTGAAGACCGGGAGTGTCCGGAGTAGCGAAGTGAAGGAACGCATGCGGATCATCACGCGGAGACGAGGAGAGTAGCTCCGCGCAGGCTGCCTCCTCGAGCGGAGAGAGGCCTGTATCGATTGCGCGAAAGCTTGAACCTGCTGGTGACGTTGCTATCATTTGATGGGTACGAGCCCGGCCCGGGAGTGTCGACAAGCAACAAGAGGTAGCGATGGACGCAATTGTGATCGACAAAGTGACCAAGGTGTACAAGCCTGTCTGGCCTTGGTTGCAGGAAACCACGGTATTGTCCGACGTGTCACTGACAGTCGCTCGAGGGGAAATCTTTGGATTCTTGGGCCATAATGGCGCCGGCAAGACGACGACCATGAAGATCCTCCTGGGGTTGCTCAAGGCCTCAGGAGGCCGCATCGAATTGCTGGGAGCGCCGGCTACCGACGTGTCGATTCACGCTCGTATCGGGTATCTTCCGGAGGCCCCCTATTTCTACGACTATCTGACGGCAGACGAATTTCTGACTTTCTATGGAAAGCTTGCCGGTTTATCGCGAAGCACCGTGCAGGAGCGTGTCCCAGAACTGCTTGAGCGCGTTGGTCTCGTGGAAGCAAGGGATCGACAACTGCGAAAATTTTCAAAGGGCATGCTTCAGCGCATCGGGCTTGCCCAGGCCCTCATTCATGATCCCGAACTGGTGATCCTCGATGAGCCTATGTCCGGCCTGGACCCCATCGGACGGAAGGAAGTCAGGGATCTGATCCTGAGTCTGCGCGACCAGGGCAAAACGGTGTTTTTCAGCAGCCATATCGTTTCTGATGTCGAAATGATCTGCGACCGGGTGGGTATCTTGGCCAAAGGCAAGATGCTCGCCTTGGGCCGTATTGAGGAGTTGGTGAACGAACGCGAGGCGCAATCGGTTGAAGTGGTGTGCGACGGTGTCGTGGGCGATGACATTCCTGTTGTCAAGAGCAAGGCAGTTCGGATTCTGCAGCGAGGTGAACGCTGTCTGATGATGCTCTCCGGCCAGAGCGATCTGGAGGAAGTCTTGGCCGTCCTTCGCCAGGCCGGAGGCAAACTCGTCTCCGTCACGCCGCACAAGGGCTCGTTAGAAGAAATCTTCATCGAACAAACGAACCGGAAGGCCTGACATGCGGAGTATTTTCGTCGTCGCCGGCAATACGTTCAGGGAAACCATTCGCGACAAGATTCTCTACAATCTGGTGTTTTTCGCGGTCCTGCTCATAGGGACGTCAGTGCTTCTCGGCACGCTCACCATTGGGGAACAGGCGAGGATCGTCAACGATCTGGGGTTGGCCGCCATCAATCTGGTGGCTATTATCATCGCCGTGTTCGTGGGGATTGGTCTGGTGACCAAGGAGATCGAACGTCGCACCATCTATACGATACTTGCGAGGCCGATCACACGGGTGCAGTTTATTCTTGGCAAGTACCTCGGCTTGGGACTCATCGTGGTCGTCAATGTCGCGATCATGTTTGCGATGTTTGTTGCCACCGTTTTGATCAGCGGGCATGTCCTACATGCTTCGCTCTTCCAGGCAGTGGCGTTCATCCTGATTGAGGCGCTGCTTGTCATGGCGATCGCCATGTTCTTCTCAACGTTCAGCTCCGCGACGCTCAGTGCCACCATGACGCTCGGGCTGTATGTGATCGGGCATCTGACCGCCGATTTGAAGGGCATGGCCGAGAAGAGCAAGAGCGAGATCAACGAGGCCGTCCTCACCGCGTTGTACTATCTTTGCCCGAACCTTGAGGCGTTGAATGTCAAAGGACAGGCGGCCGCTGGTGTGCCGGTCTCCCTCGATTACCAACTTGTTGCGACAACCTATGGCTTGCTGTACGCCGCGCTTCTGTTGGCTGGGGCCTGCGTCATTTTTCAGCGGCGTGATTTCTAGGCAGCCTTGACTATCCCGGAGTCATCAAATCATGAGCACGTATCTTGAGGCGGGGTTGAGGACCCGGGACGGCGAGGCCTGGAGAGGGGAATACCTTCGCGACCTGGTTGTTGTCTTGACCGAAAAAGACATTAAAGGCCGATATAAGAGTAGCTGGCTCGGGTACGCGTGGTCGGTGCTCAATCCGCTCGCCTTCGCAACGGTGTATTATTTCGCTTTCGGCGTATTCATGCGGGTACAAATCGCCGACTACCCCTTGTTCCTTGTCGCCGGTCTTTTCCCCTGGCAGTGGATCAGCCATTCGATGAGCGCCGCACCCAATATCTTTGTGGCCAACGCGACTCTGCTCAAGAAAGTTCGATTTGCCAGACACGTCCTCGTGGCCTCGACGGTGTTGAGCGACGGTCTCCACTTTTTGATGTCGATTCCAGTCGTTCTGGTGTTCCTGACCCTCTACCATGTGTCTCCGACGTGGGTGTGGATCGTCGGGATCCCGGCGCTTACCGCGATCCAGGCGGTGATGGTGTACGGTATGAGTCTGCTGGTCGCCACGTTGAATCTCTTCTTGCGCGATCTGGATCGGCTCACGCTTCTCTTCATGTCCTTTCTCTTTTTCTTGACGCCCATTGCCTATACCGGAGCGATGATTCCTGAAGACTACCAGCGCTTGATGTACCTCAACCCATTCACCCCCTTGATTCTCAGTTGGCAGCAGCTATTTCTGGCCGGAACGCTGGGCGGCCGAGAGATCGTCTCAGCCGGTCTGATGGCGGGCGTGATGGCGATCATCGGTTACGCGACCTACGCCAAATTGGCGCCCAAGTTCGCCGAAGTCATATGACGGCTATTCGTTTTCAACACGTCTCAAAGTCCTACCCGCGGTTTCTCCATGTTAGAAGAGGGTTGAAGGCGTCGTTGCTTAGTTTGGGGCGAACCGTCGAGGAAATGAATCAGAAAAAGATCCTTGCGTTGCAGGACATCTCCTTCGAGATCGAGGAAGGTGAAACAGTCGGGGTCATTGGCGCGAACGGTTCCGGAAAGAGCACGGCTCTAGCCTTGATGGCAGGGGTGTTGGGCGCGGAAAGCGGGTCGGTGAGCGTGCAGGGCCGCATTTGCCCCTTGTTGGAACTCGGAGCGGGTTTCCACTACGAGTTGACCGGACGGGAGAACATCGTGCTCAACGGCGTCTTGCTCGGCTTGACGAGGAGAGAGGTGATGGCACGGTTGCCTGACATCCTGGCCTTCAGCGAGCTGGACGAGTTCGTGGATCAGCCGGTCCGTACCTATTCCAGTGGGATGGTAGCCAGACTGGGGTTCTCGGTTGCCGTCCATCTGGATCCCGAGATCCTTCTGATTGACGAAATCCTGGCGGTTGGCGATCTCCATTTTCAGACCAAATGCCGCGACAAAATGAAGTGGTTCAAGACGCGCAAGACCACGATCGTGCTGGTATCCCACTCGACGGGCGATATCCGGCAGCTGTGCGATCGCGTGTTGTGGTTGGACCGCGGGAAGCTGGTGGGGCAAGGAACGCCAAACGAAATCGTGCCGCTGTACGAGGCTGCCCAACGCGCCAAGGTGTAGCGATTTCGAGGGGCGGCACGTTTCTGGCCACGACCAGCAATGGGCGCCCCGAGGCGTGCCCACAGTTGTTGCCGAGCAAGGAACACTATGCAATCGAAGTCTTCATGCGCCAGACCGGGGGCCTCCTCATCTAGGGGGCGAGAGGGGGGCGATGTACTCGCTCCAGTGCCTTCGAATATCCGAATGATTTGGGCGTCATCCGGAGACGCTGACATCGTAAGCCGGATGCGCAATGCATCCCTCGGGAGACTGTACCGAGAGCGGTTGAAGCAGTACACGATTGTCCGGGCCGTGGCGCGTTGGGCTTGGTGGAATCTATTTCCTGTCTACGTTCGGTTGACCGTGCGGCTCAAGAAGAGATATCCGATAGCGACGCTGACTGAGTATGTCAAACGTAGCGGGGCCACGCGGTACACATTGGTCGATGCCGAACGGGTGAAAACAGATGAGCCCAAGGTCTATCCCGTGAAGGATCAACACCACGTGAGTGCTCCTCCCGCAGAATTTCGATTCCCGGAGATTGCCGTCGCGACTGTGCGGCACGGCACGGTGATGGGAGGGACCAATCTGGTCCTGGTTGATGGCAACGTCATCTGCCACGACCTGTATGACTTCCAGCGAGATGCGACCGCGGAAGAAATGCATGGCCGCGCACTGGTATCTCCGGGGGCAAAGAAAGTGAGACTGGTGTGTCGTGACAAGCAGCCCCTCTCCCTACCCGTCGCGGCCACCTTCGTTGACGCCTGCGCCCCCAACTATGCGCACTGGATGACTGAAGTATTGCCGCGTCTCGCATTGTTTTGTGCGGAAGAGCGGTTCAAGGCTGTGCCGGTCGTAGTGAATGAAGGGCTGCATCCCAACATCATGGAGTCGCTGTTGCTGGTGGCAGGGGTCGATCGCGAGGTCATCACGCTTCCGATCGGGAAATCATTGGCGATTGACGAGCTGTACGTGACTTCGGTCGCCGGATACGTACCGTTCGAGCGGCGAATCAAAAAGGGAACTGGTCATTCCCACGGTATGTTCAGTCCTCGAGCCTTGCAATCGGTCCGTGACCACCTTGCGGAAGTCATGCGAAAAGCGAACACGCGTACGCTGCCTCGGAAGGTTTTCCTGCGTCGCAATTCCGGGGTTCGAAAGGTCACCAACGCGGTGGAGATCGAACGACTTCTTGCCGACCGCGGCTATGTGGTCGTTGAGCCAGAAGGGCTGAGCTTTATTGAGCAAGCGCAGCTGTTCGGTCACGCAAGAGTGATCGTCGGGCCGACCGGCGCCGGATTCGCCAATGCGATCTTCTGCCGGAAGGAGGCTCAGGTTGCGATCCTGATATCCAAGTGCCAAGACCTTGCCTATCGGTATTGGGTGAACATGCTGACCCCAATCGGCGTGAAGTTCAGTTACGTGCTGGGGGACATCGTCGACAATCACGAGTATGGGGTTCATGGAGACTTTGCGGTCGATACGTCCTATTTGATGGAATTTATTGACGATTTAGAACACAATTGATCGTGAAGCGTCGCCTCGTGCTCGGTAAGCGAACAGGCCTCCGCTCCCAGTGCACGTTGGTGTGGGCAGGCCACACTCAAGGAATTGGATGAACGTTTCCGGTTATGAAGCGCAGGCGGTTCTCTTTGCCGCGCGTCCTTCGCGGCTGGCGCTCCAGCAGTTGGAGCTGAATGTTACCAGCTCGAGGACAATCAGCATCAACGTGTGGCGTAATCATGCCATCGAGCCCGTCATTGCGGCGGCATCGCCGTACTTCGCCTGCGCGAAGTGTGCGACGGATGTTCGTCTGAGCGAGTATGACGACGCACTCATGTTCGCTGGACGCCGCTCGGCAGACGTCGATCTCATCTGGCTCGACAGTAGCCGGTACCTCAGTCATTCCCAATTCAGTGACTGGAGGGACTGGCTTTTGGACCGCATCAAGGTCTTACGGCGCACCGGCTCGGCGCCGATCATCGTGGCGACGTGGCTGCCAGAAGCCGCGCATTGGGAAGAGCTCCGGTCCCGGACCGACGCGGTGCCTGGCGTCTTTTGTGCCGATCTCGAGGCCGTTTGCGAAGAAGCAGAGGTCCCATTGCTCGACCGGCGTACGGCAGCGATGGCCGGGACGCCGTTGAGCAATGCAGCCCAACTTGCGCTGGCACGCAAATTGGCCTGCCACTGGTTGCCTGCCGCCGTTTGGCCTCCCATAAAAGTCGTTGCGGTGGATCTCGACAATACGCTGCATGCGGGCGTGCTCGGGGAAGATGGTCCTCAAGGCGTGCGGCTGACAGCGGCGCATCAAACGCTACAACGGTTTCTCAAGGCATTGCGTCAGCGAGGCCTGTTTCTCGCGCTCGTGTCACGGAATGAGTTAGTGGACGTCAAATCGCTCTTTACACGTCGAGACGACTACCCCTTGGCTTGGGAGGATTTTTCAGCCACTGAGATTTCCTGGGGGGACAAGGCCGATGGTATCAGCCGGATTGCCAAAGCATTGAGGGTGGCTGTCGACACGATTCTCTTCGTGGATGACAATCCTGGAGAGCTGGCTACCGTGGCGTCACGGCTCCCCCCAATTCATACCGTGTATGCCGGCCTGGATCCGATACAAACGCAGCGGGCGATTGAGTACTACCCAGGCCTCTGGCGTTGGAAGGTCGAGGCCGATGATGCCAAGCGTGTTGAAGACATGAAAGCCAATGCAGAGAGAGCCGAACTGCTGACCGAGGCGGTGAGCCCCTCGGAGTACTTTCGAAATCTGCAGGTAACGCTGTGTCTGCGCCTTGATGCGCGGGACCAACTGGGTCGTCTAGCCGATTTGTGCGCGAAAACCAATCAGTTCAACCTTGCCATGCGGCGATTCAATCAAGCCGAGCTCGCGGAACGCATGCAGCGTCAGGATGCCTGTGTCGCCAGCGTGCAATTGAAGGACCGTCTGTCCGATAGCGGCGTAATCGCCGTGATCGTTGGTCAGCTAGAAGGCAGCCGGTTGGTCATCGAAGAGCTGTGTATCAGCTGCAGGGCCATGGGCCGTTACGTGGAGGAGACGTTGATTGTCACGGCGATACGCGCGATGCCGCAGTTTGCCGATTGCGACGAGGTCGTATTCCAGGTCCAGCATGGCCCTCGCAACCAACCTGCACTCCAATGGTTGGCTCAGCTTCTCCAGACGGGCCAGCGTCCCGAATCCGAGGCGACGCCGGTTCCGGCCCAACGGCTCAAAGCGTTCATGCCTCCGGACGGCATCGCGCTGACTCGAGAGTGATGGGATATATGGATCGCAGCCAGGTCGAACAGACAGCGGTGACGGTGCTCACGACCATTCTGAAACATCCGCTGGGGGCGATGCCGGACGTCTCCCGTCAGAATACGGCTAGCTGGGATTCGCTCAAGCACATCGAAATCATGTTTGCCTTGGAAGACGAATTGGGTGTGGAGTTCTCTGAGGATGAATTGATCAAACTCGACAGCGTCGGCAAGATCGTCGACGCCGTCATGGGCAAGTATGCGGCATGACCTGTCTCTGGAGGGCTACGCGTTCCGCTTGCGACCGATCACGGACGATGACGCAGGCTTCGTCGTGGAATTGCGCAATAACCCGGACCTAAACCGCTATCTGCACGCGGGGGCGGATGGGGTGGATGGACAGCGGGCTTGGTTGTCTCGATACTACGAGACCGACAATTCCTACTATTTCATCATCGAACGGCGTCGCAGCGGCCTGCCAGAGGGAACCATCGGCTTGTATGACATCGATCGCAATGCCGGCACAGGCGAATGGGGGCGCTGGATTCTTCGCCCGGGGTCACTGGCGGCTGTTGAGAGCGCATACCTGGCCTACCGAACTGCATTTGAGCAGTTGGGTCTGCAGAACGTGTACTGCCGGACGGTATTGGAGAACGGGAAAGTGGTGTCGTTTCACGACTCCTGCGGGATCACGGCTCGCCGGCTGCTGCCCCAGCATTTTCTCCTTGGGGAGCGCCAGCACGACGCCGTCGAGCACCGAGTGGACCGCGCCTCTTGGCCTACCATCAAGCTGCGCCTGGAGCAACTGGCCCAGCTGACCGCTCGGACGGTGGACCGTGGATGACAGGCCTCAATTGCCGGACGGCTATGAGTTCCATCACATCGGCTACGCGACGACGTCTATCGATCGTGAGCGTCGAGCGTTCGATTTGCTGGGGTATCGGATCGAAGGAGAGCCATTTGTCGACGCACGGCAAGGCATCGCCGGCTGCTTTCTGTGTGGACCTGGACCGCGCATCGAGCTGCTGGAGAATCTCCCTGGTGCAGACACGCTGACGCCGTGGGTCAATGCAGGGGTGAAGATGTACCACTTCGCCTACCAGGTCGACGACATCATGACCGCCCTGGAGTGGGCCCGCAATCGACGCGCGAAAGTCATCGTACCTCCTGTGCCAGCGACGGCTTTCAACGGCCGCCAAATTGGTTTTGTGATGTTTCGCAACGGCATGATGCTCGAGTTTATCAATCGGACGCTGCCTCCATCGGCTTGAGGCCGCCCGAAGAGTAGGAACGAGGATATGAGTTACGACGAAAAGGCTCACTTGGAACGGATCTCCAATGTCTCGCTCTATGCAGCGGGAGCCAACGCGGCCACGATCAAACATTCGTTCAAGATCGCTGAACGGTACTTGGCGGGAGACAATGTGCTCGAGATGGGGCCGGCCGAAGGCGTGATGACGGAATTGCTTGCGACGACCGGCAAGCGGATGACGTTGGTAGAAGGATCCCGGCTCTTCTGTGATGATTTGCGGAGGCGTTTCCCCAGCGCCAAGGTGGTGCACGCGTTGTTTGAAGAGTTCCAACCCGAGGAGCAGTTCGACAATATCATCTTGGGCCATGTGCTGGAGCACGTCCAGGACCCGGTTGATATCCTCGCGCGCGCGCGGCACTGGCTGCGCCCTGCGACGGGCCGCTTATTCGCTGCGGTGCCGAATGCGCGATCGTTGCACCGGCAAGCTGCCGTGATCATGGGCTTGCTGCCTCAAGAGGACGCCCTGAACGAAATGGATCACCACCATGGCCATCGCCGGGTGTTCAATCCGGAAACGTATCGAAACGCCTTTTATCAGGCAGGGCTGCAGGTGGAGATATTCGGCGGATATTGGCTGAAACCGGTCTCGAACAAACAGATCGAAACCACCTGGACTCCGGAAATGCTAGACGCGTTCATGCAGTTGGGGGAGCGGTATCCCGACATTGCGGGAGAGATCTACGTGGTCGCCCGCAACGCCGGGTAGTCCACGCGTCGTCATGCCGCGACCCGGTGAGCCGGGCGTAGCAGTCATCAAGGAAGTGTCAAAGCGATGTCGATCGAAGACTGCAAGATCATCACGTTCCCGATCATCTCCGATCCGCGAGGGAACCTGTCGTTCATCGAGGGTGGACGGCTCTGCCCCTACGACATCAAGCGCGTCTACTATCTCTACGATGTCCCCGGCGGTGCCGAGCGCGGGGGCCATGCACACAAGGCGCTGCATCAGTTGATCATCGCCATGTCCGGCTCCTTCGACGTCCACCTCGACGACGGAACGTCGAAGAAGAAGGTGCACTTGAATCGCAGTTATTACGGTCTCTATGTCTGCCCGATGACCTGGCGTGAGATCGACAACTTCTCGTCAGGCGCCGTCTGTATGGTGCTCGCGTCGGAGTACTACGACGCCGAGGACTATTATCGCGACTACCAGCAGTTCCTGAACGATGTGCAAAGGAAGGCCACGTGATGACGGTGCCGTTTTTAGATCTGGCCCAACTACATCGAGCGATCCGTGAGCCGCTCGATGCCGCCTACCGACGTGTCATGGATGCGGGATGGTTCATCATGGGACCGGAGTTGGAGGCGTTCGAGTCCGAGTTCGCGCAGTTTTGCCAGGTGAAACATTGCGTGGGGGTGGGAAACGGACTCGAGGCGCTTCATCTTCTGCTGCGGGCCTACGGCATCGGTCCAGGCGACGAAGTCCTCGTCCCCTCGAATACGTTCGTTGCAACCTGGCTGGCTGTCACGGAATGTGGCGCGACTCCAATACCCATCGAGCCCGATAGTCGGAGCTACAATATGGATCCGGCGCGTCTGAGTGCGGCGATCACCAGCCGAACCAAGGCCGTCATCCCGGTGCACCTGTACGGCCAGATGGCCGATATGGATCCCATCCGGACGGTAGCGGTGCGGCATGGATTGGTTGTGATCGAAGATGCCGCCCAAGCCCAAGGAGCCCGGTACAAAGGTCGGCGTGCGGGGGCCGTGGGCGATGCGGCCGCTACCAGTTTCTATCCGGGGAAGAATTTGGGTGCGCTGGGCGACGGGGGGGCCGTCCTAACCGACGACAGTGCGATCGCCGCAGCCGTGCGACGCCTGCGCAACTATGGATCGGAGACCAAGTACCGCCACGATGTCATCGGGTACAACAGCCGGCTCGACGAGCTACAGGCGGCATTTCTTCGGGCCAAACTGGCGGTGCTCGACGACTGGAATGCGCGACGCGCGCAGGTGGCGGACCGGTACGCCCGGCTGTTGTCCGGCACGGACGTCACCGTGCCCCATGTGCCGGAATTCGCGGATCCCGTATGGCATCTCTATGTTGTGCGTAGCAGTCGGCGTGATGCCCTCAAAGCTCATCTTGAGCGCCAGGGCATTTCCACCGTCATCCACTATCCGACTCCTCCCCACAGACAACTGTGTTATCGATCGCTCGGTGAGGCAGACCTGCCCGTGGCGTCGAAGCTGGCTTCGGAAGTGTTGAGCTTGCCGATGTCTCCGATGCTGGGAATGGAGGCGGTCGAGACGGTCTCGCAGGCGATCGTGAGTTTCTCGGAAACGGCCTCGGTCGCATGAAAAGGGTATCGGCGCTGGCGGCCGATGCCGGAAAGTGAACAGATGGCGGGGCGGATGATGCGGAAGTTACCGGTCAGCAGAGCGAGGCATACGGTGGAGGCGAGGCCGGCTTCTCCGGACGTGGTGTATCAAGCCGGCACAGTCACGCGCGGGGATCGCGAAGCGCAAAACGGTCATCGCGGGGCCATTGTCTGGTTTACCGGATTGTCTGGCGCCGGGAAATCGACCTTGGCCCACGCGGTCGAGGATGAGCTGCATCACCGAGGCTGCCGGACCTTCGTCATGGATGGTGACAACGTTCGCCAGGGGTTGTGCGGGGACCTCGGCTTCTCTCGCGAGCATCGGAAGGAGAACATCCGCCGTGTCGGCGAGGTGGCAAAATTGTTTGTTGAGGCGGGGGTGATCGTCCTGACGGCGTTCATTTCGCCGTTTCGGGAAGATCGGAACCGCGTGCGGGAGATGGTCGGGACGAGGGATTTCTGCGAGGTCTATTGCGACTGTCCGCTGACAGTCTGTGAAGCCCGCGACGTCAAGGGGCTCTATAAGAAGGCGCGCCAAGGGCACATCCCGGAGTTCACAGGAATCTCCTCTCCCTATGAGCCTCCGGTCACTCCGGAGGTGATCGTGGACACCGCGTCCCATGACGTCGAAGCCTGCGTCCGCTCCGTTATCGGCGCGCTGACCGCGGCCGGCCTCATCGGTTTGTCGAAGAAGTCGCGGTTCTGAGGCGGGGCACCGAGCTGGCATGGGTACGACGGACAAGACCAATGTGCTGGTAGTCGGTGCGCCTCGCAGCGGCACGACGCTCGTGGCCGGTCTCTTGTCCGCCGGGACCGAAGCCTCGCCAATGCTTCCGGAATGCACGCAGATGACGCAAGTCATCCAGCAGTGCCACAACATCCTGCACTACTCGGACCCCCAGCGCTTCGCCGCCTATGCCATCAACCAGTCGGTGCTCGTCGGCATGTATGCTGAATTGGTCAAGGCGATGCTCGCCACGGTCCAGTCCCACTTTCGCGACACTCCGTATCGCTATCTCATCCTCAAAGATCCGGAGCTGTCGCCGCTGATCGATTGGATCCCCACGTTCTTCGGTGTGGACAGCAAGACCGTGTGCGTCGTGCGAGATCCTCGGGCCGTCATCGCGTCGATGATGACAGTCGAGCGAAAAAAGCGGCGGGAGTTTTGGTCGGCTTGGAAGAAACAGCCGAATCGCTTCGTCGCTCAGGACCTCGTCAACCAAGTTTTCCGCACCTACCGGCTGATATCCGATGTGTTCATGTACTACTGGAAAGTCCACGATTCGCAATTGCGAAAGAGCGGCGCCGCTCATGTTGTGAGCTTCGAGCGGATCGTGGCCCGTGATGAGGAGGAGTTTAAGCGCCTGGAAGCCTATCTGGGGTTCGGCGTTGGGCGAGAAGGGTTCGGCAAAGTTCATTTCGAGTTCGACCGGGCCGACCCGACGTTTTCCGCGGGCTACGGAGGAGCCATCAGGCCAACCTCTGGCGACGCCGGTTCCGGATTGACCTTCCTCCAGAATCGGAAGATCAAAATGGCCTACAGCGGCCTCAATGAAGTCTACCGGTGGTGGTAAGCGAAATCCCGATCGGGAGGCTGGAGCAGGGACGTATGCCGCGGATCACAGCAGTGATCGAACCGAATTCAGCGGGGCTGCCGATGACCAAGAGCGCATCGAAGTCCGCTCAGCCGCTGGTCTCCGTCATCCTTCCTTCTTACAACCATCAGCGGTACGTCTCGCAAGCTATCGAAAGCGTCTTGAACCAGACCTACCCGCAGGTGGAGCTCATTGTGCTCGACGACGGGTCCCGCGATCGGTCCGTCTCCATCATCGAGGAACTGGCCAAGACCCATGGGTTCACCGCCATCAGACGGGAGAACAGAGGGCTCGCCAAAACCCTCAATGAAGGCGTCAATCTCGCGAAGGGGAAATACCTCTGTTTCGTGGGATCCGACGACTACTATCGCCCTCACCGGATCGAGCGGGCCGTGGAACAACTGGAACAGGCGCCTGCAAGCGTGGCCTGCGTCTATTGCGACGGCGATATCGTCGATCATATTGGGCGCAAAATCGGTCTCTTCGCAGATCGACATCCGCGGCCTTGGATCGGCAGCACCTACGACAATCTGGTCGTGGGGAACTGGATTCCCGGTCTCGGGACGACCTTCAAGACCGAAGTGCTCAGGCAGTTCATGTTCGACGAACGATTCATGATCGAGGACCACACGCTGTTTCTCCGCATGTTCAAGGATGGGCGTCTGTCGCTCCAATACTACGACGACGTCGGTTTTGCCTACAGATGGCATGGCGACAACCTGTCCAAACCCGGCCCTGCCATGGAACGCGAGAATCGTCTCATCGAGCAGTGTTTCGAGGACGTCGGGCGCTACGCAGAATTCAAACGATGTGTGAAGACGCCCTCTTTCGCGCTCACCAAAACCATGAATGCGAGGAACTGCTATCTGTTGATGCTACACCTCACCCGCTGGCCCAGAAAGAAACAGGTGTAATGCTCGAGCCCGAAGCTTCCACACAGGGCAGCTCGTGGTCAGGCCGACGCCTCTCGGTGGCCTATTTTGCCAAATCTACGTCCATCGGGCCGACCAGCCGATATCGCATTCTCCAGTTCCTGCCGGGCCTAGCAGAGAGCGGGATCGATTGCAGAGTGTATCCGCTATTCGGTCCGACATACTGGAAGATCCTCGAGATGCCCTCCAGTGCGATGCAGACCGCCGTGAAGGCGGTCTATGTGGTCGGACGATTCCTTCGCCGAGCCTGGGACATCCTGAGCATGGGAACCGTCGATCTTGCCGTGATCGAGGGGCAATTGTTCCCGTACATGCCGGCCTGGATCGAACGTGTGTTGGTGAAGTTGGGTCGGAGGGTCGTCGTGGAATACGACGATGCCATTTATCTGACTCCCGGACATCGCCGTAAGGTTCCGACCCTCATGAGCATGGCCTCGGGCGTCATCGTGGGGAACGATGCCCTCGCCCGGTACGCCGCGAAATATGCGCCAAGGATTTCCGTGGTGCCGACGGTGGTCGATACCGATCGATTCGCCCCGCTGCAGCGAAGCGAGGAAATCGATCCTGTGCGCAATGGTCCGCTGAGAGTGGTGTGGATAGGGCTGGCCTACAATCTCCCATACTTAGAAGTAGTGGCACCGGTGTTGCGGCATCTGCAAGAGCGACGGCTGATCACCTTGCGCGTCGTCTGCTCGCGTCCACCGCATTGGGACGGACCACCAGTTGAGTTTCTGCCGTGGACGCTGGAGGATGAGGTGCGGCAGTTGCAAGACTGTGACATCGGCATCATGCCGTTGCCCGACAACGAATGGGCAAGGGGAAAGTGCGGCTTGAAACTGCTTCAGTATATGGCGGTCGGCCTTCCAGCCGTGGCGTCTCCGGTGGGTGTGAACAAGGAGATCGTCCGGGACGGAGCCAATGGGTTCTTGGCGAGCAGCGAAGAAGAGTGGCGGGCCAAATTGAGTATGCTCTGTTGCAATGCGGAGCTGCGAACGGCGATGGGGAAGGCGGCGCGACAGACAGTGATCGATCACTATTCGCTTGCG
>CAZPYP010000033.1:0-21016 GCA_964590845.1 uncultured Nitrospira sp.
CGTTGGCATGATCTAGGATTATAACGAGTCCATAGCCTTTCAACCAGTCCGCATACACGACCGTCCCTGGCATGACCGCATGGATGAGGCTGCCTTCCACCGTCTTGATTTCAATCCCCTTCCGCTGCACGAAGGTGTTGAAGGTCGGATGTTTCTGCCGACCGAAATAGGTAATGACGCTGCCGTCGGCGGGCCAGGGCAGACCGCCCTTCGACCCGCGCGGAGAGATCGTCCCGGTTGGCGGTTTAATAGCGGCCGCCCGACGCCGATTTTCCAATTCGCGCAGGAGGCCGTCGATTCGGGAGGCGGAGCGTTCGAGTTCCTGCAACGCCCGCTCACTGGACTCCTTTTCGTGCGTGATCTTCGTCAGGTAGACCTTCTTCTCCTTCTTGACCGATTTGATTTCATCGAGCTGCTTTTCCATGCTGCGCTTGTACGATACCATCCCGACCCGCGCCGCCTCCCGCTGCCGTTCAGCCTCTTCCATGTGGCTCACGTCGTTGCGGAAATTCTCCATCAAGCCGTAGTCCCGTTCCGAGACGGCCGAGAGATATTGCAGACGGCGCTGGAAATCGCCGTAGGAGTCGGACGCCAACAGCGCCTTCCAATATCCGAACCGGCCTTCCATATATTGGACGCGCAAACGGGCGAGGATCGCGTCTTGCCGTTGCCGCATGCTTTCGCGGAGAGTGGCGATCTGGGCGTTGATATTGTCGATCTCCTGATCCTTTTTCCGCAGCTTCCGACTGATGTCCTGATGCGACTGCCGCACGTGCACGAGCCGTTCATCCAGGCTCTGAATACCCTGCAATAGCGAGTCCCGCTTCTTGCCGGCTTCGTCGGCCTGCTTTCGTTTTTCCTCGATTTCACTCTTCAACTGATCCAGCGCCCGGCGTTCTTTCTCGATCTTGTCGGTGATCGCATCGGCCCAAACCAGCGTCGGAAGCCACAGGGCAACGACCGCGCTCGACACGAGCAGGATTCCCGCTGCAAGGGACTTCATGCCTTGGCCTCGCTGAATCGCCGCAGAGACACGAAACTTCCCGCGCAGCCAAGCGCCACACCCACCCCAACCAGGGCTAGACACATGGGGAGCGGGAAGAACACAATCAACTGGTCCAAGCTATTCAACCGGCCGGTGGCTCGCATTTCCTGCCGAAACAATTCATACAGAAATTTGAGCATGACCAGCGAAAATGCGCTGCCCAGTCCTCCGAGCACCGCCCCTTCCAACAGATAGGGAACGCGGATGAAACTCGTGGTCGCGCCGATCAGCCGCATGATGGCGATTTCGTCACGCCGGGCGAGCAGGGCCAACCTGATGGTATTCGCGATAATCGTGACGGCTGCCGCCGACAAGACCAACCCGATCCCGAGCGCCACCAACTCGATCGAACGAATCACGATCGCCAACGCGTCAATCCAGTCCTGGTTGTAATCCACCTTCGCAACCCCGGCCACCTGCCTTATACGCTCCGACCAGCGCTTCACCGCGTCCGGGGACCGAAAGGGCGGGCTCAGCGTCACGACGAACGAGGCCGGGAGCGGATTCTGACCGAGCCCTTCAAGCAGATGCGACTCGGAGGGAAATTGCGCCTTGAACTCCCCGAGCGCCTGCTCTTTCGAGATAAAATGCATCGCCGACACCGCGCGGTCGGCTTTGAGTTGCTGCTCAATGCCGGAAATGGCTTCGGCGGAGAGTTGGTCGTTGAGATACACCATGATCTTGATGTCATCTTGCAGCCAACCCGCCGCCGCCCGCAGGTTCACATATAAAAGGAGAAAGATCCCGACGCAGGCCAAGGTGAACGCGGTGGTCAAAATGGCGACCATCGTCGTGGTCCGATTGGTCCGCATATTGGCCCAGGCTTCCCTGAACAGGTAGAAGAGCGTCCTCATGCGAATACCCGTTGTTCCGGCACGAGCGAGCCTTCTGACAGGGCGATGACGCGGCGATTGACCTGATTCATGACCAGCGGATCGTGGGTTGCCACCACCACGGTCGTCCCTCGCGCATTGATCAGCTTGAACAACTCGATGATCTCCCCCGTGAGCGCAGGATCCAGGTTGCCGGTCGGCTCATCGGCGAGCAACACCACCGGACCGTTCACAATGGCGCGGGCGATGCAAACCCGCTGCTGCTCTCCGGTCGAGAGGCCGACAGGAAGCTGATCCCGCTTATGTTCAACGCCGACGGCGCGCAACGCTTCCGTCACCTTCCTGCGGATATCGGAGGACGATACCCCTTGGACCAACAACGGCAGCGCGACGTTGTCAAAGACGGACTTTTTGGGCAGGAGACGAAAATCCTGAAACACGGTGCCGACCTTGCGGCGCAGATAGGGAATTTCCGACTGCCGAAGCTGCGTCACATTTTTCCCCTGCACGAAGACCTGTCCCTCGTCCGGCCGCTCGGCGCCGATGAGCATGCGCAGCAGCGTCGATTTGCCGGCCCCGCTCGGCCCCATGAGCAACACGAACTCGCCCTTCTCGATCTCGAGGGTGACGTTCGACAGTGCGGGCCGTCGGTCGTACTGTTTGGAGACGCGAATCAGTTGAATCATGGCCCTTTACCAGCGGCGATCGTCGCCGGACACCTCGAAGGCATTCTGCACATGATCAATGTGAGTCTCTCCCTGTACACCGTCCTGCAGAAGAACCACATCGAAACGGCATTGTCGATGCATCAGATGGTACCGGGCCAGGTATTGCGACGCCAGTTCAATCAACTTTTTCTGTTTTCGTGCATGCACCGCCTCAACCGCCCCTCCATACTCCTCCGTCCGCCTTGCCTTGACCTCGACGAACACCAGTACCTGCCCGTCCTCGGCCACGAGGTCGAGTTCGCCGAGTTGGGATCGGAGATTTCTGGCGACAATGCGATACCCTTTGTGCCGCAGGTATCGCTCAGCCTCCGCTTCTCCTGCTTGCCCGACTACCTGTCTGGCATTCGATTGGCTCACGAGATGGTAGACGACAAGTCTAGCCAGGCAACGTCGACCGGCGGGCTGACCGGCTGGCCGTTCAGCAGCTGGCTCACCGGCGCAAACGATCGCCGATGAAGGGGACAGGGGCCGTGAGCCGCCAGGCGTTGGAGATGCTCTTCCGTCCCATAACCCTTATGCGAGAGAAAATTGTACTGCGGGTACAGATGGTGATAGTCGGCCATCATCCGGTCTCTGGTCACTTTCGCGACGATCGAGGCGGCGGCGATCGACTGCGACAGCGCGTCGCCCTTGATAATGGGCCGGATGGGCATCGTTAGCCCTGCGAGCATCATCGCATCCGTCAGAACATAGTCAGGCGGGAGAGGCAGGGCGGCGATGGCTCGCCGCATCGCCAAGCGGGTCGCCTCCAGGATGTTCAACCGGTCGATTTCCTCCGGCGAAGCGGATCCGACGCCGATCGCCAAGGCCCGTTTCCTCACGGCCTCGTATTGCCGCTCGCGTTCGTCTGCGGAAAGTTGTTTGGAGTCGTCGACGCCGACGAGACGGCAACGGGCCGGCAGCACGACCGCTGCCGCCACCACGGGACCGGCCAGAGGGCCTCGTCCCGCTTCATCGAGGCCGGCGACGCGGCGATAGCCGCACCGCCTGGCCTCTGCCTCAAATTCATCGGTTGGTCCCACGAAGCGCCTACACCGGCTGAGCCGACAGGGTCGATGACCCTCGTGGTACGGAACGGAGAACGATCAGGATTTCGCGGCCGCAGCGGCCTCGACCGGAGCGTCGGTGGTCTCGGTGGCGCGAGCGACTCCGGCTTGAGACTTGGACTCCCCCACAAATTCCCGGTCTTCCACCTTGGAGAACTTCCCCTTCTTCCCCCGGAGGTAATACAGCTTCGCCCGGCGGACCTTGCCCTGCCGTACCACGTCGATCTTGGTGACGATCGGCGAATGGACCGGGAAGATCCTCTCGACACCCACGCCGTAGGACACCTTCCGCACGGTGAACATCTCCGTGTTGAGGGATCCCTTACGGGCAATGACGGCGCCCTCGTACACCTGGATACGTTCCTTCTCACCCTCGACGACCTTCACGTGCACTCGCACGGTGTCCCCGATTTCAAACTTGGGGACCGATTTCTTCGTGAGCGATCGTTGTACTCTCTCCAACTGATTCATGGCTACTCCTCCTCCCCGCATCGAACCGGCGTGCCAGGCACGCCTTCGCGAATAATATCGTCCAACAATTGCCGGTCTTCACGATTGAACACCCGCCGGCTCAAGAGATCCGGCCGCCGCTGGTAGGTCGCTCGCAGCGCTTCCTTCCTCCGCCACAGCCGGATGGCCTCATGATGCCCCGACACCAACACGTCCGGAACCGTCATCCCCCGAACCTCCGCCGGTCTGGTGTAGTGGGGATACTCCAGCAAGGACTCGGAGAACGATTCTTCGACGATCGACTCCGGATCCCCCAGAACCCCGGGGATCAATCGGGCCGCAGCGTCGATCAAGATCAAGGCGGCCAGTTCTCCACCCGTCAACACGTAATCGCCGACGGACACCTCTTCCGGCTGCAACGCCGATCTCACCCGTTCGTCGATTCCTTCATAATGCCCGCACAACATGACCATCGGGCGGGACTCGCCGGCGAGATCCTTGGCATAGGCCTGCGTAAAGGGCTTCCCCTGCGGCGACGGCAGGAGGAACCGGATCGACTCCCCTTGGGCTTCATATTCAGTGCGGATTTGTTCCACGGCGCGTAAAATCGGCTCCGCCTTCATCACCATACCCGCGCCGCCGCCGTACGGCACGTCGTCCGCAACCTTGTGTTTGTCGAGCGCATAGTCGCGTAGGTTGCGCACATGCACCATCAGCAGACCCTTCTCTTGAGCCCGCTTGAGCATGCTGCTTCCGACCACCGGCGTGATCATCTCTGGAAAGAGGGTGATGACGTCACAACGCATGGGACTCCTCAAGCAGCCCTTCGATTCCATGCACAACCATGCGACGATGATCGAGATCCACGGAGGTAACGAAGGCTTTTGCCGCCGGGATCAATACCTCTCGGCCGTCGCGCTTAACGACGAATACATGATGTCCCGGCAACTCCCACATCGTCTCGACCGAGCCGATCTCTTGTCCCGCTTCGTCCACCACCGTCATACCGATCAGGTCGCATTCGAAATAAACGCCCGACATGGGTGGAAGACTCTCGCGCGGAATCTGCATCACACATCCGCGAAGAAGACCGGCATCCTCCGGCGAGATCATTCCGGCAAACTGCACGATGTATCCGGATCCGACCCTTCTCACGTGGGTCACCCTCCGCTCACTCGTCTGCCCGGCCGCATTCACAAGGGTCACATCGCCCAGACGATCGAACCGTCCTGGCACGTCGCTCAAGGACCGGACCTTTACCGCCCCCTTCACACCGAACGGTCGTTCGATCCGGCCGATGGTCACGAATTCTGCTTGAGCGACCGTCACCGTCAGGCCTTTTTCTTCTTGGCGGCTTTTTCCGTTTCGAATTGTTTCCACAGCCCCGACCGCCGCAGCAGCGTCTTGACCGTCACGGTCGGTTGGGCGCCATGATGCAGCCAAGTCAGTACCCGATCCTGCTTCAATTCTGGCAAACCCGCCTGCTTCAGCGGATCGAAGATCCCAAGGATCTCCAAAAACCGCCCGTCGCGCGGCTTGCGCGAATCGGCCGCCACCACTCGGTAGATCGGCCGCTTATGCCGACCCGTTCTCGTCAGTCTCAAATGAACCGCCACTGTCCGCCTCCTTGAGTAAGTAGCTTTCAGCAATCAGCTGTCAGCTTGTGATTTTTCCTGTTCCCCTGTCGCATCGAGCTGAGAGCTGTTCGCCACAGCTGACTGCGTCTCGTCACATCGACCGCAGAAGCTGAGCGAGTTGCCGGCGCCCTCCGGCTCCCGACATCGCCTTGGCAATCTTCCTGGCCGATAAGAATTGCTTGATCAGCCGGTTGACCTCCATTACATCGGTACCGCTGCCGCGCGCGATTCGCTTCTTCCGACTCCCGTTGAGCAGCGTATGATCCCGCCGTTCCTTGGACGTCATCGAATCGATCATCGCTACGACCCGCTTCATCTCGCGCTCAGGCACCTGCCCGTCCATGACGCCCTTCAGCTTCTGACCGCCCGGCAACATCCCCAGGATCTGATCCAAGGAGCCGAGCTTGTTGACCTGCGCCAGCTGGGCGCGGAAATCTTCCAGGGTAAAACTGTTGCTCGTCAGCCGTCTCTGAGCTTCCTCAGCTTGTTCCTTGCTGAACGTCTCCTGGGCCTTCTCGATCAGCGAGAGGACGTCTCCCATGCCCAGAATGCGGGACGCCATCCGGTCGGGATGGAACAGTTCCAACGCATCCAGCTTTTCTCCCACACCGAGGAACTTGATCGGCTTGCCCGTCACCGCCCGGATCGACAGGACCGCTCCGCCGCGCGCGTCGCCCTCCACCTTGGTGAGAATGACGCCGGTCAACCCCACCTGCTGGTCAAACTGGCTGGCCATCGTCACGGCATCCTGGCCCGTCATCGCATCAGCAATGAGCAGCACGTCGTGCGGTTTGACCGCGGCCTTCACCGCGACCAGTTCGCCCATCAATTCACCGTCGATATGCAAGCGTCCGCCGGTGTCCAAGATGACCACGTCGAACCCTTGGTCGCGCCCGCGTTCGACGCCAGCTTGGCAGATCCGCACGACGTCCGACTGCGACGCATCAGCTTGATCGACACGATGAACGTCGATACCCAGGTCGCGCCCCAAGCTGGCCAGCTGATCGCCGGCCGCGGGCCGTCGAGGATCCGCCGCGACCAGCAACACCCGTTTCCCTTGTTGTTTGAACAGCTTGCCCAACTTGCCGCAGGTCGTCGTTTTGCCCGCGCCCTGCAAACCGACCATCATGACGACCGTGGGGGGAGCCGACGCCAGCATCAACCCCGCTCGCTCGCCGCCCATCATCATCCGTAATTCATCCCAAACGATCTTGACGACTTGATGGCCGGGCGTGAGGCTCTGGAGCACTTCCTGCCCGACGGCCTTCTCACGAACCCGCTCGATAAAGTCTTTGACGATCTTGAAGTGAACGTCGGCTTCCAGCAGAGCCAGCCGCACGTCTTTCAGAGCGTCCGCGATGTTCTGCTCCGTAAGGACACCCGTCCCCCGCAGCTTTTTCAGAACTTTTTCAAATTTTTCGCTGAGCGCGTCGAGCATATCGGCCACAAAGAAAAAGGCAATCGAAGCTGCTGGTCCAGATCTCCGATCGCCTCGAAAAATCTAGCAAAAGAGCACCGGGCAGTCTAAAGGACGACCCTGGAGAAGTCAAGGGAGTGAAGCCAGCATTTTATTGACATGCTGCAGCCCTTTCGTTATGGTCCTGTCAGGAATCAGTGAAGCTAGTCAATAAGTTATGAGGCTGTCGTGAGAAAGTCGCCCTGGGTATTGCTGCTGTTCCTGCTCATCGGAGGGCTCTTGGGCGGGATTCTTGGCGAAGTGCTGCAACTCATGGCTCCCAAGGGCACGATCCAGGCCTTCTTTACCACCAACGCCACCCCGGGCATCAGTCCCCCTTTGACGATCGATCTGATCCTCGTCAAACTCACCCTCGGTTTCAGTCTGAAGGTCAGCTTGCTCAGCGTGCTGGGCATGTTCGTCGGCGTCTTCCTCTACAAAAATGTCTAACTGTTAGACCTCAGCTCGAGCTCTTTCAATTTCAGCGCCTTGATCCGATTCCTGAGCGCCGCCGCCTTTTCGAACTCAAGCACCTTCGCAGCCGCTTTCATTTCCTGCTCGAGACGCTTGATCATCGGCTCGATTCGATCGTCGGTTTCGTAGTCACTCCGCGATTCCGCGGCCAGCGCCAACTGTATCGGCTCCCCGACCGTGTCGGAGTACTCCAACTCAGGAATGGTTTTTCGAATGCTGGCCGGAACGATGCCGTGGGTCTCGTTGTACGCTGCCTGAATGTGTCGCCGCCGGGCAGTTTCCTCGATCGCACTCTTCATGGAGTCGGTGATCGTGTCGCCGTACAGAATGACGCGGCCGGACACGTTGCGCGCGGCGCGGCCGGCCGTCTGGATCAGCGAGCGGTAGGACCGCAGGTAGCCCTCCTTGTCGGCATCGAGGATCGCCACGAGACTGACTTCGGGAAGATCCAGCCCTTCGCGCAGCAGATTGATCCCGACCAACACGTCGAAGACTCCTCGACGGAGATCGCGGATGATTTCGGCTCGTTCCAGCGTCTTGATGTCGGAATGAAGATACCGGACCTTGACTCCCAGCTCATGGAAGTATTCGCTCAGATCTTCGGCCATCCGCTTGGTCAGCGTCGTCACCAGCACACGCCCGCCTTTAGCCGCTTCGCTGCGCACCTCGCCCAACAACTGATCCACCTGTCCCTTCGCCGGTTTTACTTCGATGACCGGATCCAATAATCCGGTGGGACGGATGATCTGCTCGACGACCTCTCCCTTCACGTGCCCGAGTTCATAGGGCCCCGGTGTGGCCGACACATGGATCACGTGATTGAGGCACCGTTCGAACTCGTGGAACTTGAGCGGCCGGTTGTCCACCGCCGACGGCAGCCGGAATCCGTAATCGACCAGAGTCTTCTTCCTGGAATAGTCGCCTTCGTACATCCCACCCACCTGCGGGATCGTCGCGTGCGACTCATCGACGATGAGGAGGAAATCTTTCGGGAAATAGTCCATCAGTGTGGGCGGCGGCTCTCCGGGTGCCCGGCCGCTCAAATGCCGGGAATAATTCTCGATGCCATGGCAAAAGCCCATTGCGCGGATCATCTCCAGATCGAACTTCGTCCGCTGGGCGATCCGCTGCGCTTCCACGAGTTGATTCGTCTTCTTGAAGTAGGCCACTCGTTCATCAAGTTCTTCCTCGATTCCCGTGATAGCTCGCTCGTAGCGATCGGGAGCGATCAGGTAGTGCGTGTTCGGGTAGACGGCGAATTTCGGCAGTTTTTCGAGGGATTTTCCGGTCAGTGGATCGATTTCGTGGATGGCATCCACCACGTCGCCGAACAACTCGATCCGAACGGAGCGAGCCTCGTGTGACGCCGGGAAGATCTCGATCACGTCCCCCCGTGCGCGGAATGTCCCGCGATGGAAGTCGATGTCGTTGCGGGCGTACTGGATTTCGACCAACTTGGCGAGGATCTTCTCGCGCCGGACCTCCATCCCTTCTTCGAGGTAGAGGACCATCCCGTGATAAATCTCCGGCGACCCCAGACCGTAGATACAGGACACGGAGGACACGATCAGCACGTCGTTCCGCTGCAACAGCGACGTCGTGGCGGCGTGCCGCATCTGATCGATCGCATCGTTGATCGACGAATCCTTCGCGATATAGGTGTCGGTCTGCGGGATATAGGCCTCGGGCTGGTAATAGTCGTAGTAGCTGATGAAGTATTCGACGGCGTTGTGCGGGAAGAACTGTTTGAACTCTTGATAGAGCTGGCCGGCGAGCGTCTTGTTGTGCACCAATACGAGCGTGGGCTTTTGCACCCGCTCGATCACGTTGGCCATGGTGAAGGTTTTGCCCGAGCCGGTGACCCCCAGCAGCGCTTGATGCTGCCGGCCCGCACGGATCCCGGCTTCCAGCTTGTCGATGGCCTGGCCCTGATCGCCACAAGGCTTGAAGGGTGCTTCGAGTTTGAACGGCGGCATGAGACGACCTTTCGGCCGTTACTCTACCACGATGGGAAGGCAGGCAGCACAGGGCCGGTGCCCGATTCGAACACGAACCGGGCACCGACCAGGGGCTGAACTAGCGAGCGTAGCGTCGAGCGGCAGCCGGACGGGCCCCGCGATAGGGGAACGATTCGCCGTTTCCACCTTCACGGAAACGATGGCCGGCCGGATCGCCATGACGATGCGGTCTAGGTCGTCGAGGTTGTTGCTCGTTCACGGAGACCACGGCTGCAGGAGGGAGCGCCACCAACGTGGGCAGCGGCAACTTCGACGTCTGAATTCGCAGTTGCCTGACCATCCGCAGATATTCCCGCTCCTCATCATGAGAGAGAATGAGGAAAGTCGCCCCTTCCTTCTCCGCCCGGCCGGTTCGCCCGGCCCGATGGACGTACGAGTTTGGATTGGTCGGCAGTTCGTAGTGGATGACCTGCGCCACGTCGGGGATGTCCAATCCGCGCGCGGCCACGTCGGTTGCGACCAGCGATCGGATCCGGCCGGCCCGGAACGCACCGAGCGTCCGTTCCCGCTGCGCTTGGCTGTGGTTGCCGGTGATGGCGCCGACGGACGCGGGCTCGCCGCCCAGTTTCGCGGCCAACCTGCGCACCTTGTACTTCTGATCGCAGAAGACCATCGACCGCTCGCCGGCCTTCACCGTCTGCAACAACGTATGGACCAGTTGGGTGCGAGACTGTTCCGCCTGCACGACGTAATACGCGTGCGTGATCGTCGTCGGACTGCTGATGCCGGGATCGACGGAAATTCGGGCCGGATTGCGTTGCATACTCTGCGCGAGCTGCTGAATCTCCGGTGAAAACGTCGCAGAAAACAGCAGCGTCTGCCGTTCTTTCGGCAAGAGATTCAAAATCCTCTGAATATCGCGGAGGAATCCGCGGTCCAGCATCTGATCCGCTTCATCCATCACCAGATAGGTCACCGCGCCGAGGTGTAAGTGTTTGGAGCCGGCCAGGTCGAGCAAACGGCCCGGCGTACCGACCACGACCATCGGAGGCCGATGCAACGCGCGGTAGTGTCGTTCAATCGGCGTCCCGCCATAGACCGACAGCGAGGAGACGGCCGCCGGCGCGTACTTTCGCAATTCGGTTTCGATTTGAAGCGCCAACTCTCGGGTCGGCGCCAAAATCAAGAATTGCGGCTGGCGGGAGCCGTGGGCTCCAGCCGTGACCGGCTGGCTGGTATCAGCCGCGCCGTCGCGCCGGAGCGCGCGCTCGATCAACGGGATCAAAAATGCCAAAGTCTTCCCGCTTCCGGTTTTGGCTTGCGCCATGATGTCCCGACCGTCTCGCGCAGGCTGAATCGTCGCCTGCTGAATCGGCGTCGGGGTGGTCATCCCGGCCTGTTTCAGGCGCTGGGCAAGGAACGTGGGCAGACTCATCTCATCAAACGTAGACATAGAACTCCTTGTGTGGATCAACTTCCTGGGACTGCAAGACGACCGATCAGTCGGTCGAGATACGCATCGTGAGGATGGGCAATTCTAGGAAGGAAAAAGCGGGGCTGCCCTGTCGGCAGCCCCGATGTGTATAAACGGCTACGGCTTAGTGCCGGCCGCCACCGAACCCGCCGCGGCCTCCGCCGCCAGAGCGTGGTTCTTGCGGACGCGCTTCGTTGACCGTCAACGTGCGGCCGCCCAGTTGGGTACCGTTCAACGCGGTGATCGCAGCCTGCGCCTCCGAATCGCTGGACATTTCGACGAAGCCGAAGCCCCGCGACTGACCAGTGAACTTATCGGTGATGATTCGGGCTGACGCGACGGCACCATGCGCAGCGAAGAGATCACTCAGCTGCTGCTCGGTTGTGGAATACGGCAAACCCCCAACGTAAATCTTCGAACCCATCGGGTTCCTCCTTTGAGAAAATGGTGTTGTCTTGGACTCGAGAAGAGGTGAGGAAGGAATGGGCCGAAGACGCAAACACGATGGCGACTCAGGTCGGCTTCCGATCAGATCCCGGGCAGAACCAAAACAACACTACTATAGGCCTTGTCGCTTTCACTGTATCGCCACCAGGCCTTTCGCAGCGATACACAGCCGTGACTGTACTCTAGCGCCGCGTCAATTGCAAGCAGACAGTCAATACCTTCCAAACCGCAGCGCGCGTGCCTACCTGAACCGACTCACTGTTAGCGCGATGGACCTCCTCCTAAGCCGTGGAAATCCCGTGAAATCTGATGATTCTCGTGAGACACTTCTTAGAGACTGCCGCGCAGATCTAACCCCGTTTTTTGATATCCAAAATTTCCTCTTGGCGACGGTCACGCTCGCTCAAAAGTCGCTTTCGCCGTTGCCAGCGGTCCCAGGTCCACCACTTCAGCCTGCTCCCGAACGACACTAGCGGCGGCCTCGCGCTCCCTCCAGGCGCATGCTGGAAATCGTAGCCTGCATGACGATCCCGGTTCTCAAAGAACCGCTTATAGAGGTGATCGTAGATCCCGTTCGACGAGTTACCCGAGGCCACGCCATTTCCCTTTCTTCCAGCGACCTGTTAGGACAGAAACGCCTCCAGCTCTCGCGGCTCCGTGACCGGTGGAGAACAGGTCTGCCGCTGACATAAATATGCCGCCGGACTTCCGTTGACGTTTGTCTTTCCGATCGAAAGCGGCAATTCCATTTCCCCCGGCTTCCTTGGCTCTTCGACCGTCAGAATCGTGCGGTTCGGCAGATACCGCTGATGCACGGTCTTCAAGAGGGCCTCCGTCAACGGATTCCCTCTGGCGCCAACGATCACGAGTTCCTTGGGATGCGACAGATACCAGTCCAGCACGGACAACAACGCCGATGACCCGTAGGGATTTCGGCTCATGAGACCTCGAAAGAGCTGGAGGATCCGCTCCGCGTGGCCATAATACCGCTCCTCGCCGGTGAAAGAGAAGAGTCTCAGAAACACAAGCCCGGCCACTGCGTTTCCAGACGGCAGGGCGCTGTCTGTCCCCGATTTCATCCGCTGCAGCAGACTCTCATGATCATGACTGGTAAAGAAACAGCCGCCGTCCGTTTCATCCCAGAAGTGAGAGAGAATTCCTTCCGCGATTTCACGAGCTTGGTCCAAGTACCAACGGTGGGAGGTCGCCTCGAAGGCGTCCAACAATGCCGTGCCAAGCCATGCACTGTCGTCGAGATACCCATTCAAGCGTCCGCGGCGCGCCGCCACCGTCCGGCAGACACGGCCGTCCGCCCTGGCATAGTCCACGAGAAAGGTCAGCGCCCGTTCGGCCGCGCTCAAATAGGCCGGCGCACCGAACGCCTCATAGGCATCCACATAGGCGGATACCATCATGGCGTTCCAGCTGGTCAGAACATTCTCGTCCCGCTGCGGTTTCACTCGTTGTTCCCTGGCCGCCAGCAGCTTGGCTCGGGCGGGCTTGAAGACCGCCTCTGCTCGTTCCTGCTCCTCGGGAGTCGCCTGCAATGAGCCCAATGAGTGCAAGACGTTCTTCCCTTCAAAGTTTCCCTGCTCCGTCACACCGTAATGCCGGCAGAATTCCCGACTGAGTTCGTCGCCCAGCGCCGAAGTGATCTCGCCGGGCTCCCAGAGAAAGTGGGCCCCTTCGCTCCCTTCGCTGTCCGCATCTTGCGCGGCGAAGAACGCCCCGTCAGGATGCGTGAGTTCCCGCCGAACGTAATCCAGCGTGTCTTCGACAACCTGTCGGAACCGCGCATCCTTGGTGAGCCGCCACCCGTCGAGGTAGATCCGCACGAGCTGTGCGTTGTCGTACAACATCTTCTCGAAATGCGGCACCATCCACTGACCGTCCACCGAATAACGGTGAAACCCTCCCCCTAGATGATCATAGATGCCGCCGGCCGCCATGACGCGGAGTTGGAAGAGCGCCTGGCCTTGCAGTGATTCATCTTTTGTACGCGCGGAATATCGCAGCATGACGTTGAGCGGAGGGACGGTGGGAAACTTTGGCCCGTCGCCGAATCCTCCATGGACCGGATCGAACAGATGCCCCAGTTCCTTGGCTGCCTCCTCGAACAACCGGTCGGTCAGCGGCTGGCCGTCCGGTGTGGGAACAGCGGCACGTCGCAATCCGGTCTTGACTCGCTCGACGTTCTTGGCCACCTCGTCTCGATGTTGCTCGAAGGCTTCGACCACACCCTCAAGTACCTCGGGAAACGCCGGGAGATTGAACTTGGCCACCGGAGGAAAGTAGGTCCCTCCATAAAACGGTTCCTGATCAGGGGTGAGAAACATCGTCAGCGGCCAGCCGCCACCTCGCCCCGTAAAGACCTGCACGGATTTCTGGTAAATGTCGTCCAGGTCCGGACGCTCTTCACGATCAACCTTCACGTTGACGAACTGCTCGTTCATCGTTTTGGCGATGGCAGGGTTCTCGAAACACTCGTGCGCCATAACGTGGCACCAATGGCACGCCGAATATCCGATCGACAACAAGATGGGTTTGTTCTCGGCTTTAGCGCGCGACAACGCGGCTTCGCCCCAAGGGTACCAATCCACCGGGTTGTCGGCATGTTGACGAAGGTACGGACTCGCCTCGCCGCTCAATCGATTCGGCATGCTGGTGATTCCCTTCCGTCTCGATCCCTTAACGGAGGCGCATAGTACCGTGCCTCATACTCCCCTGCAACCGCAGCTCCGCAAGGGATCCCCGTGTTATAGTGGACCTCTTGCAGGCTCCCCGTCGATCGAGGCCGTATGAAAGACCCTCTCGTTCTGCTTCTCTCGTTGTGCCTGGTCTTCACGTCCCCGCGCCCCTCCTTCGCCGACCCGCTCGACTCTCTCCAGAGCCACGCTTGGCTTTCTAGCGCGGTAGACGACATTTCAGCCGAACGGATGTTGGAGGACATCGCCGTACTGAGCGGAGCGGAGCTCCTCGGCCGGCAGACCGGCAGCCCGCAAGACATGGCGTCGGCGGCATTCTTCGCCGACCGGTTCGCGCAACTTCGGTTGCACCGTTCGCCGGCTGCACCTCCAGAGAGTCTGACAGATCCACTGCCGCGACAGGAATGGAAACAGACTGCTCCAGTGATGGTGCGGACCATTCCATCCCAGCCCCTGCTTCGATTCGAGCCCCCCTCCTCTCCTCCCACCCTGCAACCGGGCAGCGAATTTCTGCCGGTGCTCGATTCGCCGCCGGCCGACTTGCGGGCGCCGATCGTCTTCGTCGGTTATGGGCTATCTGACCAGGACTATGCCGGCGTCGAGGTGCACGGCAAGATCGTGCTGTTCCTTCGGGGCAAACCGGACAGCCACAAAGGACCGGCCGCGCATGGAGACAAGGAACGGCTCGCCAAACAGAAGGGAGCGGTAGGCTACCTCACCGCAACCGGCCCTCTCCTGACTGCCTACGAACAACGCCGGGGCGTGACGGCAGGTCCCAGCGCGTTCTACTCAACGCTCGATCCCGTCTTGCAATTGCCGGGAGCCTGGATCGGCACGGATCAGGCAGAGGATATCGTGCGGGCAAGAGGCGGCGGAAACAGGACCCTGTCCTCGTTGCAGGGCGAGTTGAACCGGACCAGCGGGGCCCTGTCCTTCGACACGGGCGTGACTGCTCTCATGACGTGGAGCTCTCAGATCAGCGAAGGGACATTGTACAACGTCGTATCGATCATCCGGGGACATGGCACGGGAATGGACGCGATTGTAATCGGCGCACATCGAGACCACTTTGGGCAACAGGCGGGACTGCTCTTCGCCGGCGCAGATGATAATGCCTCCGGCACCGCCGTCATCCTGGAAGTCGCCCGCCTGCTGGCCCAGGCCCCGGCCGCTCCAAAGCGTTCCATCGTGTTTGTGTCATTCAGCGGCGAAGAGCAAGGGCTCCTCGGTTCTCGGCTGTATATTTCCCAACCCATCGTCCCGCTGCCGAAGACGCTCGCCATGATCAATGTGGATCATGCCGGAATCGGCAATGGGAGGCTCACGGTAGGCGTGACGGGGATCGCGAACTCCGCCGCCATGGAGGCCGGTCGGACGGCAGGCGTAGCCGATCGTCTGGATCTGTTCGGATTCTTTCCGGGCGGCGACCATGTGCCGTTTAAGGAAGCGGGCGTCCCGACGATCACGGTTGTCAGCGGCGGCGTACATCCGCACTTCCACCAGCCCACCGATACCGTCGATACGCTCAATCCTGAAATCCTACGGACCGTCGCGCGTTACGTATTGGCGCTTGCCTGGCAGCTGGCCAATGCACCATGAGAAACGCATGACGCCGGGCAGGTTCGTGGGAGCTAGGGGATTTCGTCGATGAGCGTCGACTGTATTGGCGGCAACGGCGGCGTGCGGCGTGGGGGACCGGGCAACACAATCGGAGAGCCGACCTGGTTCGCCCCTTGGATCAAGCCGATGGAAAGTTGGGGGCCGAACGTCGTGACCGCCCCGCTCCAGGCTTGTCCAGTCGTAGGATTTCGAAAACTGAACGACTCGAAGTTTTGGCCGGGCGTGTACAGATAACCTTGCGTGCCTTGGTTATCGATATACAAATTGCCGGGACCGGTCAGATTGAACAGCGGCGCGACTCCGCCGTCGAATGAACGGACGCTGGAGACCGTTTGAGCCGCAGCCGGCAACTCGAAACGGATCGTTAACAGACCGATAAAGAGCCATGTCGCTCTCAACCAGAGTCCATCCATGTGAAGAAGTCCATGACAGTACCGCATGAAGTGATTATAGTATGAGCCAGAAGCCGCTGTCGACCAAAGGGGGAGTTATGCATCACCGAAGCATCTCAGGCCACTGGCCGCCATTGCTACCGATCATGGCACTCTGCCTCATCCTGACCGTCCAGCCGAGCACGGCAGCGGACGATCCCGGCCGGGGCCAACCGACCGAGCGCCGCGAACCGATTTCCCTGACCGACGCGGCCCTCAGAGCCTTGAAGAACAATCTCGATATCAGCATCAGCCGACAGACGAAAGACAGCCGGCTGACGGACATAGTCGTCGAGCAGGCCAAGTTCGATCCGACCTTGAGCGTGAACGGACAATACAATCGCACCGTCAATCCGCTGAACCGACCGGTCTTCGGCGGAACCGGCGGGACCTTGAACAACGTCGAGACCTTCGACCAGCGCAATCACTCCGTGACGATGGACGCCACCACCAATCTGTTGACCGGCGGTAACGTCGATTTGAACTACAGCCCGGCACGGACGAACGTCAATCAAAACGTCGCCACCGGCTTCCTCTTCAATCCGGCCTGGACCGGAGGGTTGGCCTTGACCCTGACGCAGCCGTTGCTCCGCAACGCGGGCTTGGAAGTGAACAAAACGTTCATCCGCATCGCCCAGAACAACGCGACGGTCGAAGAACACGTTTTCCGCGACCGCGTCCTGACCGTCCTGGCCACGGTGGAACAGACCTATTGGGAAGTCGTCTTCGCCAACGACAACTTGAAAGTGGCGGAGGCGGCGTTGAAGGCCGCGCAGGAACTGCTCGCCACCAACCGCGCCAAACAAAAAGCCGGCGTCATGTCGATCGTCGACGTGCTCCAAGCCGAAGCGGCCGTGGCCTCTCGCGTGGAGCAGATCTTGGTCGCAGAAAAAGCGATCCGCGATCAAGAAGACCAGTTACGACGTCTGTTGAACCCCGGCGAAGACGAACTGAGGTTGGACATGCGCCTGACGCCGCAAGATCAGCCGGTCGTCGCCCTGCAACCGCTCAGTTTGCAAGAGGCCATCGATATCGCGATCGACCGACGCCCCGAAATCGTTCAGGCCAAGAAGAACGTGGACACGAGCGATTTGAATACCAAGTTTGCCAAGAACCAATTGCTGCCCACTCTATCGTTTCAGGGCACGATGGGAATGGCCGGCCTCGGCAAGGATTATCCCGACTCGGTGAACCGCAATTTCAGCGGGGACTTTTACAACTATGGCGCCGGGCTCGTGTTGAGTTATCCGCTCGGCAATCGTTCCGCTTGGAGCACGTACAACCGACGCCAGATGGAAGGCAAGAACGCCGAAGCCTCGCTGGTGAGTGTTCGTCAGCAAATCATCGTCGGGGTGCGAGAAGCAGTGCGGCGCGTGCAGACCGACTTCAAGCGGATTGAAACGACGAGGTCGGCGCGGATCATGGCGGAGAAACAGTTACAGGCCGAGCAGGAACGGTTGAAGGTCGGCCTGAGCACCACGCGGTTCGTGCTGGATTTCCAACGCGACCTCGCGACCGCCCAGGGGAACGAACTGCGCGCGATCGTGGACTATAACAAGTCCCTTTCGAACCTCGAACGCCACAAGGCCACGACGCTCGACCGCTACAATCTTCAGCTGCAATAGCAGCCCATGGCGACACCTGAGTCAGGCTTCCCGCCGAGCGGGACTCAGGACAGAGAGTGGGGAGCGGCGTTGGCGCTGCTCCCCATCGCCGCCACCTTTGGGTATTACGCCCTCCCGGACCGATTTCAATCCCAGACACTCGTTCAGTTTTTGCCACAGACCGTGGCCTATGCATCGTTCGCGCTATGGGCGAGCCGAAACCATTCGATTCTGCAGAGACTCGGGAGCGAACCGGCCAAGATTCCGCAAGGAGTGAAACTCGGGCTCCTCACCGGATTGGTCTTGGGTCTCTTGAACAGCTGGGTCATCCTGCGCCTGTTCCCCTCCATGGGTTATGACATTTCTTTCCTGACCCAAACGCCCCATGCGAAGATTCCGCTCTTCATCATGCTGCCTTGGTTCATCTGCGGTATTGCCCTATTTGTGGAGCTCAATTTCCGAGGCTTTCTCCTCGGGAGGCTGGCGGCTCTTGAAGCCCGCATTGTTAAAGACCCGGCCCTCCAGCGACTGTCGCCCGCCGCTCTGTTGATCAGCGCATCGACCTTCACGTTCGATCCGTTCATGACCTCGACATTCCAAGAGCTCCATTGGATTGCGCTGTGGGACGGGTTGGTCTGGGGCTGGCTTTGGCTCAGATGCCGTAATCTTTGTGCCACGGTGGTCGCCCATGCAATCGAGGTCATGGTGATGTATAGTGCCGTCCGCCACGCGCTGTCTATCTAACCAAGGAGAGCGGTTGAAATGGGTGAGGCCGGAAAGTATGTGCTCTACTTTCTGCTGGGCGGCACGATCGTGAGCCTCTCGACCTATCTTGGCTCGCAAGGGCGATCGTTCTTGGCCGCCTTCGCGAGCACCTTCCCGGCCATTACGGGGGCAACGTTTGTTCTGATTTATCTGAACGGCGGCAACGATTCGCTGGTTGGCTACGCGAAGAATCTCCTGTGGTTCGTCCCACCCTGGATCGTGTATGTGTTGTCGATGATCGTCGGAGTCCCACGAATGGGCTTCTGGCCGACCACCGCGCTCGCCCTCATCCTGTACATGGGTTGCGTCGGGCTCGTTAAGCTCATGCTGCGATAGGGGCCCTGGTTCGTAGGGGTACCAGCCTCACCATCCTGTGACTCAGGCGACTCTCGCCGAGTATCTTCGGCGATTCAGGCGGCTGAACCGAAGTGGAGGCGGCTCATTTCGCCCATGGCGGACACGAGCCGATCGATGGTATCCGTGACCGTCGCACTGGCCTTATGCGACGGGCCGTGGCCCCCCGCCCAAATATCCGGAGGCTGCTCGATCTCTCGCACGTTCCGACAAAACTGAGTCAGCGACTGCTTCCAGTAGATGCCATCCTGCGCTTCGCTCAAAAAATGTTCCCGGTCGCGTGAGAACGGCCGGTCGAATTGCTTGGCACGCATCTGCCACATCTGTTCCATGGCTTGCTGCCGCTCGCGGCTGAAATCCAGGCCCGTCGCCCGTTCGTTCAATGCGGCAAAGAGCCCGCCGATCACCCCTTCCACGTGGGACTCCGGAAACATGCCGACACAGGACTGGACGATCAAATATTTATGGAATAGGAACACTTCGGCACTGATCCGAGATTCGTTAGCAGATGGATCGTAGGCCCGAGCCAGCTCCTTCAGCGCCTCGCCGGAAGGACCTTCAAGGCTGGTTCCAAGCAGCAGCGCCAACTGACGGCCGAGTTGCAGGTAGTCGGTGGGAACGGAAGAGTGGTTCATGAGAGGCGTCGTCCTTTACGCCTTCGCAGCCCTCGCTGTCGTGACGGCCTCATCCTCTCACTTGGATGCGCATTCCCCAAGACAAACCTCGATTCGAGCCGGCAAGGAAAGCCTGGAACGGGTCGCTCCCGATTGAAGCACCTCTTCTCCCTTGCTAGGATAACCGGTCTACCATCCGGAGCCACGGCGACGTGACACAGCCCCTGCAGTCCCATTCAGGCCCAGACGATCTCATCGTCGAGGGCGCGCGGCAAAATAATCTCAAGAACGTGTCGCTCCGCATTCCCCACAATCAAGTGACCGCCGTCACAGGTCTGTCCGGGTCCGGCAAATCTTCGCTCGCCTTCGACACGCTCTACGCCGAAGGCCAGTGGCGATACGTCGAATCGCTGTCCACCTACGCACGCATGTTCTTGGACAAGGTCGCCCGCCCCGACGTCGATCGGATCTTGAACGTCCGCCCCGCCATTGCGATCGAGCAGAAAAACCAAGTTCGGACGGCCCGTTCGACCGTGGGAACGGCCACGGAAATCGCCGACCTGCTTCGCCTCCTCTTCGCCAAGATCGGCAGGCCGATCTGTCCCGACTGCCACCGGGAGGCCCGATCGTTCCATCCCGACAGGGTGGTCGACGACCTCTTGGAAACACATCCGGACGGGCGGGCGATGATTCTCTTTCCCCTGCCGTCAGGAAACCTTGACGCCTCCTTCATTCAGTCCCTCCTCACCAGAGGATTCACCAGACTGAAGGCCGGCGAGGAGATTCTCGATCTGCAGGATGCGACTCCCACCGCGCTCCGTGGATACCCGTCGACGCACATCGTGCTCGACCGTCTGGTGATCCGAGCGGACAACCGGAGCAGGATGACCGAGGCGATCGAAACCGCCTTTCGCGAAGGAGATGGGCGTTGCGCCGTCGAGGTGATGGGACAAGGCGTGCTCTCCTACAGCACGAAGTTTCTCTGCCAACAGTGCGGGCGCACCTTCGACCGACCACGTCCCGTCTCGTTTTCCTTCAATCATCCGCTGGGAGCATGCCCGGAATGCAAGGGATTCGGAAACGTCTTGCGGTACGACCCTGAGCTGGTCATTCCGGATCACAGCAAGTCGCTGGCGCAAGGAGCCATCGAGCCCTGGAGCAAACCGGGAACCGACTGGTGGCAAAAGCAAATGCTGCTCGCCATGAAACGCAAAGGGGTGAATCTCACCACGCCGTTCCGACTGTTGTCGAAGGACATACAGCGGCTGTTGTGGTCCGGAGACAAATCCTTCGAGGGAATCGACGACTTCTTCGAGTACCTGGAAGGCAAACGGTACAAACTGCACGTGCGCGTCCTGCTCAGCCGCTATCGCAC
>CAZPYP010000034.1:0-5637 GCA_964590845.1 uncultured Nitrospira sp.
CCTGGACGATCGGGCGGTATTTCACGATGGCGCCGGTCGTGCCGATGCCTGCGCCCGCGTTTCGGCCGTCTGCATCCGCCGCGGAGGACCGCCAGTAGATCGCCGACATCGAAAGCTCCACATTGAGATACGTGGTCAGGCCATAATTGACGATGACGTCCGGCTCGACGGCATCGGGACTGAAGGGCGTGGCGTTGGCGCGTGTCTGCGATTGATTCTCGAAGTTGCCGTGGCCGATCTGCCCCTGCACGTAGGCACGGATCGACCACTGACCTTTCGGCACAAGATCCGCATCTTCCGAGTAGTTCGCCCCGTGAGTGCGGGGATTCCAGCTTTGATGGTAACGGGCCAGTTCCTCGTCGGATGGAATCCAGTCGAAGGCGAGGGACGCGGCGGCGCCTGCCATCGTCGCCACCGTCAGCACGAGTATGAGCGAACGGTGCCTCATCAGTATTGATCGAAGAAGTATTTGAAGCTGATATTGGGATAGATCGCTCTGATGTCGTTTTGCCCTGCGACGGTGAACATGCAACCGATGGCGCCGACCAGTTTGGCGCCCGACTCGTAGCGTGAGAAGGTGTATTCCAAGCCGGGCTGGATACCGACAAGCGAGAAGGCCTTGGGCGTGGTGTTCGTCGGATGGCCGTCCAGTCTGGTGCCCAACTGGTGCAACGTGGTGGTTTCGATGAGATACCCGAACCCCGTGTTTTCATCCAGCACGTGTTCAATCGCCAGATGGGTATTGATCAAGTCGCCGCCGTACACCGTTTTGCCCGGCTCCGATCCAGAGCCAGGCGCATTGTAGGAGTAGTAGAGATTTCCGCTAATGCGAAACGGTGCAAGGTTCTTGCGGAACAAGATGCCTTCGGTAATGGCGATGGCGCCGAAGCGGCTCGACGGCACACGCGACAGGGGTGTAAAGCCACCGGGAATCTCCGGCGTGTTCAACCAGCGGTTGGTCGGCAGCGAGAGTCGGCTGTAGAACGCCACCGAGGGGCGCCAAGAGTCAGGATTTTGAACGATCGGCCGGTACTTCATGATGAGACTCGTCGTGCCGATCCCGGCGCCGGAGGTCCGTCCGTCGGCATCGGCATTGTCGGAATGCCAATAGACGCCCGACACTCCCGCCCCAACGCTTACGTCCCGCGTGAGTCCATAATAAAGGATCGCGGCCGGTGCCACGGCGTTCGGGCTGAACGGCGCGGCGGTGCTCTTCGACGAGAGATTGTTTTCGAACTCTCCGCTGCCGATCTGGCCTTGCACGTACGCTCGCACGAACCACTGACCGCGACGAACCACGTCGGCGCTGGTCGTATAGATGGCTCCGTGCGTCGGGGGATTCCAACTCTCGCGGTACCGCATCATCTCGTCGTCGGTCGGTACCCAATCGAAGGCGGCCGCCGCTCGGTCGAGACAGAGCAGCAGCGCGAGACTCAAGCAGGCAACGGTGATACGCATCGTTCGAATGGGTGCCATCCGGCCCCAGCGAGAAGCTACCTCAATCCCCGGTAAAGTGATAGAGGCGTGCGCCAGCCTTCAGTTGAATCACCGAGGAAGTCTCCCGTACAATTCGGCGCTGACCGATAGTGGGAGGCCAAGCCCGATGACCCTCGGTCCAGCAGAGACGGCAGAAGGCGTGGCGCTCCAGGCCTCGCCGGTCCCGGGTGGCGGACTTTCCCTCGCGATCGCCGGTTCCTTGGACACGCGCACGACGGGACAAGCCTGGCGCGAAGCCGTGGCCCTTCTACATCACGCCAAACCCCGCCGCCTCATTATCGATGCCTCGGATCTGGCCTATTGCGACGGCGCCGGTGTGGCGCTCTTGCTGGAGTTGCGACGCCATCAGGTCGATCGGCACGCGGCCTGTGAAATTCATGCGCTGGCTCCCGCCTATCAAGCGTTGCTGGATCTCTACGGGCAATCGGCGGGCCATGGCCCGGAACCATCGGCTCGGCCCTTGTCTTCCATCGAACAGATCGGGTTTGCCGCCGTCTTGATCTGGCGGGACCTGGTAGCGTTGGTCGCCTTCGTGGGAGAACTCAGCCTTGCGCTGGTCCGGGCGGCCGGGCGGCCGGCGATCGTGCGGTGGCAGGATGCCTTTCGCGCGGCGGAGCAGGCCGGTGTCAACGCGTTGCCGATCGTCGCGCTGCTGGGCTTTCTGCTCGGGCTCATCATGGCGTTCCAGTCCGCCATTCCCATGCGGCAATTCGGCGCCGACATCTATGTGGCCAACTTGATCGGCCTGTCCATGGTCCGCGAACTCGGTCCGTTGCTGACCGCCATCATCCTGGCCGGACGGTCCGGCTCCGCCTTCGCCGCAGAACTGGGCACGATGAAAGTCAGCGAAGAACTGGATGCGCTCGCGACGATGGGGATGGAGCCGGTGGGATTCCTCGTCGTGCCTCGCGTGATCGCCGCCGTCGCGATGACGCCGCTGCTGTCGGTGTTTGCCGCGTTGCTCGGGCTCATCGGTGGGGCGGTGGTGATGTTGTCGCTCGGCTTTCCGCTCGTGACCTATGGCATTCAGGTGAAATCGGCGGTGACGGCCGGCGACATCATCGGCGGATTGGGAAAATCGCTGGTGTTCGGCATCGTGGTCGCGGCCATCGGCTGCTTGCGCGGATTGCAGACGAAGAGCGGCGCCAGCGCGGTGGGGGAGTCCACGACCAGGGCGGTAGTGAGCGGACTGGTGCTGATCACATTGGTGGACGGGGTCTTTGCGGTCGTGTTCTATTACCTCGGCATTTGAGCGGAAACGAATGGCCGACGCGCGCACGCCGATCATCCAAGTCCGGCATTTCACCGCAGCTTACGACGGGCAGGTGCTGCTCGACAATCTGTCCTTCGACGTGTATCGAGGCGAAGTCTTCGTCATTCTCGGGGGGTCCGGCTGCGGCAAGAGCACGCTGCTCAAACATATGATCGGGCTCTACCAGCCGACAGCCGGCTCGATCCTCATCGACGGGCGGGACATCGTCACCGCGGAAGGGCCGGTGCGATTGGATATTTTGAAGCATATCGGGGTCATGTACCAGCAGGGGGCGCTGTTCGGATCGATGACTCTCTTGCAGAACGTACGTCTGCCGCTCGAAGAATATACCGACCTGCCGGACGAGGCGATCGACCGCCTCGCTCTGATGAAGCTGCAGCTGGTGGGGCTGGGGCCCGCGGCGAACAAATTGCCGGACGAGATCAGCGGGGGCATGCGCAAACGGGCCGCCATCGCGCGGGCGATGGCGCTGGATCCTCAAATCCTGTTCCTGGACGAACCTTCGGCCGGGCTGGACCCGGTGACATCCGCCGAATTGGATCAGTTGGTGTTGAGTCTTGCCGCACATCTCAGTATCACGTTCGTGGTGGTGACCCACGAGCTTCCGAGCATCTTTGCGATCGCCGATCGGGTCATCATGCTAGACAAACAGACCAAGAATATCGTTGCGGAAGGGGCCCCGGAGCACTTGCGGGACCACTCGACGAACCAGTGGGTGCGCCAGTTTTTCAATCGTGAGGCTGGCGTGGCGGGATGAAGCCGAGCAGTCAGCGTTCAGCGATCAGCTGCCCGCAAAAGACGTGAGGATGACGGCGAGGCGACTCATGGAGCGATGGCATCTTCCCACTCTTGAGCCGACGGCTGAACGCTGTTTGCTGATGGCGGATTTATGACTCAGAAAGCACGGTACTTCAAGATCGGGCTGTTTGTCGTCACGGCCACCGCTATTGCGGTCGCAGGCATCGTCGTGCTTGGAGCGGGAAAGTTTTTCGAGCGCAAAGTCGAGGTGGAAACCTATTTTCATGAATCGGTGCAGGGGCTTGAGGTTGGCGCGCCGGTTCGTGTTAGGGGGGTCCGGGTCGGCAAGGTCGAGTCCATCAAGCTCGCTCGGGAAGTCTATCGGTCTGCCTATTCCGCCAATAACATGTTCCCGTTTCGCGGAACCGTCGTGGTGCGCATGTCGATCAGGCCGGATGCCACCGGGCAATTTCTGGAAGAGGATATGGATAAACGAATGAAAATGGCGGCCGACGCGGGGTTTCGGCTTCGGTTAGCATCTCAGGGCATTACAGGTGTGCTGTACATCGAATCCGATTTCCTCGATCCGGAGAAATATCCGCCGATCGAATTCCCTTGGACGTCGAACACCCCCTACATTCCTTCCGCGCCGAGCACGATCACCGAGTTGGGTACCGAACTGCGGGCCATCGCGAAAAAACTGGACCAGATCGATATCGAAAAACTCACCAAGGATCTGGACGAAGTGCTGACCTCGACGAGCCAGTTGGTCAAAGACGTGCGCGGCGAACACCTTGGCGCTGAGGCCAAGCAAGCCATCGTCGAGCTGCGCGGGACCATGCTGGAGGCGAGGAAGGTGCTCGACAATCCGGATTTGGCCAGAGCCCTCAGAGATTCGTCGGTGGCGATGGCGGACATCCGCCGCACGGCCGGAGACTTGAGCAAGACGGCGAAAGATGTGCGGGAAGGCATGGCGCAGTTGCCGGATACGATGGCGCGGCTGAACCGGAGCCTCCGGCGGGTCGATCAATTGCTGGCCGCGAAGGGCGACACGGTTGACGAGGTGCTGGACAACCTGCGGTCGGTGTCGGAGGAACTGCGGTACCTCACCAAGGCGGTCGAGAAGTATCCGTCTCAAGTGCTCTTCGGCGAGCCGCCTCCGCACTCACAGGCGGTAAAGCGATGAGACCTATACGGTCTTCCTTGGGTGTGGTGGTGATGACCGGCTTGACGCTGGCCGGCTGCGTCAGCCTGACGAAAAGTTATCCGGAGAAAAAGTCGTTCGTCCTAGATGCCGGCGCCTCGCAAGGACACAGTTCCGGTTCGTCTCCCGAGCCCCAGGTCTTGAAAATCAATCGATTTCGTGTCGCCCCGTTTTTTGCCGGTCGTGCCATGGTCTATCGAACGGCGGATTTGCAGTATGAGAGCGACTACTACAATGAATGGTTCGTGGCGCCTGGAACGATGCTGACACAACAGTTTACGGAATGGGTATCCGGTACGGGACTCTTTCAGTTCGTGCTCATGGGGACCAACCACGTGGAGCCGACCCTTGTGCTGGAGGGAACCGTTACCGAGCTCTACGGTGATTTTCGCCGGTCCGGACAGCCAAAGGCGATTCTCGGGATCGATCTCCATCTTTTCAGCGGACCGGACGAACGAAAGGTGGTGCTGCGCCGTTCCTATCGTCAGGAAGTGCCGTTGAGCGATTCCTCGGCGGACCACCTGGCGCAGGGGCTGACACAAGCCCTGCGCCTCGTGCTCACGGAATTTCGGCAGGACGTCTCGGAACGCGTTCTGAATCCTTCGTTCACTACGCCCGGGAAATAGCTCCATTTTCTACCCCACCATGACTCTGTACGTTCCTCGCTTCGCGTCGCTATTGGTTTGCCCGATGGACGAGTTATCCACAGGCGCATTCGCGGCTCGATCCTGGTCTTGCTAAGGGAGAAGCAATGATTTATTCTTCGGCCCCTCGGGGCTATACCTAGGGCCGTTCAGAGGAGGTCCATCATGCTCATCCCACCCAACCTTCCTCATTCCTTTCTCTGCATCGCAATGGCGGCATCGTTGGGGTTGGTTTCGTGCGCCCAACACAAACATCCGACTGAACCTCGCGTGCCCGAACA
>CAZPYP010000034.1:5737-12813 GCA_964590845.1 uncultured Nitrospira sp.
TGGGTCCTCGATCACGGCGTGCCCGGCACCGCCATGGTGGATCAGGTTCCCCACCATTTGAGCGAGGCGCAGGCCTGGAAAGTCGTGGCCTATCTGCGGACGCTCTGCACCTTTAAGTGATCTGGCAGTAGTTGGGCGCCGCCGCCCACGGGGCCCGGCGTAAGGAGGATGGACCATGTCACGGATTACGCGAGTTACTCCACGCAGCGTCGTGCTCATTGCCGTCGCGCTGATCGCCTTCGTCAGTTACGAATGGTGCCAGCTGGCGCCGAAAGCCAACGCGATCCCCGCGTTCGCGCGTAAGTACAACTTTGCCTGCAATGTCTGCCACGTGCCGGGATTCCCGAAACTGAACGACTTCGGCAATCAGTTCCGAGACCACGGCTATCAGCTGGGGTCGGACAACGATGCGCCGGACTACGAAGGCATCACGATGGGGTATTGGCCGGTGTCGCTGCGCAGCGCGGTCGGGTACCGGACTCAGACGTACGGACCGGAAGGCGGCGGCCAGGGCGGCGGAAACGTTACTACCGGCAGCTTCGGGTACCGCACGCTGCAATTCCTCTCCTACGGCGTCCTGACCAAGAACATCACGTATGGCATCCAGTTCGCGCCGGCTTTGAACGGCGCCAACTTCGGCACGACGCAAGCGGGCGGCGATCTTCCGTTGGCCTTCGTGAAGTTCACCAATCTCGAGCGGTTTCTCGGCGGGCCGACGCAGGACAGTTATCTGCTGAACATGAAGGTCGGAAAGTACGAGCCCGAATTGCCGTTCAGCGCGTTCAGGAACCCCACGCAGCTCAACACCCCGATCGCCATCTACAATTACACGGCGGGCAATCCCTACACGTCGGCGAATTTTCCCGGCAACACCAACGTCAGCAACGGCTACAACAACGCGTCGCTTCGCTCCTTGCAACAGGGCGCCAACGGCGTCGAGTTGGCCGGGATCAAGCCCACCGCGTTTTCCGACGGCTTCTTCCGGTACTCCTTGAACTACTTCTCGAACGTCACCGGCACCGGCAGCGGCGCGGGCGGCGGCGGCCGCGGCGGCTATTTCTACGGCCACCTGACGCAGTCGTTCAACGGCTACGGTATCGTGAGCGGGCATCGAATCGGGCTGTCGGGCTGGGTCGGCGACGCGCCGACCGTGGCCAATCCGTTCAACCCCGGAGGCGGCACGACCGGCACGAACGGGACATCCGGCACGGGCCGCACGTTCAGCCGTTTCGCGATCGACGGCAGCGTCACGTATGACGGGCAGTGGAATCTCTTCGGCGCGTTCATCCACGCGGAGGACAGTCAGGATTTGATGGTGCAGAACCCGGTCGCACAGCGGCAGACCGCCAAGTGGAACGGCGGATTTGCAGAGTTGGATTGGTATCCCAACTCGCTGCCGTTTTTCGACGCGCCGAACTGGCTGTTCCTCTATCGGTACGACGTGATCCGCAACGAACAACAGGGCAACCGGACGTTCCAAGGCAACTACAATAACGTCGACTCGCATACCTGGATGGCCCGCTACTACCTGCATTTCTCGGCCCGGACCGACATCGCGTGGCACACGGAGTTCAACTGGTTCCGAACCAGGTCAACGGGGGATTTCGGACAGGATGTGATCGGACAGATGTTCTTTACGGGATTCGACTTCGCGTTGTAAGCGTGTAACGAAGGAGGCCTCCATGATTCGCACCGGACAGAGATTCATCTGGTTTCTGGCTGCCATGGCCGCGTTGGGCATGACGGCGACCGCCTGGGCTGACTATCAAGTCGTCGACGTGAAAAACGGCGGGACGATCAAGGGGACGGCCACCTGGAAAGGCGACGTGCCGAAGCTCGATCCTCTCAAGGTCAACAGCGATACAAGCACCTGCGGGCCGACGACCCCTTCTCCGGCGTTGAAGGTCGATGCGGCCAGTAAGGGCGTCAAGTTCGTGCTCGTCTATCTGGAGAGTGTGGCGCAAGGCAAGGAACCGGAGAAGAAATATTGGCTACACATGGGTAAAGATGCCAGCCGGCCGGACAGCGAGCCCTGCAAATTCGAGGAGCACGTGTGGCCCTTCGTCCGCACGTCGACGATCGCGCTGGAAAACTACGATCGCATTTTGCACAATCCGCATGGCTTTTCCGCCGACCATGCGACGCTCTTCAACATCGCCTTGCCCGTTCCCAAGATGGAAACCGACGAACACTTCAAACGCGTCATCGGAGTGGGGCTCCGGTACCAATGCGAGATCCACACGAGCATGAACGGCTGGATGGCGGGCTTCGACCACCCGTACTTCGCCACGACCGATGCCAAGGGGGCGTACACGATTGATCAGATTCCTCCCGGCAAGTACAAGTTGATCGCCTGGCATGAGGGATACGACATCGTGAAGACCGAGAGTGGCAGGCCGGTCTACGGCGATCCGCACACCATCAGCAAGGACATCGAGGTCAAAGCGGGCGAGACGCTTCAGATGGACTTCACGTTCCCGGCCAAGTAGACAAGCCTCAAACGAAGCCGGTACGATCATGCGCCTCTCGGTGAAAACCGAGGGGCGCACGTGCGTATGAGAACTCCGCCATCCAGATTCCGTCGCCCGACTGTCGCCCGATGCGGCCTGCTGCTCGCGCTGCTGGCCGGGTGTTCCGCCTCCTTCCCCGAGACGAGAATCGTCTGCGGTTCCTGCGAGGAACCCGATCGGTTCGTCCGGCTCCAAGCTGCTCCCTCTTCGGCTCAGCCCGCGGGTCCAGGCGCATTCTCCCATCCTCTGTCGTTGAGTCCCCAAGAGTGGGGGCTGATTCTCGACAGCGTCAAGGTGCAGAACACGACCAGCATATTCTTGCTGTTTACCAAACGTGAGCCGGACCAGCCCGCCTTTCGTCCCGAAGACCGCGCGATCTTGAGCGGGATGCTCAGCAAGGCGTTCGCTCAAGCCCAACCGGGGGAGCTCGTCGTCTTCGGCCTGACGGAGCGCGAGGCGACTGGCGTGATGAAGATGACGACCGGAGGATGGTTCGCGCGAGAGGGGGAACTCCACCTCGTCCTCGCGAATCACGGGTTCGCAGTCACGATGGACAGTATCAGGGAGCGTCTTGTCGCCGACCCCCTGCGGCCGGCGACCGGTCGCACCTTCGAGGTGTCGGCCGGGACCCATCAGCGAGTGGTGAAAGATGGCCGGCTGATTCAACGGCGCTTGGATCCGGACCCCGTCGAAGTGGCGATTGCCGTCCGGCCGTTACTCGCCGGCGCCACGAAGTCTGTGACCACGACCGACAGCCCGCCATCCGATCGTGCGTCGATGGAAGAGCGGTTGGACCGCCTGAAGCGTCTGCGTGAGACGGGGCGGATCACCGAAGAAGAGTACCAACAGAAACGCAAGGAGCTGTTGGGACAACTGTAGGGGCGTTCGGGTAGGATAGGTGACCATGACGCGTATCAGTCGATGGATGTCCCTCTGTATGTTTTCCGCTCTGGCGTTCTGCTGGGCCTGCAGCCCACTGCCCTCCAAATACACGGAGCAGGCGGAACGTGGGGTCACGCTGACGCAGGTGACGGCCGCGCCCCAAAGCTACCAGAACAAGGTGGTCATTCTCGGCGGGGTACTCGTCAAGGAGCATCAGGAGGGAGATCGCGTGTGGTTGCGGTTGAAGAACCGCCCGTTGGATGCGGTCTACCATCCCCATCGGCCGGTCGTCAACGAAGGTCCGGAGGCCGGGCACTTTTGGGTGACGGCGGCCAGCAAGGACCAGTTGCCGGCGCGATACCGGAAATGGGCTCGGATGACCGTCGTCGGTCGTGTCACCGGCGAGAGCAAAGGCGAGCCCATCTTGATGCTGATGTACGTGCGCGGGTGGGGCTATTCCGGGGATCACGACGACAGCTGGGAAGAGACCCTCGACCCAGCCTACAACCTGACCGTGCCCGAGGGCTTGCACGGAGAGTTCCAGCCTCAGTAAGCACCTCGCCTTCTTCTCTCGCCGGCTTTCTTTCAGAAGCCGGTTGTTTCCACCATTTCCGTCCCAACATTTCGTGACGTTCCCAAGATATTGGGAAGCCTTCGTGGCTCCGACCAGGCGCAGCCTCTCCGACCGTTCAGCCAATTGCTCACGACATCAATGGGTTACGATCTCTCTCCAGAACGTACATTCGCGTGGCATTGCCATTGCTGAAAGAGTCCGGCAGGAACGACATCACAAGGGGAGTAGGCCGCATGCTCAAGATCACAAAAGTTCAAGAAAGCGGTACGGACGTGTTGCTCAAACTCGAAGGAAAAATCGCGGCACAGTGGGCGGCGCTCCTCGATGGGGAATGCCGGTCCTACCTCCGGCAGGAGAAGGCCGTCTTCTTGGATTGCTCGCAGGTCGATTTCGTCGACGGGAGAGGCGTTGAAGTCCTACATAACTTTCCCCGTCACCACGTTACCCTCATGAGCGCTCCCGGTTTTGTGACGGAGCTGCTGCAGATCGGAGGCCAGTCATGAATTCAGTCGCCACGCCGTATGGACAACAGTTGGAAGTACCCACGACGTCCCCGGACAGCTCACGCCAGAAAGGGATGGCTTTGGCGAAGGAAGAGCAGTCCTTGCTCACGAGATTGAAGGCCGGCGACGAAAGCGCCTTCAACGAACTGGTCAACCGGCATCACGGGGCGCTCGTGCGAATGGCCATGGGGCACGTGGCGGACCGAGAAGTGGCGGAGGAGGTCGTGCAAGATACCTGGATGGCGGTCATCGAAGGTCTCGATCGGTTCGAGGGGCGGTCGTCGCTACGGACCTGGGTCTTCGGCATCCTTATCCACAAGGCCAAGGATCGCGGCGTTCGGGAAAAGCGGCACGTCACGTTTTCCGCGTTCACGTCGCTCGACGACGAAGCCGAAGAAGCGGTCGATCCGTCTCGATTCCGGCAGTCCGGAGAATGGGCGGGCCATTGGGCGTTTCCTCCTCAGCCCTGGGACGAACAGACGCCGGAAAAGCTCCTGGCGTCGCAGCAGGCGGTGTCGGCGATGAACAAAGCCATCGAGGCCTTGCCGGCCAATCTCAAGGACGTGCTGATCCTGCGCGACGTGGAAGGGGTCGAGGCCAGAGAGGTCTGCAAACTTCTCAACATCACGGAGACCAATCTGTACGTGCGCCTGCACCGAGCCCGTGAGCGCGTGCGTGCGGCTGTGGAGCAGGCGTTGGGTTAGAGCTCGGTGCTGGGGCCGACTCCGCGGAGGGCCTGTAAGAAACGAGGCGATCGGCGGACCTACCGTTGACACCATCAACGGAAAAGTCCTCATGAAAGACCATCCTTCCCAGTGGATCACCAGCGGTCTCACCTGCCGAGATGTGGCCGATCGAGCGACCGACTATCTTGATGAACGGCTGCCCATCCTGACGCAGGTACGCTGCGGGTTGCACCTCGCGTCCTGCGCGCATTGCCGGGTGTACATGAAGCAGTTGGCGCTCGTCAGTGCCTGTGCTCGCCTGGTGCCCAGCGCGTCGATTCCCGCCCTCAACCGCCTGCACCTTCGCCGATACTTTTCGGCGCGCCATCGCGGCACCGCCGCCGTCTTCCACCCTTGACAGCCGCATAGCCGCGCCGTAGTCTCTCGCGGGTTTCCGTTTCCCTGTCAGATCGACGAAGGACGGTGATGAACTTCACTTGTACGTGCGGTGGGTTTCGGGCATTCAAGACAGTGGCGGCCCTTCTATTGACGGCTGTGCTGCTCGCCGGTTGCCCCAGGGTCTTGTATCTAGATTACCGGGCGTCCACGTCTCTGAAGGGGAACGGGCCGGTACACGTTTCAACCTTTACCTATGCAGGCCATCCCACCGGACTGATGAAGCGAAAGGAACTGGAAACCGGGTCCAAAGACTTCGAATCGCTGTATCTGTCTCAGGACATCAGCACCTTCTTTGCTTCAGCCGTCAAAGGCGAGTTGGTCCGCGCCGGATACGAGCTTCGCCCCGATGCCGCCCGCATCGTCACCGGCAGCATTGAGCACTTCTTCCTCGATTATGCCGGGGAAGACGAACAGCAGTTTCAGATCCGCGTGTTGTTTTCCGTCGGGCGTCCTGACGGCCAACCCTATACGGCCACCTGTAATCACAATCGGCAGCAAGTCAAAGACTGGATGAAGAGCGGCCTCATCATCGAACAAGGCGTGCACGCCTGCATCGACCAGTTCATCTCGGACGCACAGGCGGCCGGCGCCTTCTAGCCTATCTCTCTGCCGTCCCACACACATTTCGCTTGATTCGCTGTAAGGGTTGTTCCAGCTGCACGACTACCAGTCATGGAGAGGCCACTCACCATGACGAAGTTGAGCAGCGAACAACTGCGGCTGGAACAGGCCAGAACATTGGCCGAACCCACGCGGCGATACGGCTGGCTGGCCAAGGCGCTCTTCGCCGTGATGGATCTGCTCTATGGCCGCGCGAGAAGCTGGAGCAAGTTCAAGGTCCTCGAAGTCATCGCCCGCGTCCCTTACCAAGCGTGGGAACATGTCGCCTACATCGCCATTACGCAACACTACGAGCATGAGGATTTTGCCCGGCGGGTGTTTGACCGAGTCCGCGAGAGCCGGCATCAGCAGGACAATGAGCAGTGGCATCTTCTGATTCTTGAAGAATGGATCCACAAGAGCCGAATCAAGGAACACTTCTGGCTTCACCGCCTGGCGCCACAAATCATCGCCTTCTTCTATTACCAAATCAGCTGGGTCCTCTATGTGATCAAGCCGGAATGGAGCTACCGGTTGAACATGGATTTTGAAACTCACGCGGAACATGAGTACATGCTCTTTGCCCGCGAGCATCCTGAACTCGACCGAATCCCCTTTGAGAGCGCGTTCAAGAAGGACTACGGCGATTTCGCGACGATGGCCGACGTGATCCGCCAGATCGGCTATGACGAGCGAGTGCATAAAGACGAAAGCATGCAAAAACTTGGTATGGCCCGATTTGCGTGAGTAAGGAGATGAATACCATGAAAGCTGTGGCGGTGATTCCCGGACAAGCAGACTCAATCCATCTTGCAGAACTACCGAAGCCGTCGGTTCATGAGGTCCCAAACGGCCGAGGCGTGTTGGTGCAAGTGCTGCGGGT
>CAZPYP010000034.1:12913-20647 GCA_964590845.1 uncultured Nitrospira sp.
CGGGCTCAGTTGGAATTCCCCGGCTGGCTATCGAAGCTCTTGACGCATCCGGTGGTGGGCCTTGAGAACTACCAACAGATGATGCAGACGCTCACGATGGAACGCAGCGCGATTAAAGTGTTCGTCAATGTGGCTTACGAGTGAGGATCGCATGATCCTCCGCATCATCAGACTCTGTGCGGCTCTCTACTCGTTGATTGCGGTCGTGGCTTCCGCTTCGGCCGGCGAGTATTTCGAGCGCGATGGAGTCGCGATCGGTGGCTACGATCCGGTCGCCTACTTCACGGAGATGAAACCGATGAAAGGCTTGCCGGCGTTTCACGCGACCTCCCAAGGTTCGGTATTCCATTTCACCTCCGCTGCCCATCGGGATACGTTCAACGCAAACCCGGCGAAGTATGCCCCACAATATGGCGGCTACTGCGCCTTCGGGATGGCCAAGGGCTACAAGGCCGCGATCGATCCAGCCGCCTTCACCGTCGTCGGCGATAAGCTGTACCTCAACTATAACGGTACCGTTCGTGCCTTTTGGGTCCTGGATATACCCGGCTTTATCAATAAGGCCGACCAGAACTGGCCCGAAGCTCGCAAGTCGGCCCACGTAACGCAATAATTCCCCTTTCGCCTCGTAAGAATCCCTCGCGTCCCCTGACATACCTCCATCCAGGCGGTAGGAATTGCCGTCAGCCGCAGAAGGAGTTCCCCATGGCCAATATGATGGACATCCCGACCAACGTGCTCGAAAGCCAAGGCCGCTCGGAGGCGCCCCTGATGCCGGCAGCCGAGACAACCGCGGCGTCGGCAGCCACGCCCATCATCGAGCAGGTCTATCGCCATCGCCTTCTGATCAGGATCTGCCATTGGCTGAACGTGCCGGCCCTGTTCATTCTGATCATGAGCGGCCTGCAGATTTTCAACGCCCATCCGGCGCTCTACTGGGGCGACCGGTCTGACCGCGACAACCCCTTGCTCTCGATCCGCCCGATGCGAGCGGAGAACGGCGAGATCCGCGGCGTCACGACGATCCTCGGGCATCAGTTCGACACGACCGGTGTGCTCGGCTACTCGAATGGATCAGCCCGTGCCTTTCCCGCTTGGGCAACCGTGCCCAGCGCCAAGTGGCTCGCGATGGGTCGGCAATGGCATTTGTTCTTCGCCTGGATCTTTGTCGTGAACGGCCTGATCTTCGGGACCTATGCCTTCGTCAGCCGCCATGTGAAAAAGGATCTGCTGCCGAGCGGGCAAGACTTGAAGAACATTCCTCAGGCCGTGAGGGACCACCTCGTCCTCCGCCATCCGAAAGGAGACGAAGCGAAGCGGTACAACGTGCTCCAGAAGCTGGCGTACCTTGGCGTGATCTTCGTGGTCGCCCCGGTGATCGTGCTGACCGGGCTCACGATGTCGCCGACGATCGACACGGCTTTCCCCTGGCTCCTGAATCTCTTCGGCGGCAGGCAAGCAGCGCGCACCATTCACTTCGTTGCCTGTTTCTCATTCGTGGGATTCATCGTCATCCACGTGTCGCAAGTCATGCTTACGGGATTCTTCAACAATATCAGATCGATGATCACGGGCTATTTCGTGGTGAAGCATGAAGGAGCAAGCCATGGAACATAAGCGCGCGATGGAACGGCGGGCATTCTTAAAAGGTACGGCCGGTGCGGCAAGCCTTCTCGCCGCGGCAGGGTGCGACAACTTGACGCAGAGCAGCTGGTTTCCCGGCATCTTGAACAAGGCGGAGAAACTGACCGACATCGTGCAGCGGGCTATCACACCGACCAATGCCCTGGCCAAGGAATATTCCGAAGCGGAGATCTCGAAGGTCTTCCCCGCCAATGGCAACACGGATCCCGGCACCCAGGACTATACCGAGATGGCTCAAAGCAACTTCGAGGGATGGGATGTGATGATCGACGGGCTTGTGATCCAACCCATGATGTTCTCTCTGGCTGCCATCAAGGAGATGACGGCCCGCACTCAAATCACGCGCCACGACTGCGTGGAAGGATGGAGCGCGATCGGCAAATGGACCGGTGTGCCATTGGGTGACCTCCTGCGGCAGGTGGAACCCTTGCCGAGCGCCAAGTACGCGGTCTTCCATTGCGCCGACGTGGACGACGAAGGCGTTTCGTACTATGAGAGCATCGCGCTGGCCGACTGCTTTCATCCGCAAACGATCCTGGCCTACGAGCTGAACGGCAAGCCGCTCGATATCCCACATGGAGCGCCATTGCGGCTTCGCTTTGAACGCCAGCTTGGGTACAAACAGGCGAAGTACATCGAGCGGATTGAACTGGTGGAATCACTCCAGGGGATCGGCGGCGGCAAAGGGGGCTACTGGGAAGACCAAGGCTACGAATGGTACGCGGGAATTTGAAGCAGGACGAGGCTAAGGTTGAGGTTAAGGCTGAGGAAGGACGATGGGGAATCAATTCGAAGTATTCACGAGGATTCTCTCGGCCGTAACCTCAGCCTCAACCGTCCTTCTGTTGACCGGGTGCTTGTCGCCGATCGCGATGCATCGGGCGGTGATCGAGTACGACCGGACGGTGAGTTACGTCGAGGCCGACCTCCTTCTGCTGAACATCGCTAGAGCGCGGCACCATCGCCCCGTGCATTTCACGGCGGTGTCGAGCGTGGCGGCCACGTTCGACTTTCGAACCAGTGCCGGCATCTCCGGAGGGCTGGGCCGCGCGCCGGAAGCTGCCGAGCGGGCCATCAACCTGGAATACAGCGCCAGCGTGGCAGAGAACCCGACGATCACGATTGTGCCGATCACTGGCGAAGAGTTCACCAAGCGCGTGCTGCGCCCGCTGGACGAGGACAAGTTTGAGTTTCTGGTGCATCAGGGGTACGACATCAACATGGTACTGCGCCTCATGGCGCGCGGTATCGCGATCGAAACCGATGAGGGGCCTCGTGTGCTGTTCAACCAACCCTCGCAGGGCGAGGGTTATGCGGAATTTCGGCGCCGCCTCCTCCATTTGGCCGGCCTGGATGCAGAACGGAAGCTGTTCGTCGAACCGATCCTCTTCGAGGAGTCGCAGACCGTCAGGACGAACCGCCCGCCGAATCCCGATGAAGTCGTCGCCGCGCTGGAGAAGGGATTCCGCTGGGAGGGCGATCAGGAGGGCAAGGTCCACACCGTGCGCCGCAAAGCGGTCGGCAGACTGCTCATCGCCAACTACGATGTCAAGCGGCTGTCCAACGAGGAACGGCGCAGGCTGCACGAGGAAGCCCAGCGATACCCACCGGATTATATTATGGTGGATATCCGGCCGGGATTCCCGGGCGGGGAGTATCCCCTGCATGGTTCGATCTTGTTGCGCAGTATGAACGCGATCATCGGCTTCGTGGCGCGGGGCATCGAGGAAGAACCGGAAATGATGGTGTCGCCCGATTCGCGTACCAAGACAGTTGTGCGCAACCCGGCCAGGACGCTCGAAATTGAAGAGTCTACTTGGCAGCCGGGCGGATACGAATTCTCCGTGCAGTTCGATGATCGGTACTATTCGATCAGGAAGTTCCCCGTGAGCCAGGGCATGGTGCCGAGCTGGAATCAGGAGGCCTTCGCCGTGCTGTCGAATCTATTCCAGATGACGGTCACCGATCTGACGCGGTATCCGACGCCGGCCATCGCCATTGCGAAGTAGGGATAGGCACCGCCGGAGGCGGTCCTGTCCCGCTGAGGTGAATCCGTCCGCGACGCGACGGGCGTAGCATGAAGAAGGAGCGCACCATGTTCGATCGCACCGTAATCGGCCTGACTCTGCTGTTGATGGGGATCGTTTTCGCCTCGGCCGTCGCCAACGCGGGGGTCGGCATGAAAGCGCCGGATATCACCAACCCCACCTGGATCAACAGTGAGCCGCTGCGCCTGAGCGATCTGAAAGGCAAGGTGGTGATGGTCGAGTTCTGGACGTTCGGTTGCTACAACTGCCGGAATGTCGAACCGTACGTGAAGCTGTGGCATCAGAAGTATGCAGACCAGGGCTTCGTCGTGATCGGCGTCCATTCGCCGGAGTTTTCCCACGAGCGCGAGATAGACAATGTAAGACGCTACATCAAGGAGCACGACATCCGCTTCGCCGTGCCGATCGACAACGACTTTTCGACGTGGAACAAGTATGGCAACCGCTATTGGCCGGCGATGTACTTGATCGACAAGCAGGGCACGATTCGATACGTGCGGATTGGTGAAGGGGGCTATCAGGACACAGAGCAACTCATCAAGAACCTTCTCGCAGAACGTTCGTAACGTCATTCAATGCCCAGGCCATCCCGTAGATTGTTTTTGAAGGCCGCCGGCGGGTTGTTGTTGGCAACCGCTTTGCCTTCTCCAAGTCTGGCGAGCCTGCTGGAGCGTGTGTTCGGGCATGCTGAACCGAAACTGACCAAGCCAATCACCCCCAATCACGAGTTCTATACCACCTCGTATCGCAGCCCTCCGACCATCCGTGTGAACGACTGGGGGCTCTCCATCAAGGGGTTGGTGGAGCGGCCTATGACCGTGACGTATGACCAACTCATCGCCCAGCCGGCTGTTTCGCAGATCGTCACGCTTGAATGCGTCGGCAATACGGTCGCCGGGGAGTTCATCAGCACCGCGCGATGGGAAGGAGTGCCGTTGCGCAGGCTCCTGGAGGAAGCCGCGGTTCGGGCCGACGCCGTGGATATCGTGTTCAGAGCCGCCGATGGATTCTCCGACAGTATCCGGTTCGATCGCGCTATGGCTGGCGATGTCCTGATCGCGCATCGGATGAATGACGTGCCTCTGCCGCTCGCGCACGGTTTCCCTGCTCGCATGATCGTGCCCGGTCACTATGGGATGAAAAGCGTGCAATGGCTGACGGAGATCGAGGTCGTCGATCGGGACTATAAAGGATACTATGCGCAGAAGGGCTGGACCGACGAGGCCGTCGTGAAGACCACTTCCTGGATCGATGCGCCCGGTCACGGCACTGTCATCGCCGGTCCGCACTACGCAATAGAGGGGGTCGCCTTTTCCGGAGCGAGAGACATCTCGTTGGTCGAGGTGAGCACCGATGGAGGAGAACGGTGGGTAGCCGCAACCCTGAAGCCTCCGCTCTCTCCGTACAGTTGGCGGTTTTGGCGATATGATTGGGCGGTGCCCAAGCCAGGCCGATACACGGTACTCGTACGGGCGACCGACGGAAAGGGAGCGCTCCAGACATCTGTGGAACAAGATCCGGCTCCAGACGGGGCGAGCGGACTTCACGAGGTGACGGTTACAGTCGAACTTTAAGCCCTGTGCACGAGGCGAAGCTCGACTGACCGTGCCGTCCTTCTTTGTCCTACCGGTGCTCAGAGAGCCGTATCGTCGCTGCGACAGATCTTCGTCTTCCGCGCCACGCGCTGTCCTCGAGTCGTCAAACATGTCTGAAGGGTTCCTGCAAAACTTGACGAACCGCCGCTATCCCACTACACTGCGAAATGCTGGTATTTCGAGGAGGCATCCATGGCTGAGTTGCGGGTGATCAATCAAACGTCGCGTGCCTCTGGAGTATTGGGACACAGTGGATTCGACTCCACAGTGGCGCAACTATCATCGGGATTCGAAAAAATCGGGCTGGCCATGAAGAGTCGGAGTTGGCGACGGGAGGGCCGCGCAGGTCTGGGGCCGTTACAGCGCCAAGTGTTGACGTTGCTCCGTTCCAAGCCGGGGCAGGTGGCTCAAGTGTCCACGATTGCAAACGAATTGGTTGTTCGGCTCCCGACCGCCTCGGAGGCGGTGGCCACCCTGGAGCGAAAACGGTTGGTGCGGCGCAAACGAACCGAGCGCGACGGGCGCGTCGTGACCGTGGAACTGACCGCGCGGGGCCTCAAGGCATGTGGTCCCACGGCGGGAAGGCCGGACCATCTCGCCGGCGCCATCGAAGAACTGCCGGCCGATGAACAGCGAACACTACTGAAGTCCATGCTCAAGGTCATCCGGACGCTGCAGGAGCGGGGGGAGATTTCCGTTGTGCGCATGTGCCTGTCGTGCCAATACTTCCGACCCTATCACACGGGCGATCCTGAACGCCCCCATCATTGCAGTTACGTGAATGCGCCGTTCGGCGAGGCTGCCCTGAGAATCGAGTGTTCGGAGTATGAACCCGCTTCGCCGTCACAGGCCCGGGAAGCCTGGGCCACGTTCACCGAGGATCAGGCTGCCAACAGTTGACGGGGCGCGACGTCTTGGATAATCGACGGTGTAAGCATGAAGGAAGGTAAACTCATGACGATGGTTCCTCCACGTACGCGTAAGTCTGCGTCGCAGGAATGGCTGGGTGCGGAATCTCATCTGCCGAACCTCAACGCCGAGTTGCGCCGTCGCGCGCAGCGCCCCTGGAAGCCGGCGCTGCCCATACTGGCTGGTGTCGTGTTTGTGACCGGTGTGGCGGTGGGCACGTTTCTGACTCGGTTGCTGGCCCGGTCTCGCCCTTCGAGATGAGTCGCGCTCTCCCTAGCTTCTCCGGTACAGCGGGGCGTCTGCTTCCATCTGCGTGAGCAACTCATCCAGGGCTGCTTGGACGGCTCGCCTGATCGGGTCTTGGTCTGAGGCAGTGGTCCATCGGATCCGAGACCCCTCTTCCTCCTGCTCCGTGACGTAGGACTTGACGGCCGGCTTTCCAGAAACCCCCAGCTCCGACTCCAGACGGATGGTATAGCGGTAGGTCCCTCGCGATCGCATCGTCAACCAGGCCTTGATCGTCAGGGTCAGTGCCCCCGGTTCCGGGCCCGCAGACGTGAAGGTTTGGCGTGTCTGGATGTAGTTGATCGCCGCCGCGCGGAAGTCTCCGACCGCCCACTCGAACACCGGGATGCCCGGCATATGATCGGCTCCCTCGATCGACAGGAAAGGGACCACCACTTGCGCGGCATGAGGGATGGGCTGTTCCACCACGACGGGTGGTGCAGGGGCGACGTGAATTCTGTGCACACAGCCGCCGCACAACAGCATCATCACGGAGGCGAAGAGCCGGAGTCGACGGAAAGGCCTCGGGCGACGTGCGGTCACGGGTTGGAGAGGGAAGGGGCGGGGTTGAGCATATCTAAATCTTTGAGGGCTCGGGCGGCCTGTTCGCGGATCGGTTTGTCGGTCGGCTTGGTATAGGTGTCGATCACCCGCTGATACGTGGCGCGCGCCTGGGGATACTGTCTCTTAATCGAGAAGTATTGGCCCAGCGCCAGCCAATTGGCTCCCGCCGCTTCGCTGGCCGTTTTCATAAGAGCGAACTCCCGTTCGACCTGGGTGGTGCCCTGCTTGACGGCTTGCTTCCTGACCGTCTCACCCATCTGGCTCGCCATCGCTTCGATCTGCTCGTTCTCCCGAATCGCCGCTTCGACTCGATTGGCCTTCAAATGCCCATAGAACGATTCCGCGTGGTCTTTCACCTGGTCGGCACGTTCCTGATAGATGTCATGAGCGCAGGCGGCCAAAAGGAGTGACGCACCCAGGGCCCAATGCCTGCCCCATTTCTTGATGCTGTGCTGCTGCCGGTCAATCATTCACACGACTCCTTCCCTCGCCCGATGTCGTAGCCATCCTACTCCATTTGCCCAGGTTAAGGCGATGGGCGCCGGGTGGGCAGGTGACAGGTCGGCTCGGAGTATGGTACACCTCCAGCCAGATCGAACGGCCTACCTTACGTCCCCATCGTCTAGCCTGGCCTAGGACGCCGGCCTTTCAAGCCGGCAACACGGGTTCGAATCCCGTTGGGGACACCA
>CAZPYP010000035.1:0-9842 GCA_964590845.1 uncultured Nitrospira sp.
CGCAGAACACGAAAGCGCCGCAGGCAGCCGGCAAGATTCACTCCGACATGGAGCGCGGCTTTATCCGCGCCGAAGTCTACCATTACGACGACTTGCTGGCCTGCGGATCGGAGGCGAAGGTCAAGGAGAAGGGCCTCTTCCGCCTCGAAGGCAAAGACTACGTGATTAAAGAAGCGGATATTGTCTACTTCCGCTTCAACGTGTAGCAGGCTGCTGAAAAAGTCGGCTCACTGCGTTCTCGGTTGTTCGTCTTCTTGCGACGTACCAAAAGCGTACGCCTCAGTCGCCGCGCTCCTTGCGGCCTTGTCAGCCCCCTTTTTGAGCAGCCCTAAAGAGAGGAACGTCTAATTTGGACGTCAATTCCCTCATAGACGATTTTGCGATTCGCTGTTTTCGAAACAGCGCCGACCAAGATTATCTTTTGGCAAGGATGGCCTTTCGGCATGACTTGCCCCAACAGGCATTATGGTCGAGTCTGCAGGCGATTGAAAAATACCTGAAGTGCATCCTCCTGCTGCGTAGGATCGATGGGAGGTCCATCCATCATTCCCTCGATGAGGCTCTTGCGACTCTTGCTCGGGCGGATGTCCCATTAAACCTTACGCGGGCAAGCAAAGAGTTTATTGCGCACGTGGATCGTTTCGGTGAATGTCGTTATCTTGAGATTTCAGTTATTGTATTTGGTGGGCAGGTAGTTGATCTCGATAGGGTTGTCTGGGAACTGCGAAGGTATTGTACGCCCGACGGTTATGGATATATCGAGAAGAAGGAAAGAGGATCTCGATTGCGGCGAATCCTGATGCAAGACATCGTGTTACTAGAAGGGCAAATTCCTCAAAAGTACCGATTGGCACATGGTGTCTTAGAAAAGATTATAGATAATGGGAAGCACCCTGCTCGACAAGCATTGCTTTGGCAGAACGGATTTTTTGGTAGGCGAAACAGAAGAAGAGTGCGACATAGAGGTGGATTTCGTGCGGTGAACTCCCCGCTGTTCAATCACCCCGAGATACTCGGCAAACTCGAACGCTATGTTCATCTGCCAAAGAAGTTGAAGGAGGCATATAAGAACCTTATGGTGCAACAGCGTTGAAAAGCTGAAATCTCAAGCGAAGGTCAGGGGAGATGTTACGGGAACGTTCTGGATTTTCCGTGACGAGTTCGTTCTAGGTCCATATCCCGCGGGTTCGTTGACAGCCAGAGTTCCCCTGTGGTAACTTCCGACCTCCCGAAGCCTCATTATAGAGGCGCCCTACACCTCGCTCCCGGCTGGACCGGGGGCCTTTGTCCAGGAGGATTCTGCATGGAGCTCTACGAGTCTCTGTTCATCATTCGTCCGTCCATCACCGACGAGGAGACGAACGCGCTCATCGAGAAGATGAAGGCGGTCGCCGACAAGACCGGTGCGCAGTTCATCAAGGCGGAAAACTGGGGCCGCAAGAAACTGGCCTACGAAGTCCGCCGCGAGCGGAAGGGCACCTACGTCTATTTCTATTTCAAGGCGCCGAACAATACGGTCGGTGAACTGGAACGCGCCTATCGGCTCGAAGACAACATCATCAAGTTTTTGACTGTCCACCTCGAGAAGGAACTGGTGCCGCGCCGCCCGATGGACGCGCCGTCGGAGGAGTTGGCCGGTGGCCGGGTTTAACAAAGTCATCCTCCTCGGGAACCTGACGCGTAATCCCGAATTGCGATACACGCCCAACGGCACGCCGGTCGCGACGCTCGGACTCGCCGTCAGCCGACGCTACAAGCAGGGCGACGACCTCAAGGAAGAAGTCTGTTTCGTCGATGTCGTGGTGTTCGGCAAACAAGCCGAGCATTGCGGGCAGTATTTGAGCAAAGGCAACGGCGTGATCGTGGACGGCCGCTTGCAGCAGCGCCGCTGGGAGACGGAAGACGGTCAAAAGCGCAGTAAACACGAAGTGGTCGCCCAGACGGTGACCTTCATGCCGAAGCGCAGTGAGGGGGGCGGTGCGAGTGATTCCGGATCTCACGAGGAGCCCCACTACGATTATGAAGAACCTCAAGGCTGATTGATTGAAGGAGTAGACCATGGAACGTGAACGAAGCGGCGGCGGGCGCGGTGACGGGGGCGGGAGCGGAGGCGGCGGACGGTTTTTCCAGCGGCGCCGACCCTGCCGGTTTTGCATCGAGAAGGGTTCGATCGATTTCAAGGATGTCGGGCTGCTGCGGAACTTCCTGACCGAGCGCGGCCGCATCGTGCCGCGTCGGATCTCCGGCAACTGCCTTGGCCATCAGCGGGAATTGACGACGGCCGTCAAACGCGCGCGCCATATCGCGCTGATCAGCTTCGCCGAAGAACGGTAACGGATCGGTTTTGGTATGATGCAGACAGAGGTCACGATGGGGCTGCTCTCGCCGCTGGTGGCGGACATTACAGCAGAGGGACTGTCGTTGGTCGGTGAAGTGACGGCCGAGGAATTGGCCTTGACCGAAGCCGATACGGTCGTTCGGGGTCCGCTCTCGGTCAGTCTCGACCTCACCAAAGCCGACGATATGATCGCCGTGACCGGCGTGCTTGAAGGCACCGCCGTCCGGCAATGCGTGCGCTGCCTGAAAGAATACGACGACGCGCTCGCCTTTTCCGTCCACGCAGCCTTTGCCCGGGAGGGAAAAGAGACCAAGAAGGAAACGAAAGGCGCCGTCCGTCCGGCTCATGGAGTCGACGCGCGCAAGGGTCGACTGGGATCTGGGAAGGCGGAGGCGGAAGTCGACGACGAGGGCGAAGGCGACGACCGCTATTTTTATCAGGGCGATCACGTGGAGCTGGCGCCGATGCTCCGTGAGCACATCATTCTCGCCGCGCCGATGCAGCCTCTTTGCCGGGAAGACTGCGCGGGGCTCTGTGCCCGTTGCGGCAACGACTTGAACGAAGGCCCCTGTCCCTGTCCGGTAGAGCCGCCGGCCACGACCATCAGGGTGGTCCGCAGCACGAAACAATAGACCGGTTCGCCGGAGCGGGCCGGAAGGCCGGCCGGGGATCGGCTGAGTGGAGGAGACGCGATGCCAAATCCAAAACATAAACATTCACGAGCCAGACGCGACAAGCGCCGGACCCAAAAATTGCGGGTGACGCCTCCCGGCATGTCGGTTTGTCCGCAATGCCATGAACTGAAGCTCCCGCACTATACCTGCCTCAACTGCGGCACCTATAAGGGCAAGGCCGTCATTCAGGTGGAAGAAGTCTAGAAACCCTGTGCGCTCACCGCTCCGGCTGTCTGGCCGGGGTCGGTGAGGACGGACGAAACGCGGTGTCCGCCATCCAGTTGCGTCGCTGCCCGCACTCCACTACACTCCCGTCCTATTCGAGTTCCGAAGGGGGAAATGTCCCCCTGACGCTATCGGAGTATCGAGACGTATGACGACCTCACCCCGTATGAAGATCGCGCTCGATGCGATGGGCGGCGACCACGGTCCCACCCCTTGTATCGAAGGCGCATTGCAGGCGGCGCAGGAGTTGAACGTCGACGTCATTTTGGTCGGCGATGAAAGGGCGCTGACTGAAGAATGCGCCCGTCTCGGGTGTACCGACGGCCGTCTGTCGATCAAACATGCGCCGCAAGTCGTCGAAATGCACGAGTCGCCCGCGGCGGTCGCGAGAAAGAAACGGGACTCCTCGATTTGGATCGCCACGGAGCTGGTCAAGAGCGGGGATGCCGGCGCCGTGGTCAGTCCCGGCAATACCGGCGCCAGCATGGTGTCGGCCTTCTTCGTGCTGGGCTTGATCAAAGGTGTCGAGCGCCCGGCCATTGCGACGAGCTTGCCGACGTTGACTGGCGAAGCCGTCATGCTGGACGTCGGGGCCAACGTCGATTGCACCGCCCAGCACCTGATGCAGTTCGCCATCATGGGCAACGAGTATGGGCAGCATCTGTTCAAGAAGCCGAATCCCCGCGTCGGGTTGTTGAGCATCGGCGAGGAAGATAGCAAGGGCAACGAGGTCACCAAGGAAGCGTTCAAGTTGCTCAAGGGGAGTCCGCTGAATTTCATCGGGAACGTCGAAGGGCGCGACGTCTACAGCGGCAACGCCGACGTCGTGGTCTGCGACGGATTCATCGGCAACGTCGCCTTGAAAATTTCCGAAGGTGTCGCCGACACGATCAAGAAACTGCTTCTCAAAGAGATTTCCGGCTCATGGATGGGGCGCCTCGCCTATCCGTTGATCGCCGCGCCGCTACTGAAGCTCAAGCGGAAAATCGACTATGCCGAATTCGGTGGTGCGCCGCTGCTGGGTGTCAACGGCATCACGATGATCTGCCACGGCCGCTCGTCGGCAAAGGCGATCAAAAATGCGATCCGGCGGGCCAAAGGATTGGCCGAGAGCCGCGTTGACGCCCTCATCCAACGCGACATCGAAGAAAGTCTGGCGCAAAGCGGACCCTCTCAGGAGCCGACGGCGTGAAGGCACGGATCACCGGAACCGGCTCGTACGCACCCGCGAAGGTGCTGACCAACGCCGATCTGGAGAAGATGGTCGCGACTTCCGACGAGTGGATCACCGAGCGGACGGGGATCCGGGAACGCCGTCTCGCGGGGCCGGGGGAAGCCTGCTCCGATTTGGCGGTCACGGCCGCCCAGCGCGCATTGGCAGCCGCGAACGTACGGGCCGAAGACCTCGATCTGATTCTGTTGGCGACCTGCACGGGCGACTTTCCGCTGCCGGCCACGGCGTGCTTGATACAACACCGCCTCGGGGCGACGCGTGCCGCCGCCTGCGATCTTTCCGCTGCCTGCTGCGGGTTCGTGTACGCCCTTTCCGTGGCGGATGCCTATGTCAGAACCGGCATGCGCCATGTCCTCGTGATCGGGTCGGAAGTGATGTCCGCCATTACCGACTGGACGGATCGCAACACCTGCATTCTCTTCGGCGACGGAGCAGGCGCGGCGGTGGTCAGCGCCAGCGAGGGAGACAGGGGCATCCTCTCGACGCATCTTCGATCGGACGGAGGCCTCTGGGAACTGATTGCGGTGCCGGGCGGTGGGTCGCGCCTCCCCCCGTCTGAGAAGGTCGTGGCGGAGAAGCTGAACTGTATCAAGATGAAGGGCAACGAGACGTTCAAAGTCGCGGTCCGCATGCTGGAGGAAGTCGCCCGTGAGACGCTTGCCGCAAACGGCCTGCGTGTCGAAGACCTAGATCTCTATGTCCCCCATCAAGCGAATGTGCGCATCCTCCGCGCCGTGGCGGAACGACTTGGGCTGCCGCTCGAAAAGATGATGCTCAACCTCGATCGGTACGGCAATACCTCGGCGGCCTCGATTCCGATTGCGCTGGACGAAGCGGTTAGGCAAGGGCGAATCCAGGAAGGATCACTCGTCATGTTGGGGGCCTTCGGGGCCGGGTTGACGTGGGCGTCGGCGCTCGTGAGATGGTAGCGGCGTTCAGATCTCCGCAAGCTTTTTCTCATTGACTTTCCAGGACGATTCTAAGATATCTAACCCCTTATGAATTCAGCAATCGCCCTCGTATTCCCCGGCCAGGGTTCCCAGTCCGTGGGGATGGGGAAAGCGCTCTGCGACGCCTGTCCGCAACTTCGACAGGTCTATGACGAAGCCTCGTCGGTGCTGGGGTATGACGTGGCGAAATTATGTTTCGAGGGGCCGGCAGAAAAACTGAATCTGACGGAACATACGCAACCGGCGCTCCTGGTGAGCAGCATGGCGGCGCTCCGCGCGCTGGAGCCGGCCGGGGTCGTCCCGATCGCGGTCGCCGGCCACAGCCTCGGTGAATACACCGCGCTGACGGCAGCCGGAGGGTTGTCCTACCGTGATGCCGTGGGTATCGTACAGAAGCGTGGGCGGTATATGTCGGAAGCCGTGGCTCCGGGCACCGGTTTGGTCGCTGCGCTGCTGGGCCTGTCCTCCGACCTCGTCAAAGAGGTGTGCCGGGAGGCGTCTTCCTCCGGGGTCGTCCAAGCGGCCAACTTCAATTCGCCGGGGCAGGTGGTGATCGCCGGCGCTAAGCCGGCCGTGGAGCGGGCCATCGAGATCGCAAAGACCAAGGGCTGCAAGAAAGCCATTCCGCTGCCGGTGAGTGTGCCGGTGCATACGCCGCTGATGCAGCAGGCTGCCGACAGCCTGGCGAAAGACTTGGCCCAGATCAGCTGGTCGGATTTGAAAATGCCGTTGATCAACAACGCGGAGGCGAAACCGATCCAAAAAGCTGCCGAGATCCAGCCCTCGCTGGTTCGCCAGCTACCCTCGTCGGTCCTCTGGGAGGATTCCGTAAAGGCGATGGCGGCGATGGGTGTGAAGACGTTTGTCGAAGTGGGGCCCGGTGCCGTGTTGACCGGCCTCATCAAGCGGATTATTCCCGATGCCGTCACCCTGAACGTCAACGACCCAAAATCGTTGGAGGCGACGACGGCGGCGTTGACGTGAATCGTGCCGGCGTATCACGTCTGTAACGTATAACGACTAACGGAGTGGAGATGTCATTACAAGGGCGCGTAGCGATCGTAACAGGTGCGGCGCAGGGGATCGGGCGGGCCATCGCAGAAACGCTGGCTCAGGCCGGAGCCGACATCGCCGTAGCCGATCTGGACCCGGCCAGATCAAAAGACACCGTGGCGGCGGTTGAAAAGCTAGGGCGAAAAGCCATCAACGTCAAAGTCAACGTGGCGGATGCGAACGACACCAAAGCCATGGCGGAGTTGGTTGTCAAAGAACTAGGCAAGATCGACATCCTGGTCAACAATGCGGGCATCACCCGCGACGGATTGCTCCTGCGGATGAAAGAAGAGGATTGGAATCTGGTGCTCCAGGTCAATCTGAACGGCACGTTCAACTGCACCAAGGCCGTCTTGCAGCCGATGACCAAACAGCGTTATGGTCGCATCGTCAACATCGCGTCGATCGTTGGCGCGATGGGAAACGTCGGCCAAGCGAACTATGCGGCGTCCAAGGCGGCGGTGATCGGATTCAGCAAAACGGTGGCGCGCGAGTATGCGAGCCGGAACGTGACCGTCAACGCCGTCGCCCCAGGGTTCATCGATACGGCGATGACGCAGGGACTGCCTGCCGAAGTGAAAGAGACGCTGCAGAAGCAGATTCCGCTGGGGCGGCTAGGGACTCCTGCGGATATTGCCGCAGCCGTGAGGTTTCTGGTATCGGAAGAGGCTGCCTATATCACCGGCCACGTGTTGCACGTCAACGGCGGAATGCTGATGCCCTGACGAATCGTTTGCGAACCGGCGGATGTCGAGACAACAGTTAGAAGGAGGAGTCAATTTTATGGCTACGGTAGATGAACGGGTGAAGAAGATCATTGCGGAGCAGTTGGGCGTCGAAGAGGACGAAGTGACCGCTGAAGCCAGTTTCGTGGAGGACCTTGGGGCCGACTCACTCGACACGGTCGAGTTGGTCATGGCGCTCGAGGAAGAGTTCGGGATCGAGATTCCCGACGAAGATGCTGAAAAGATCCTGACCGTCGGGAAGGCGCTCGACTACATCAAGGAAAAGGCCTAACGACGCGCTGCACGCATGGCTGATCGTCCAATCAGACGAATTGTCGTCACGGGGCTCGGGCTCGTGACCCCGCTGGGCACCGGTGTGGACAAGACCTGGAAGGCCCTCTGCGCGGGCGAGTCCGGCATCGGCCGGATCACCAAGTTCGACCCGACCGGGTACGACGCGCAGATTGCCGGCGAGGTCAGGGATTTCGACCCTGCCCAGTTCATCGAGAAAAAAGAAATCAAGAAAATGGATACGTTCATCCACTATGCCGTGGGCGCGGCCCAGCTGGCGGTGGATGACGCGGGCTTCAAGGTGGCGCCGGAAGAAGCCACCAAAGTCGGCGTGTACATCGGGTCCGGCATCGGCGGGCTCGGCTCCATCGAGCACTACCACAACGTGCTCAAAGAAAAAGGTCCCGGTCGCGTCTCGCCGTTCTTCATTCCCATGACCATCATCAACTTAGCCTCGGGACAGGTGGCCATCCGGTTGGGCGCCAAAGGTCCGAACTCCTGCGCTGTCACGGCCTGCGCCACCGGCAACCACTGCCTTGGGGATGCGTACCGTCTGATTCAACGGGGCGACGCCGACGTCATGATCGCCGGCGGAGCCGAAGCGGCCATCACAACGCTCGGTGTGGCTGGATTTGCAGCCTCGAAGGCGTTGTCGTTCCGCAACGATGAACCGACGAAGGCGAGCCGGCCGTTCGACAAGGACCGTGACGGGTTTGTGCTCGGCGAGGGAGCCGGAGTGGTTGTGTTGGAAGAATTGGAACATGCGCGGCGGCGTGGCGTGAGGATCTATGCCGAATTGATCGGCTACGGCATGAACAGCGACGCCTATCACATCACCGCGCCTTCGGAAGAAGGAGAGGGGGCCGTCCGCTGCATGGAATTGGCGTTGAAAGACGCGGGCATCGCCAAGGAGCAAGTCGGGTACATCAACGCACACGGCACGTCGACGATGGCCGATGCCATCGAGACGAAGGCCATCAAGCAGGTGTTCGGTGAGCGAGCGTATAAGATTCCTGTCAGCTCGACCAAGTCGATGACGGGCCATCTCCTCGGAGCTGCCGGCGGGATCGAAGCGGTGTTCAGCATCCTCGCGCTCCACCATGGCGTTCTGCCGCCGACGATCAATTTGGACAATCCCGATCCGGCTTGCGATCTCGACTACATCCCGCATAAGGCTCGGCCGGCCTCCATCTCGGTTGCACTCTCGAATTCATTCGGCTTCGGCGGGGTCAATGCCTGCCTCCTGTTCAGGAAACCAGACGCGTAGCGGCGCCGATCGAGGGACGCCCGCGCTCCCATGACCGCCCCTCTCTCATGTGATGCTCTGCAGGCCGCTTTGAGCTATCGGTTCAGGGACCCGTCCTTGCTTGAAGAGGCGTTGACGCATACGTCGTATGTCAACGAGCGAAAGCCGGAGGTGCTCCGCCATAACGAGCGGCTGGAATTCCTGGGGGACGCCGTGTTGTCGCTGGTCATGACCGAGTATCTGGCCGGACGGCTTCCGGACAGTGCCGAAGGCGCACTCTCCAAGCTGAAGGCCGCGCTCGTCAGTGAGTCGTCGCTGGCCTCGGTGGCGCGGCGGATTGGACTGGGGCACTACCTGCGGCTGGGCCGGGGGGAAGAACGCTCGAAGGGGCGCGACAAAGACTCGCTATTGGCGGATGCCGTCGAAGCGGTCATCGCCGCGGTGCATCAGGACGGAGGCTACGAAGCCAGTCGAGCAGTAACGCTCCGACTATTCTCTGATGTCCTCCATGCCGTCTCGAATCAGGGCGCGGCTCCGGGTGCCGGTGACTACAAAACTCAATACCAGGAATGGTGCCAGAGACACTATGAACGATTGCCTCGGTATGCGATCGTGCGCGAAACCGGTCCGGATCATGACAAGCTGTTCGAGGTCGAGGTCTGGACCGAGAATGAAGCTGCGGGACGTGGCGTCGGGAGAAGCAAGAAGGAAGCGGAGCAGGCGGCGGCCAAGAATGCGCTGGACCGAGTGAACCGAGCGTAGCGGCCGGCCATGGTAGAATGCATCGGGTCGGGTCATTCAAGCGAACTGGAGGAGGACGATAATGCGAAACGGACGAGGTGCGCGATCGGTGGGGATGATTATCGGCTTGGTCGGGCTGTTGCTCTGGATCGGCGGAACGACGTTTGCCGAGGAGAAGCCGCTGACGAAAGCCGAGGCCGCGAAAGCCCCGAAAGCGATCATCAAGACGAAATTCGGAGACATGGAGGTGAAGTTTTTTCCGGACAAAGCGCCGAAACACGTCGAGAACTTCGTCAAACTGGCCAAGTCGGGCTTCTATGACAAAACGATCTTCCACCGGGTAATTCCCGGCTTCATGATTCAGG
>CAZPYP010000035.1:9942-15691 GCA_964590845.1 uncultured Nitrospira sp.
GGCTTCTATGACAAAACGATCTTCCACCGGGTAATTCCCGGCTTCATGATTCAGGGCGGCGACCCCAACACCAAGGATCCGAACAAGCCGGAAACCTACGGCATGGGGGGACCGACGGAACGGCTCAAAGCCGAATTCAACGACATCCCGCATCGACGCGGCATCCTCTCGATGGCCCGTACCAACGATCCGAACAGCGCCGGCTCTCAATTCTTCATCGTCGTGAAGGACTCGAACTTTCTCGATGGCCAATACACCGTCTTCGGTGAGGTTGTAAAGGGCATGGACGTGGCCGATAAAATCGTCAATCTTCCCCGCAATGCCCGAGATCTCCCGGCTGAGCGAGCCGAATTGACCATCGTGATCGAGTAGCCTGGTAAAGGTCCGCCTGATGAAAGAGAGGAGATTCCTGGCCGTCGCGCTGCTCGCCGTCGCCGTTGTCACCGGCTGCGGCAGCAAGCCGGTGGTCAAGCCGCCGCCGCCGGAGCCCCCCGGTCCGAAGGCCATCATCAAGACGAAGTTCGGCGAGATGTACATGCGCTTCTATCCGGAGTTGGCGCCGAAACACGTGGAGAACTTCATCAAGCTGGCGAAGGCGGGATTTTACAACGGCACGATTTTCCATCGCGTCATCCCCGGCTTCATGATCCAAGGGGGAGATCCCAACACGAAGAACTCTTTGCGGAAAGAAACTTTCGGGCAGGGCGGACCGAAGGACGAGAAGGGCAACCCTATACTCCTGAAGGCCGAATTTACCGATACGCCGCACAAACGAGGGATCGTCTCCATGGCGCGGGCCAACGAACCGGACACGGCCGGCTCCCAATTCTTTATCGTGGTGGAGAGCTCCCCATTTCTTGACCGCAAATACACGGTGTTCGGGGAAATCACGAAGGGCTTGGGCATTGCAGACAAAATCGTCAACCTGCCCAGAAATGAGCAGGACCTTCCCAACGAGCGGGTGGAGATGACGGTAACGATCGTCGAGTGAGCGTTATTTCACGCCGTCGAGGTAGGTTTTCAACCGGGCGCGTTCCGAGGGCAGAAAGAGGATGAAACTCAGGCCGAACGCGTTGCCCCGCGCCCAGCGGACCGCCGCGCGCTCGACTTTCACAGGGGCCGCCTGATTGGGCAGATGCAGGAGGACCCGGAATTCCAACCCATCGGCCACATTGATCTCAGACTCGCCTCGGCAACCGGCCGTCGAGATGTTGGTGACGGTCGCATCGCCTTCGATGTCTTCGGAGATAAATCCCAGTGAGCAGCGAAGGTTCACTCGCCGGGTTTTTCTGACCTTTTGCTCTTTCCCCTCGTTCATAGCCTTAGACTTGCGGAATCAGTGATGATGCGCGCAGCCTGGTCCGTGCGTATGCGGCTCCGGCTGAGGCGGCGGTGAAAACGACTGGCCGGGTAGCACGATGTGGCCTGGTTCATGCCGTTTCGTCAAGTGTTCGGCAATCTCCGGATGATAGGATTTGACGTAGCCGATCAGACCGCTCAAGAACCGTTGAGATTGGAAGCCGGTTCCGGAAAACTCGGAAACGAATTGGATGGCTCGGTCCAGCACCTCCGGAGCGTCGCCTCCGTCCGAAATCTGTTTAGGGTTCTGTTTCTTGAAGGCATCATATTCTTTCTTCAAGTGCTCCGCAAAGACGGGCATCGGTCCGGCCGGGACGTGAAGCGGGCTGAGCGTGCGGCGCAGGGCTTGAATGGCCGCGATGATCTCGGCGTCTTGTCCGTCGCGGCGGCCTTCGAAATAACTGAACGTGACCACCTCGATGAGATTGTAGAGCGCGACGGCTTTCTCTCCGCCCAGTTCCCCCAGTTGCCGGTAGAATTCCCGGCGCACCGGCATGAATTGTCCGCTCAAACGCATTTGCTGGTACTCGCTGCCGCTCCCCAGATAGGCACAGTCCGTCGGACAGGACACGCGGACAATGCGGTGTTCACCGCAGCATGGCGCGCAAATGAGCCCGCCCAGCGCCGGGCAAGCGCGTTTGCCTTTCCTGTGGTGGCAGTAGCTGCACTGGCTCATTGCTTCGGTGTTCCTTCGGGCCCCGGCTTGGGCGGGGGCGGAATAAAGCCGTAGTCGGCCAACGTCCGCTTCTCCTGTTTGGATTTTCCGGATGAGGGCGTCTCCAGCCCGTTCATCTCGGCCGCGTGCGCATATTCATAGGGCACGAGGATCAGGTTGTTGGTCCGGTCGATGCCCAAATCGCCCGGGGAAGGCAGGTATTCCGCAATGACCTGAAAACGTTTGTCCCAGGTCATACGCCACACCTTGCCGGTCGTGAAATCGGACACGTACATGTTGCCCCAGCGGTCGAAATCAACGCCGCGAAGATTCTTGAATCGTCCCGAGAAAAAGCCGTTCGAGACGAGCTCCGTCAGGGCACCTTCCGGAGAGATTTCGAAAATCTTGCCCTTGTCATAACTGACGGCGATCAATTGGCCGGTACGCGGATGGACCGCCAGGCCTGCCGGTCCCGCCAGCGCCTGGTCGGCGATCAACGTCGTCACTTTGCGGGTGGACAGATCGAGCCGGTAAATGCGGTTGGCGTGCTGGTCCGACGCGTAGAGCAATCCCTTCCCGTCGAAGGCCACGTCGGTGAGCGAGGCTCGAACGGAGGTTCCGTCGGAGACGGCGAAGATGATCGCCTGTTTCCCGGTCCCGACGTCGAAACCCCGCACCGCGTCGAGATCCGCCACATAGAGAATGTGGTCGACCAGCGCCATGCCCTTGGGCGCGTGCAGGGTCACGTCGCCTTTGCCTCCCTGGATGAACTTGAGGTTCAGCACCTTGCCTTGGGCGTCCAGCTTCGTGATGAATCCATTGTTGTCGGCCGTGTCGGGCTCTCCATTCACGCTGGAAATGAAGTACTCGGTGCCCGCCGGCGTGCTGACGAAGCTATAGGGGGATTGCAATTCGGTGACGGTAATCTGTGCCTGGGCAGACCCGGTCCAGACAAGCCCAACCCCCCCGGCAAGCCAGATGATCACGTGGAAAGAAAGCGGAAGGATGACAAACGGCAAGGAGACGTCTCTGTTCAAGGGGTGGTTAAGCGTCCACGAATACGTGAGGCCATCGTAGCGGTCGTACGCAGAATCTGTCAAGGAAACCGCCGACTCGAGCCGTCACGGACGGCATGATATCTTGCTTCAGCGGGCGTTGACTTGCGCAAAAATGCCCTGCTAAGGTGCCGCAATTTCTATAACAGGTTAAGGCCAAGGTCGAGGTTAAGGGAGGCGTCTGGGGAATGTCTCCTGAAGCGTAACCTTAGTCTCAACCTCAACCTCAGTTTTGGGAGGGGCTGTGGCAGCGAAACTGATCGACGGAAAGGCATTGGCTCAGCAAGTCCGGGAGCGCCTGGCTGTGGAATCGGCTGCGGTGTTGGCCAAGACGGGTACGAAACCCGGTCTGGCGACGATTCTAGTCGGGGACGATCCGGCCTCGCATGTCTACGTAAAGAATAAGCAGAAGGCCTGTGAGCTGGCCGGGATCTATGTCGACGACCACAAACTGCCGGCCTCGACCTCCCAGGCCGAGTTGCTGGCCCTCATCGACAAAAAGAATGCCGATCCGAAGATTCATGGCATCCTGGTCCAGCTGCCGCTTCCCAAACACATTGAGAGTCGCATCGTTCTTGAAGCCGTTTCTCCCAATAAAGACGCCGACGGGTTCCATCCCTATAACTTCGGACGGTTGGTGGAAGGCAGTCCGGTCTTCGAGGCTTGCACCCCCAAGGGCGTGATCAAGATGATCGAGTCCGCCGGAGTGACGATCGAAGGCAAACGAGCGGTGGTCGTCGGGCGCAGCAACATCGTCGGCAAACCGTTGGCGCTTATGCTGTTGCAGCGCAACGCCACGGTGACGATCTGCCACTCGAAGACGAAAGATCTTCCGGCCGTCTGCCGGGAGGCCGACTTGCTCCTGGTGGCGATCGGCAAAGCCAAATTCGTTACCGCCGATATGGTCAAGGAAGGCGCCGTCGTCATCGACGTGGGCACGAACAAGTTGCCGGACGGAAAACTTTGCGGCGATGTGGATTTCGAACCGGTCAGCCAGAAGGCGGGATGGATCAGTCCCGTGCCGGGCGGAGTCGGCCCCATGACGATCGCAATGTTGCTGGACAATACGGTAGAGTCTGCTATGAGGACTGCAGGGATGAAGAGAGGCGCATGAGCAAGGAACCGCAGCGCTTGAAAGAGGTGCTCGACCAAGGCCGCTTCGCGGTCACGATCGAGTACAACCCACCCAAAGGCACCAATATCTCCGCGGTATTGGAAAACGCCAAGCAGCTCGTCGGGCGCGTTCATGGGGTCAACGTCACGGATAACACCGCGGCCGTCGTGCGCGCCGGTTCGTTGCCGGTGTGCCGGTTGCTCTACGAACTCGGCCACGATCCGGTCATGCAGTTGACCTGCCGCGACCGCAATCGCATCGCGATGCAGTCGGATCTCATGGGCGCTTCCATGTTGGGCATCCGGAACATTCTCTGCCTCACTGGCGATTATCCGACGGTCGGTGATCACAAGGAGGCCAAACCGGTCTACGATCTGGACTCCGTGCAAGTCATGCAGTTGGTGCAGGGGCTGAACAACGGGCGCGACATGGTCGGCAACAAGTTGGACGGGGCGACGGCGTTTACGATCGGCGCGGCTGTGACGCCGGAGGCGGATCCGCTCGGTCCCATGCTGGCCAAGTTCGAAGTCAAAGTAAAGGCTGGCGCACAATTTTTTCAGACGCAGGCCGTGTACAATCCGGATCAGTTCGCAAGTTTCATGAAGGCGGTGCGGCCTTACAAGGTGAAAGTGTTGGCGGGCATTCTCGTCCTGCGCAACGCCAAGATGGCGGAGTTCATGAATGCGAACATTCCAGGCGTCTCGGTGCCGCAGGCCATGATCGACGAATTGAAGGCGGCGGGAGACAAGGCCGAGGATGTCGGAGTCGACATCGCCGTTCGCACGATCAAGGCCGTGCGGCCCCATTGCGACGGCGTGCACATCATGGCGATCAAGGCGACCCATCGGTTGAGCGATATCATCACGAGGGCGGAGATCGGCTGATGACGGTACCGGAGCTGCGCCAATATAAAGGCGGGAAGAAGTTGATCGTAGTCACGGCCTACGACGCGCTGTTTACCCGCATCGTCGAACAAGCGGGCATCGAGGCCATTCTGGTCGGCGACTCATTGGGAACCGTCGTGCAGGGGAAGGCGAACACCTTGTCGGTGACGATGGAGGACATGCTGTATCACACGAAGCTCGTGGCTGGCGCAGCCAAGCGGTCGTTGGTGATCGGGGATATGCCGTTCATGTCGTATCAAGCCAGCCAAGAAGAGGCGCTGCGGAATGCCGGGCGGTTTCTCCAGATCGGAGCCCAGGCCGTGAAGTTGGAAGGCGGCGCGCCTATGCTGGACCGCGTCGAGGCCATGACCAAAGTGGGCATTCCGGTCGTCGGTCATCTCGGCATGACTCCACAGTCCGTCAACCAATATGGTGGCTACAAGGTTCAGGGAAGGGAGAAAGACCAAGCGGAGGCCTTGCTGGCCGATGCGAAGGCGCTCGAAGCGGCGGGCGCGGTGGCGATTGTGCTCGAAGCGATTCCAGCTTCGCTGGCCAAGGCGATAACGGAGCAACTGTCGATCCCCACCGTCGGCATCGGCGCCGGTGCCGATTGCGACGGACAGGTGCTCGTGCTCTACGACCTGCTGGGTCTATTCGACGAGTTCGTCCCGAAATTCGTCAA
>CAZPYP010000035.1:15791-19983 GCA_964590845.1 uncultured Nitrospira sp.
CGTCTCTGCCACAGCAAGTCTTGTTCAATCTGCCCTGGATGTTTGCCTATTCTGTCTTTGGCCGGGCTCCCTGGTGGATGTATCTGGCGGTGCTGTCATCTCACATGCTCTTAAACGACTGGATGCACATGAACGTGACCTGGCGCTCGAACTGGTTGGAGCTGGTGTTGGTAACCCCCCGCTATCATCATGTCCATCACAGCGAGAATCCCGCACACTCTAATGCGAACTTTGGCGTGACGTTCTCAATCTGGGATCGACTGTTTGGAACGTATGTCGATCCCGAGGGAGTGGAAGAGCCGATTTCATTCGGGATCGGCGAGCAGGTCCCATTGCCGCGGCTTGTCGCCGGAGTGTAGCGACCTGTTCGTCAGCGGCGGGTCGGTCCCTCCACCTGGAACACCGTGCGGTCTTCCAGCCTCACCGCCGTCAGCTGTCTTCCCCAAACGCACCCGCTGTCGATAGCGAGGAGGTTCGGCTCCAGATGGAGTCCGAGCGCGGCCCAATGGCCGGTGATGATGGTATGGTCGGCATTCCGGCGGTTGGGAGCGCGGAACCAGGGCACATAACCAGCGGGGCTGTTTTCCGGTGGACCGGAAAAACGGGATGTCTCGCCTGCCGCCGAACAGGTTCGGATTCTCGTCAACACACGTGCGATGGTGGCCAATCGCGTCATCCCTTGTAAGGCAGGAGTCCACGTCACAACTGGTTCATGAAACAGCACATGGAGGAAGGCGCGGAAGTTGGGGCTAGCCAACACGGCTTCGACCTCGCGGGCCATCGTGGAGGCCTCAGCGATCGTCCATTGAGGAAGCAAGCCCGCATGGACCATAAAAAAAGATTTGTCACGATAGTGGAGGGGCCGGAGGCGTAACCAGTCGAGCAACTCCTGCCGCTCTTCCACCTCCAATACGTCCCCAATCGTATCTTTCGGCCGGAGTGAGACGATGCTCTCTGAAACGGCAAGCAGGAACAGATCATGATTGCCGAGGACGACTTTCGCCGATGATCCCAAATTCCGAATGAATCGAAGCACGGCAAGCGAATCAGGGCCGCGATTGACGAGGTCGCCGACGAACCAAAGTTGATCCGATTGAGGCTGAAAGCGGATCTGTTCAACCAGGCGGTACAGCTCTGTGGCGCAGCCCTGAACGTCGCCGATAGCGTAGGTGGCCATGAGGAGCGGAATAGAAACAGCGTCGATTACGGGTACTTCGCTTCAATGCGGCTAGAGAGACCGCCGCGGGCGGTAAAGCCGCCCGTGACCTTCGCCCACACGGGGCGACAGGCCTTCACGATGTCCTGCAGAATCCGGTTCACGGAGTTTTCGTAGAAGATGCCGACGTTTCGATAGGCATGAATGTACATCTTGAGCGACTTCAGTTCGAGGCAGGCCTTGTCCGGCATATAGTGGATGGTGACCGTGCCAAAGTCGGGCAGCCCGGTCTTGGGGCAGATCGCGGTATATTCGGGGATTTCGATCGTGATTTCGTAGCCCTTGTACTGATTGGGAAAGGTTTCAATTTCTGGCAGCGGCGTCGTAATCCCGCTCTTGGCATGCCGCTCGTTATACCCTAGCCTTGTGGTTCTCAGTTTCTTACCGGCCGCTACACGCTTCACGTTTCACGCCTCACGTCTTCCTACACTTGTTTCATCCAGTCGGTCTGCCCGATCTTCTCTAACTCGATAAACATCGTGACCCAGGGGCACTTCATGTCGGGGTAGACCTCGCACAACCCACCCTTCCGGACCCCTCCACAAGGGCCGTGGGCCATGAATTTTGGACACTCGGCTTTGACTGAATTGTCAGGGATCGGCGGGCGCTTATGAACGCCTCCGACGTGGGTTCCGGCCTCGTCTTCTCCCGGGATGAGCACTCGCAGTGGCATGCGATCAGTGTAAACGGATTCCCGGTGATCGGCAACGATTCCTTCCAGTTTCTTTCGGAGGGGCCACGATTTCTTCAGCACCTCCGCCGCATCACGCGCGCGATTTGGGGCGAATGGCCTATGGGCTCTCTTAGGCCTAGGGCCTTCTTTCTGAGGATGTGGGCCTTCTGCAAAGTTGCATTGATTTTCAGGAAGTTATAAACTTTTCTCAGCGCGCACCGAGTCTGCAAAGACTCCGAGCCTGTAATTGACAGTCTTTTTTCAGCTTTGCTAGGATGGCGGCGATTCGCGCGTGAGACCCAAGCCGGGCCTAATCAGTCCATCCTAGAACTTTCCGCGTTGCCTTCGGAACTTGCGCTCAGGAGTGACCCATTTGCGGCAGAAGCCGTAGCCGCGACATAAGGGAGGTGCCAGATGAGTCTTGATTATGTGAAATTCTCAAACGGATTCGAAAAGTTCATGCCCAAGGAATACCGGGACATGGTCGAACATGGCCCGTTCGGAAAGAAGATTTCGGTGTCCCAGATGGGCAGCTTCAAGGAAGTGCTGGAAGAGCATCCGATGTGCGCCGGCTGCGCGATGACGCTCTTCATTCGCCTGGCCATGATCGCCTTCCCCAATCCGGAAGACACCATCACCGTCGGCACCGCAGGCTGCGGACGTTTGGCGATTTCCCAAGCCGCCATTCCTTTCGTGTACGGCAACTATGGCGACCAGAACGGCGTCGCGAGCGGCCTCTCCCGGGGACTTCGGTTGCGGTTTGGCGACAAGCCGAAGGACGTGGTCGTGATGGCCGGCGACGGCGGCACCGCCGACATCGGCTTCCAGCAAGTCCTCCACTCCTGGTTCCGCAAAGAGCGCTTTACCACCATCATGCTGGACAACGAGGTGTACGGGAATACCGGCGGTCAGGAGAGCGGCATGACCAACCGCGGCGCCGTGTTGAAGATGGCTCCGCTCGGCAAAAAGTTCGAGAAGATGGACATGGTGCAAATGGCGAAAGTCGCCGGCTGCGCCTACGTGGCGACGGTGGTGCCGAATAACCCGCGGCGCGTGGAGAGCGTGATCAAGAAGGCAGTGTTGATCGCCCGTGAAGTCGGCTCCACCTACATCCAAGCCTACACCTCCTGCAACATCGAATACGCGATTCCGACCGACAAGGTCATGGAAGATGCGAAGACGGTCGAGAACGATCGCTACGCCTTCTCCGAATACATCAGCGACGAGGCCAAACAATACTTGACGGAGCGCTATGGCTATAAAGAGTTTTTGGCGAAGCCGGCCGCTCCTGCCGGCGCGATTCCCGGCAAGTCCTAAAGCCGACGACAAGGGAGGCGGACCATGGCAAAGCGTTTCAACATTCGGATGGCGGGCGTCGGCGGCCAGGGTGTCGTTACCGGTTCGCACATCCTGAGCACCGCCGTCATCAACGCCGGCGGCGAGAGCACGATCGTCCCGTTCTATGGATCGGAAAAGCGGATGGCGCCGGTCGAGAGCTACGTCCGCGTCTCGGACGAAGCGATCTACGAGATCGGTGAAATCACCTTTCCGCACATCATCATCATCTTCCACCCCCAGGTAATCACTCACGGCAAGTCGTACACGATGCCGTTCTACTTCGGGTTGAAGGAAGACGGGATCGCACTCATCAACAATGACGGGCCGATGAAGCTGCACAAGGATCAGGCTGCAGAACTCCAAGAGCGCCGCGCGAAGCTCTACTACTTCCCCGCGACGAAGATTTCGCTGGAAGTGGCGGGCATGGACCTCGCGACCAACATGGCTCTGATGGGTTGTATCGGCGCCATCACGGGGTTGACGAACATGGCCGGATTGGAGCAGGCCGTCAAGGACCGGTTCCTCGGCAAGGGTTTCGTCGTCTCCGGCGGAACGGCGGCCCTTGACAGCGTCGTCGAGCGGAAGTTCAAGAAGAAACAAGAGTTGATCGAAAAGAACGTGGCCGTTATGCGGGCCGGATGGAATTACGCCGTCGATCACGGATGGGCCGCGGCCGACGTCAAGCGGGCGGAAGCCCCTGCGGCGGCCGCGACCGCCTAAAGGAGCACCATGTACCTCGTAGCTGATATCAACGTCGAAATCTGCGCCGCCAAGAGCTGTAAGCTCTGCACCCAGTACTGCCCCGAAGCCAATACCATTCTCTACAGCGACGAGATGGGGAAAGACAAAGGCTTCAAGTACGGTTCGGCTTACGTGGCCGTCGACCGCTGCAAGGGCTGCGCGCAGTGCGTCTGGGTCTGCGACAACATGGCGAAGAACAACGCCATCAAGATGATCATGATCGA
>CAZPYP010000036.1:0-1911 GCA_964590845.1 uncultured Nitrospira sp.
CCAAAGAAGCGGCGGAAGCAGCCAGCGTCGCCAAGTCGCAATTTTTGGCGAACATGAGCCACGAGATCCGGACCCCCATGAACGGCGTCCTCGGCATGACCGAATTGATGCTGGCGACGAAACTGGACGAGCGCCAACGGCACCTGGCAGTGACGGTCCAGCGGTCCGCGCGGGCTCTGTTGGACATCATCAACGACATTCTCGACTTCTCCAAGATGGAAGCGGGCAAACTGCGCCTCGAGTCGATCAACTTCTCTCTCCGGACCTTGCTGCAGGAAATCGCGGATCTTGTCGGTGAATCCGCCAAGGCGAAAGGCCTCCTGCTCTCGTTGGCGATCCAAGAGGGTGTTCCCGAGGGGCTGCGAGGCGACCCCATCCGCCTTCGCCAGGTGTTGCTGAATCTCGTCGGGAATGCGATCAAATTCACGCAGCAGGGATCGGTCTCGATCCGGGCGGACCTGCTGGCCGAAGGCGAGACACAGGTGGTCGTGCGGTGTACGGTTAAGGACACGGGAATCGGCGTGGTTCCCGAGGCGCACGCGCATATCTTCGAGGCCTTTGCGCAAGCCGACGGCTCCACCACCAGACAATTCGGAGGCACCGGCCTGGGATTGGCGATCGCCAAACGCCTCGTTAGCTTGATGGACGGGGAAATCGGGGTCGACAGTCGCCCGGGTTGCGGGGCGGCGTTTTGGTTCACGGTACGCCTGTCGAAGTCCATCGATCGCAGTGAGGCGACAGGAGCGAGGCTATCCGATGGGGCGCTCTTCGAGCCGATGGCGGGCGGAGACAGCAGACGCGTGCTGGTCGCCGAAGACAATCCCGTCAATACCGAGGTGGCGACCGCGATGCTCGAACTCTTGGGCTGCCGCGTGGAATCGGTCCCCAACGGCCGGGCGGCGGTCGACATCACGGCCACGCAGCGGTTCGACATGATCCTGATGGATTGCCAAATGCCTGAAATGGACGGGTTCGAGGCAACGAGGCTGATCCGGAAGCGTGAGGCGGCAACCGGTAGGAACGCTGGGCGCGTGCCGATCATCGCGCTGACCGCCCATGCCATGAAAGGCGATCGGGAACAATGTCTAGCTGCGGGCATGGACGACTATCTGACCAAGCCCTTCACGCACGAGGCGCTCCGCGCGACGTTGGCCCGTTGGATCCCGGAGAGTCCCAACACCGATGAACCGCAACAGGCGCGCCCGGCGGCTTAAGATGAAACGACAGGAGCAGCGTAACCAAAGGGAACACCGGTCTGATGAGTGAGATCACGTCCAAAGCCTCGAATCCCCTCGTGTTGATCGCCGACGACGATCCGGTGATCCGGTCCGTCATGGCCGAGACACTCGAGCTCAGCGGGTTCGCCGTGCGGGAAGCCGAGACGGGACGCGAAGCGCTCGACATGTTCCGGCGGCTCTATCCGGCAATCGTGCTCCTCGACGTCATGATGCCAGAAATGGATGGCTTCGCCGCCTGTGCTGAGATTCGACGCCAATCGGGCGGCGAGCGGGTCCCCATCCTCATGGTGACCGGGCTCAACGACGACGAATCGATCAGCAAGGCTTACGATGTCGGAGCGACCGATTTCATCGCGAAGCCCATCAATCCGATCATTCTCAGTCATCGCGTCCGATACATGTTGCGCGCCGCTCACGTACTGGAAGAGTTGGCGTCCGCGCGCGACGCGGCGTTGGAAGCGGTACGACTCAAATCCGAGTTCTTGGCCACGATGAGCCACGAGATCCGGACCCCCATGAACGGCGTGATCGGCATGACCGGATTGTTGGCGAATACGCCGCTGGCGCCGGAGCAACGGGAGTATGTGGAGACGATCCGCGTCTCCGGCGAAGCGCTGCAATGCATCATCGACGACATCCTGGATTTCTCCAAACTCGAGTCGGGTCGACTGCG
>CAZPYP010000036.1:2011-8202 GCA_964590845.1 uncultured Nitrospira sp.
CTGGCCAGGCGCATCAAGGAGGATACGCGACTTTCCGGCACCCGGCTGATGCTCATGGTGACGATCGGCCGAAAAGGGGATGCCGAGACGGCACGTCAGGCTGGCGTGGCCGCCTACTTGATGAAGCCGATCGGGTTCACGCAGCTTCGTGATGGTCTGGCGATGATCATGCAGGCGCCGGTCGTCGCTCCGGTCGCCGCTTCGAGTGGCGTGGCGGCTTCGAACCCTTCGGTCTCGTTGGTCACGCGGCACAGCCTCAAAGAGTCCCAGTCACGAGACATCACGACCGTCCTGGTCGTCGACGACAACGATATCAACCAGCAGGTCGCCATCAGAATTCTGAAGAAACTCGGCTGTCAGGCCGACGTGGCGGCCACCGGGAAAGAAGCGCTCGAGGCCCTGGGACGCCGGGCCTACGCCGTCGTGCTGATGGATTGTCAAATGCCCGACATGGACGGCGTGCAGGCGACGGCGGAAATTCGGCGTCGCGAAGCTCAGGGGACGCTCCAGGGGCGAGCGACGATCGTCGCGGTTACAGCCAATGCGATGAAAGGGGACCGGGAGAAGTACCTTGCGGCGGGAATGGACGATTATCTGGCGAAGCCGCTGACCATCCGTCTGCTCGGCGATGCGTTGGAACGGTGGATGGGCCGGGACGCCGCCTGAAGGTCATCGGAGTGGAAAGCTAGATAATCTGCAACGCTCGCCCGACTCGCGCGAACGCCTCCACCGCCCGTTCGAGCTGCGGTCTCGTATGCGCCGCGGACATCTGCACGCGGATACGCGCTTGCCCTTGCGGCACGACCGGATAGCTGAACCCCACCACGTAGATCCCATCCTGCAACAATCGCTCGGCCATGGCGGCGGCGAGCGCGGCGTCGCCCAACATCACGGGAATGATCGGATGATCGCCCGGCACCAGGCGAAAGCCGAGCGCGGTCAATTCTCGACGGAAGAAGGCGGCGTGCTCGCGGAGGACCGCCCGAAGATCGTCGCCTCGTGCCACGAGGTCGAGCGCCCGCAGCGCGCCGGCGGCCACCGGCGGCGGTAAGGCGTTGGAAAACAAGTAGGGGCGCGAACGTTGGCGCAGCAACTCCACGATCTCGGCCTTGGCCGACGTAAACCCGCCGGTCGCCCCGCCAAGCGTCTTGCCCAGCGTGCTGGTGATGATGTCCACTCGGTCGGCCACGCCGAAATGGTCCGGGGTGCCCCGGCCATTGCGCCCCAAGATTCCCGTCGCATGGCTGTCGTCCACGATCACGGCGGCGTCATAACGATCGGCCAGGTCCGCGATGCGATCCAGCCTGGCCAGGTCGCCGTCCATCGAGAAGACGCCGTCGGTCGCGATCAATCGTAGCCGGCACCCGCCGGCCTCTTTCAATCGCGATTCCAATTCGGCCATGTCGGAATGGGCGTAACGGAGCCGCTGAGCCTTGCAGAGCCGGATGCCGTCGATGAGGCTTGCATGATTGAGGGCGTCGCTGATGACGGCGTCGCGTTCATCCAGCAGTACCTCGAACAACCCGCCGTTGGCATCGAAGCAGGAACTGTACAGAATCGTGTCCGCGGTCCCGAGGAACCGGCTGATCGCCTGTTCGAGCCGCTTGTGCACATCCTGTGTCCCGCAGATGAAACGGACCGACGCCATGCCGTACCCATGCGTCTCCAATCCCTCCTTGGCGGCCGCGATGATGTCCGGATGGTTGGCCAATCCGAGGTAGTTGTTGGCACAGAGGTTCAGCACATGGCCCTGCGCGACCAGGATATCCGAATGTTGCGGGCTCAGGATTTGCCGTTCAGACTTGTATAGGCCCTTGGCACGGATGTCGGCGAGTTGGGCGTCGAGGACGTGCTTCAGGGTGGTGTAGGCCATGTCAGCGTCTCGTAAGAGGCAACGAGGCAAGTGGCGAGAGGAAAATCCTTTTATACCCTTGCCCCTCGCCTCCGGCCTCTAGCCCGTCATGGGAGCAGGACCACTTTGCCGCATCGGCCGCTGCTGATCAACTCGAATCCGCGCGCGTAATCACTCATCGGCAACGTGTGGGTGATCACCGGTTTGATGTTAAGGCCCGCCTTGAACAGCCCCGCCAATCGGTACCAGGTGCCGAACAGGCGCCGTCCGGTGATGCCGTGGACGCGGATGCCTTTGAAGATGATCTCGTTGGCCAGATCGCATGTGATCGGGCCGGTCGGGATCCCGAACAGGGTCACACGCCCGCCGTTTTTCACCGAGCCGAAGGCCAGATGCAATGCCGACGGATTGCCGGACATTTCGAGCGAGGCGTCCACCCCTTCGCCGGCGGTCAGGTCTCGGATCGCGGCCAGCAACCGTTCAGACGATTCCCCCTTCGCGTTCAAGACGTGATCGGCTCCGACCTGTTTGGCGAGGCTGAGGCGGTAGTCGCTGACGTCGGAGGCGATGATGGTCGCCGCTCCGGCCGTCCGGGCCACGGCGGCGGAGAACAGCCCCGTCGGTCCGCAGCCGGTGATCAAGACCGTATGGCCCGTGAGGTCTTCGACCAGCGCGGCATCCACCGCGTTGCCCAGGGGTTCTTGCACCGAGGCCAACTCCGGCGGGATCGACGTCGAGGTCTTCCATAGCACCGTCTGAGGCAGCACGACATATTCCGCGAAGGAGCCGTCGCGGTCGATGCCCAGGATCCGGTAGTTCCTGCAGACGTGCGCTTGTCCCGTCCGGCATTGGAAGCAGGCCCCGCAAGTGAGATGGGATTCGGCCGCCACGTAGTCGCCGATTTCGACCAGGTCGACCTCGCGGCCGGTCTCCACGACCTCGCCGCACATTTCGTGGCCGATGATACGGGGCGGATGGACGCGACTGTGTGCCCAGGGGTCCCAATTATAGATATGGGCATCGGTGCCGCAGAGCGACGTGGCCTTTACGCGGATCACGACGTCGCCAGGGCCGGGTGTGGGGTCCGGACAGGTCATCGCCGTGAGGCCGGGCTGCGCAGCCGTCTTTACCAGTGCATACATATGTGATGATTGTAGCGTACAGCGGGCCTCTTGCCCATCACTCGGGGAAAAAACGGGTTGCGCCTGCCCCAGCCGCCTAGGTAGGATGCCGCCCATGACGGCTCTGTTTCACCGAGGCCTGATGCTCCTGGCCGGAGTCTGTTGCGTCACCCTCTCCCTCGTTGCCCTGCCTCTCGCCGCCGAGTCGGCCGCTTCTTCGGCTGGCGGATCGTCGTCCGCCCCGCTCAAGCGCTGGGCGCAGTTCCAATTGGATCAAAATGCGTCGGCGGGGGATCTGCAATCGGGTAAGTCGGTGACGCTGGCGATTACGCTTGGCGGGGTGCCTCAGGGCTCGGTCCCCGTCGTGGCGACCTGCGAATCGGTGCTGTTCGAATCCCAAACCGTCACCCTCGAGCCGGACGCGGATTCCATGACGCTCAAGGCTTCGGTCACCCTGGAGCCGATGCCCATGAGCCGGACTTCGGTGCGGCCGAAGGCGGCGCGTATCCAGGTGACGTTCGCCCGTTTTCGGCAGGACAAATTCGAGCGGTTCATGAAACGGATCGTCTATGTGACGCTGGATCGCCAGGAACCGGCCGTTGATTCCGCCGACGCCCCTCCGTTTCGTCCGGAGGAGTCTGCTCAGGCCGACGTGGCTTCGGATGAAAGCCAACCCGACGCTCTGCCGGTCTCATCCGGTGAGCTGGCGGAGGAAGACCTCATGCCCTTGGCCGATCCCGGTCAGGGCAAGGCCTATTGGCAATATGTCAGCCATGTGATCAGCCGGAGTTGGGCGCGGCAGGTGCGCGGGCTCAGAAAAGGGCCCAGCAGCGAAACGGTCAGGGTGCACTTCCGACTGTTCCCCAACGGCCGGGCGCAGTTGATCGAGATCGAGAAAGGTTCGGGGGCGCGCGAGATCGACGAAGCCGGGATCTATGCTGTCGTCAATGCGCAGCCGTTTCCGCCGTTTCCCTCCGAGCTGGGAGACGAAGCAGTGGATGTGCATATGCGGATGCGGACGGGCGCTCGCCCGCGCCCGCGCGAGGTCCAGTCCGTGACCAGCCAATCCGACGGGAAGCCGGATGCTCCGGCTCCGGCGCCTAAGAAGTGATGCACCGTGATCCTGACAAAGGAGTACCTATGACCCATCGCAAGTGGAACTGTCTGGCGGGAGTGTTGGTCTGGAGTCTGATGTTGTGCCTGCCGAGTCTTTCGACGGCGGAACCGGCCCGCTGGAATGTCGATCTCGAACATTCGACGATCGAATTCCGTGTCGCCCACATGGTGGTCTCCAAAACCGCCGGACGTTTCATGGACTACACCGGCTTCGTCGACATGGATGCCGAGGCGGGGACGATCAAGGCGATCGAAGCGACGATCAAGACCGCGTCGGTCACTACGAATCATGAAAAGCGAGACGCCCACCTCCGCAACGCGGACTTTTTCGACGTCGAGAAGTATCCGACCATGACGTACCGCATGAAGAATTATAAGAAGACGGCCGAAGGCGGCTATCAGGCCGTTGGCGATCTGACCCTGCACGGTGTGACGAAAGAGGTCACGCTGATCGGCGCGTTCAACGGGGTTGCGAAGGATCCCTGGGGCAACATGAGGGCAGGTTTCACCGGTGAGGGCAAACTCAACCGCAAGGACTTCGGCATGGTGTGGAGCAAGACCATGGACAGCGGCGGGCTCGTGGTCGGCGACGAAGTGTTGATCAAGTTGGACGTCGAATGTATTAAGGCGAAACCGTAACGACCGGCACCATCACCCCTTTCCAACGCATCCTTGCTGATCGGAGCGCCGTCCGGCGACTCGATCGATCCCTCCGCCCGGCGGTCATCCGGACGCAGGCGGCCGATCGGCCAGGATGATAAGATGTGAAACATGACGCGGATCGTGCTCATGGCGATATCGGCGGCAGGATGGTTGCTGGCGGTCGGGTCCGCTTGGGCGCTGGAATTTACCGCCGATCAGATCACGAAGATCGACGGCCGGACCCATAAAGCGTTCGTCTACTACCGTGACGACATGTGGCGGATCGAGCATCACTCGATGGGACCGGTCAACGTCAGCATCGTCCGCAAGGACAAACAGCTGGTGTGGCTCCTGTTGTCGCGCATGAAACATTTCAAGACCGTCCCCTATGAAGAGGAACAGGACCTGCGAGTGACGGAGAAATTGGAGGGCGAGGTGTCGCGCCAGGAAATTGGGACCGAAACGCGCGAAGGACATCCGACCGTCTTGTACGAAGTGACCACCAAACAGGGCGAACGGGTCGAGCAGTATTACCAATGGGTGGCGACCGACATGCATTTTCCGATGAAGCTGGCCAAGAAGGACGGGAGTTGGATCGTCGAATATCAACATGTAAAATTGCGGCCCGTGTCGGATTATCTGTTCAATCTGCCGGTCAATTTTCAACCGCTTGAAGACTTCAACAAGGCGTCGCCGGAGCCGTCCGGCGGCGCCGCAACGCCGTAACAAGGAGGCTGGGTCGTGCGAAAGGCATTGTCGGTTCTCGGCATCGTGGCAATCGGATCGCTGGCCGTGGCGGGGTCGCTGTGGTCGATGGATGTCGGCGACGTCAAGCAGGAATGGACGTCGGAAGGAAAAAAGTTGGCGGCGGAGCGAATCAAGCTGCCCGCCTACGATGAGATGATCCGCATTCCCGCCGGGCTGTTTACCATGGGAAGCGACAAGAAAGTCGATCGCAATGCCTATCTGGTCGAGTTCCCGCAACGACAAGTGTATCTGGACGCGTACGACATCGACAAATACGAGGTCACCACGGTGCAGTATCTGAAGTTCGTCTTGGCGACCAACCGCCCGCCGCAGGTCGATTGGAAATTCGACGGCGGCAATTTCCAAGAGACGATGGCGGCGCACCCGATCATGCACGTGACCTGGTTCGACGCCGAAGAATATTGCCGCTGGGCGGGCAAACGGCTGCCGACCGAAGCGGAATGGGAAAAGGCCGCGCGGGGCGACCAGGACGGCCGTGTTTATCCTTGGGGAAACGAAATGGCGGGTCTCTCGCGTTCGAACTACGGCCGCAGCGGCCTGTCCGGCCCCGTGCGCGATCGTCCGGAACGGCTGCTGCTCTATCCGCCCATCATCTCTGTATTCAAGTATGAGAATTCCGTCAGCCCGTTCGGCCTCCATCAAATGGTCGGCAACGTCGCCGAGTGGGTGGCCGACTGGTATGAGAAGGACTA
>CAZPYP010000036.1:8302-19952 GCA_964590845.1 uncultured Nitrospira sp.
GGGCGGTAGTAGTCCAGCGTGGCGATCACGTCCTGCCAGGTGTTGGGCTCCGGGACGGTGATGTTGGCCTCGACCCCGAAGGCCTTGAGCGCAGCCAGCGGCTTGGGGCCGCGTGCAACCAGGATCGTCTTCTTGAGCCCTTCGAGGATGTCCGACATGCCATGGCGCGTCTTGACGATGTCGAACAGCGCCGTCGTGCCGACGCCCGTCATCAAAATGAGAATGTCGAGTTGATGAAGGATGAGCTTGGCGCCGAATCGATAGACGGCTTCGTTCTGCTGGAGCGGGAGGGGGATCTCTCTGAGGGCTGGAACGACGAAAGGCAGGCCGCCATGACGCTCGATCAGCCGGCCCATCTCCTTCGCCATGCGGCTTTCGAAAGAAAGGACGCGAAGCCCTTGGAAGTCGCGCCGTAACGGCGTCCCCTCAGGCGGCTCCTCGTGATCCGATGCGGCCATGGGACCTTTGCGCCATGAGGCGCAGCCGACAAAGCGTTACTTGGCGTCTTTTGCGCAGCGAAACCCGGTCGATTCGTTGCGGATCGACGGATCGCTTTCGACGCGGGTAAAGATCCGCACCAACGGGGTCTCGACCTGCCAGCCGGAACTGCGGAGAACTCTCCCCTTGCCGGTCTCCGGTCCCGGGGGATTCTTGGACGGGCTCTTCTCGTAATAGCGGGCATCGTACCAATCGTTGACCCATTCCCATACGTTTCCCGCCATGTCGTAGACGCCGTACGGACTCTTGCCCGTCTCATAGCTGCCTACCGGCATCAGCGTCTTTTCGCCGGTCCAACGCTGATTGAAGTTCAGATGTTTGTGCGTGGGTTCCACGTTGCCCCAGGGAAACCGCCAGTCGTTGTTGCCTTTGGCGGCTTTTTCCCATTCCGCCTCGGTCGGCAGTCGTTTGCCGGCCCATTTACAATAGGCGTCGGCGTCGGTCCAGTCCACGTTGACCACCGGCCGGTCGGTCAATCCGTCCGTGATGGCGTCTCCCTGCCAGAGATTGCGGGTTGGATTCGCCGGGTTCTGCGGCACGCGATGGCCGGTGGCCTTGACGAACGCTAGATAGCGGCCGTTCGTCACTTCGTATTTGTCGATGTAATAGTCGTCGAGTTGGACCTCGTGCCGCGGGTACTCGTCGCGCCCGCCGTCGCGCTCGCCGTGAGGCACCCCCATCGGGAAGGGCCCGGCCGGGATCAATACCATCGGCGCGCCTTCTTTGGTTTGCGCGGTTTCGGCGGCAAGAAGTGGCAAGGGAGAAACCAGGACGACGAGGGCCAGTGCGAAGTGGCGCGGAACAAACATGGTGACAGGCTCCTTGGTGACAAAACGGACCTGCATCGTAGCACAGCCGGGCCGGCGTTCGCAGCCGTCGGGAGCCGGAAAATCAGTTTGACGGAGGTCTCCGACGCCACCTACTATAAGCTCAATGGTCCAAGCGAGGTGTGCATGACCCAACCTCTTCATCGCGGCCTGCGCCATATCGCCCTGCGGGTGACGAATCTCAAGCGGTCCCGGATCTTCTACGAGCAGCTATTGGGCATGCGGGTTGTCTGGGAGCCGGATTCGGACAACGTGTATTTCAGTTCCGGAACCGATAACTTGGCCTTGCATCAGATCTCAGCCGGCGAGTTGCCGGCCTACGACCCTCCGAAGAGTCAGTTACTCGATCACGTGGGCGTCATCCTCGACAGTCCGCAGGCCGTGGACCGGATGTACGGCGAGATGACGCCAAAAATCGAGTCGCTGGGCGGGAGGATCGCCAAGGAGCCCAAGCAGCATCGGGACGGCAGTTATTCGTTTTACTTTTCCGACCCAGACGGCAACGTCGTTCAAGCCCTTTACGAGCCGACGATCAGCAAACTCAAATGGGACATGAAGGGTGATCAGTGATGAGTGATCGGCTACACGATGTACGGACACCCATTTCTAGCTCATCACCCATCATCCATCACCCATCACTGTCATGAAAATCTGGGATTCCCTTCCAAAGAACCACTACCTGAGCCTGGCTCCCTGGTGCTGGGTCCAGTTGGAGAGCGCGGAGGCGCCCGGGCCCTTTCCGTTCGTCGCCGGAGTGGCGCCGGAAGTCGTCGGCAGCCTCCACGAAGCGCACAGCCTGCTGGCCAGCTCCATCGACACCGCCATCAGCGACGTGTTTTCGAAACGTGCGCCGGTCGACGATCCGGACCGGCAGGCGCGTTTGGAGGACGCCTACGCCGAATTGGTGAACGGTCGTCCGTACCTGCGTCAGCACATCAAATGCGGGCGAAAGCCCGATGGCTCCTTCCAGTGGGAATTCCCCACCGATCCCACCAAATCGTCGACCGTCACGAACGGGGGACTTCGGATCTTCCACTCGGTCAAGCGACAAGCGATTCCTCTCGGGTTCGATCAGCGCCAGCTCGGTCCGATCGTCGGCAAGGTGCTCGGCCTGTTGGACGGGACGCATCAGACCGATGAGATCAAGACGGTCGTGACCGCCTCTCCCCGGGAGGCGCAGGGCGTTTTGACGAGATTGATGGAATCGCTGCACCAGTACGAGTGCCTGGCGTCATCTTCCCATGCGAGGATGCGCCAGCGCTGGTTCGAGGTCGTGCAGGACCGCGATACGGTTCACCTCGGCCATGCGGCGTTGCTCTATCGGCAGCAGGAACAAGTGTTCTTGTTCGATCCCTGGTTGCTGCCGTGGTTCGCGGAGTCGTCCGTCCCGTCCTTGTGGGGCGCGCTGCTGCCGAAACCGGCCGCCGTCTTTTTGACCCATGATCACGACGACCACGTCGATCCCAGGACCCTGCTGCACCTTCCGAAAGAGACGCCGATCGTCATTCCCAGTCGGCGCAACCGCAAGAAGCTGTTCTACGATTATCACGCGCTCTTGCGCGAACTCGGATTCGGTCGGATCGTCGAGTTGGCCCATGGGGAAGTGTGGCCATTCGAAGGAGGAACGGTCGTCTCCGTTCCGTTCTACGGTGAAGATCCTTGCGATTTGGAAATGCCGCGGAACTGTTACCTGATCAGCGATCGAGGGCAAAACGTACTCGTCCATGCCGACAGTGGACCGACAAACGACGGGCGCTCGGCGCTGAAGGAGCATGTGATCGAACGGCTGGTCGACAAGTACGGCCCCATCCCCTTGGTCTTTGCCTCCCAGCAACAGCTGCTCGAGGTCCGCAGCTATGCCGCCCATGCTCCGCTGTCCCATCCCGGGAAATGGCTGGATGTCGGCGAGAACGGCTACCTGACCAATGCCTATCTCGCCGACCTCTGCGAGGCCGCGAAGGCGAAGCTGTTCGTGTCCTATGCCACCGGTGGCGCCGACTGGTATCCGGATCACCTTTCCTTCATGTTCAGCCAGCGGAACCCAGCCAGGACCGCGTTGCTTACCGCCCACTGGGAACGGCCTGAAAGCTTGAAAGACCTTCTCTCCTCGCAAGGTTGCCGGTATCATTACGCTCGGGCGCTCGAACGCTATCGTGTGGCCGCCGACGGGTCGGTCGAGATCATCGGGACCGGCGACGCGCTGACGCCGCTGAGTCTCTACCGATTGGACCATGGCGATCCCCCGTTCATGAAGTCGGGCGGGCGGGCCTAGACACATTTCGATTCACTCGGTTTCAACAGGGAACCGTCCCCGATGGGAAGGGCGACAGTTCCTAAGGGAGTGCGCATGAGCGGAGGTCAGATTCTCGTCACCGGCGTGGCGGGGTTCATCGGGTTTCATGTCGTCAAGCGTTTGATCGCTCGCGGCGAGCAGGTCATCGGTCTCGACAACATCAACGACTACTACGACGTGCGTCTCAAGCAGGCTCGATTGGCCCAGTTGACGCCCTTGGAGGGGTTCCAGTTCGTCAAATTGGATCTGGCCAACCGGCAGGGGATGAAAGAGCTGTTCGCAGAGCAGCCGATCCGGCGCGTCGTGCACCTGGCGGCGCAGGCGGGAGTCCGCTATTCGCTCGTCAATCCCCACGCGTACACGGACAGCAATATCGAGGGTTTCATGAACATCCTCGAAGGTTGCCGCCATGCCAAGGTGGAGCATCTGGTGTATGCGTCGTCCAGCTCGGTGTACGGCGGGAATACCCAGATGCCGTTCTCGATTCACGACAATGTGGACCATCCGGTGTCGTTGTACGCGGCGAGCAAGAAGGCCAACGAACTCATGGCCCATTGTTACGCCCATCTCTATCGCTTGCCCTGCACGGGGCTCCGCTTCTTTACGGTCTATGGACCCTGGGGAAGGCCGGACATGGCGTTGTTCCTGTTTACGAAGGCGATCCTGGAAGGGAAACCGATCGAGGTGTTCAACCACGGCAAGATGCGCCGTGACTTCACTTACATCGACGACATCGTCGAAGGGATTCTCCGCACGCTCGATCATACGGCCGAACCGAATCCCGCCTGGTCAGGCGACAAACCCGATCCCGGCACGAGTTCCGCGCCGGCCCGCATCTACAACATCGGCAACCATCAGCCGGTGGAACTGCTGCGGTTCATCGAGGTGCTGGAGCAGGCGCTAGGGAAGAAGGCGGACAAGAAACTGATGGCGCTGCAACCGGGGGACGTCCCGGCGACCTATGCGGACATCGACGATCTTTCACGGGATGTCGGATTCAAACCGTCCACGCCCATCGAGGTCGGGATCCCCAGATTCGTCGAGTGGTACCGGGCGTTCTACAAGCCATAAAAAACGCCGGTCTTCGAAGGAAGACCGGCGCCTATTCCTCGCTGCTCTCGTTCGATCGTCTAAAAACAGCCCACCGGCACGAACCCCGTTCCAAAGACTCTGGACAACGTCTGGTAGCGGGCGTTGTCGTAGAACGAATAACTGGCTCCGCGCTGGTTGCGGCCGGATATATCTCCGCCGTAGGATGGATCGCTGCCGTAGAAGAACCCTCCGCGTGTCTTCTGGACCAAGTTCAGCCATTCGCCATACATCGAGCAGACTTCCGCCTGGACCGACCCGCTCGGGGCGATGCTCGCCTGCCAATCCTTGGCCCAATCCGGGGCCGAGTTCCTGCCGCCCAGGCCGACCGGAGTCCGGTCCGCATAAGGCGGAACGTCGTATTGCGGCATGGCCGTCGTCGGCCGGTACGTCGGCATGTTGTCGAGCGACGGTACAACCGACAGCGGCTTGAGGGTCATGAGCGTGCAGCCTGCCTTGTCCTTGTTGGTATAGAGCACCGTGCCGTCCGGCTGCGGACAACTCCACATCTTCATCGGATCGAACTCAGTTTCAGCCGGAGTGGCGGAGATCGCCGGCGTCGAGGTCGCTACCATCAACGTCGCCGCGACCAAAAATAACGTGGTTGGCCGCATCACACACCTCCCATGGTCGGTAAAAAAGACGGTATCAGCATCGTGGTCTTGCCTTTCTTCATCGTACTCACCGATCGTGAAGACAAGCTATGCCAACGGTGGCGAAACCGTCTATTCATCTTTGGAGGGGGGCACGCTGTTGCAGGGCAAGAAGCGGCTCTAGTGGCGGATTTGAGCCAGACGGCTGATGACGATCTCAGGAGTGACCGACTGGAGAAGCGGCATAACCAGGTCGGCTTCACTCAGTCTTTCAGGGGGATAGGTGGTGGCCAGGGCCAGGACCGTCATGCCGGCGGCTTTGGCGGACCGGATTCCCGCCAACGAATCCTCGATCACCAGGCAGTCGCCGGCGGCGAGCGGTCCTTCGGCGCCGGAGGCACGGTTCAGCCTCGACAAGGTTAGGAGATAGATGGCCGGATCCGGCTTGCCAATGGCGCAATCTTCCGCGGCCACGATCAGTTCGAAGTCCCCTTCGATGAGAGTTCCGGCGAGTGCGTGATCGATCTGGTGGCGCCGGCCGCCTGAAGCGATAGCCAGGCGGCAATGGGATCTTGCCGCCTTGACGAATTCAACGACGCCGGGAAATAGCTCCGGAGGACGGGCTGCTGTGTACAGGCGAAACAACTCCGCCTTCCTCGACGCGATCCGCTCAAGGATCGTCTCGGACGCCGCGCCGTCGCGGGCCGTCAGGAGGTGTGCCGCGCAGGTCCGTTCATCCATTCCCAGATAAGCGCCGTAGTATTCTTCGGCCGTCAGCGACAGGCCGACTTCGGCCAGAGCCTGCCGGAAGCAGGTCACATGCGACGTTTCGTCGTCGGCGATGACCCCGTTGAAATCGAAGATGATGGCGCGGACCATTCGAGCTCCGGGCATATCGGCGCGGGGCGCACTGTAGCGGATCATGATCGGTGCGACAAGCAGCTTTACCTTGTTCGCTGCGCGCACCTGGGGTATTCTCCGCTCACATCGGCAGACGCGAGGTGAGCGTTGTTCTCTGAGGCCTTCCACATCGATCGTCCCTTGGCCGTTCACTCCGAACGGTTCGCTGCTCAGTCTCCCTTGCGATGACCGACTACGGCGTGCTCGGAAACCTCCTCGTCATCTTCGCGGTGTCGATCGCCGTCGTCTTTCTGTTCCATCAGTTCCGCCTGCCCTCCATCGCCGGATTCCTCGTCGCCGGCGCGTTGATCGGTCCGCACGGACTCAATCTGATTTCCGACATCAACACGGTGCAGGTGCTGGCCGAGATCGGCGTCGTGCTCTTACTGTTCACGATCGGAATCGAGTTCTCACTGGTCCAGCTCGCGTCACTGCGCCGGCTCTTTTTCCTGGCTGCGCCGATTCAAACCGGCGGCGTGCTGTTGGTGGTGTGGGTCGGCGCGAAACTGGCGGGCCTGACTTGGCAAGAGGGGATTTTCTGGGGCTTTTTGCTCTCGTTGAGCAGCACTGCGATCGTATTGAAAGCTTTGGCTAATACGGGCGACAGCGATTCGATCCATGGCCGCACGACCATCGGCATTTTGATTTTTCAGGATCTCGCCGTGGTGCCGATGATGCTCCTGACGCCGGTGTTGGCGAGTCAAGCCGAAGGCTCGGCGCTTTCGTTGATCACCACGTTGGGGACCTCGATCCTTGTCGTGGGGGTCGTGATTGCCGCGGCTTGGTATGCGGTGCCGAAGCTGCTGGAACACATCGTGCGCAGCAGAAGCCGGGAGCTCTTTCTGCTCACGATCATCGTCTTGTGTCTCGGCATCGCCTGGCTGACGTCGCTGGGAGGCTTGTCCCTGGCGCTGGGCGCGTTCATCGCCGGGTTGGTGATCTCCGAGTCCGAATACAGCCACCAGGCGATGGCGGAAGTCTTGCCGTTTCGCGACAGCTTCAACAGCCTCTTCTTCGTGTCGATCGGCATCCTGATGGATTGGCGTGTGCTGCTGGTGCATCCGGTCGCAGTGCTCGGACTCCTGGTTGCGATACTGTTGATCAAGTTCGTGACGGGCGCGGCTGCGGCCTTCGCCGTGGAGACCCCGCCGCGATCAGCCATCATGGTCGGGGTGGCTCTGGCGCAGGTCGGGGAGTTCAGTTTTCTGCTGGCCCAACAGGGCCAGGAGAGCGGCCTGTTCCGCGGCGATCCCTACCAAATCTTCTTGGCTGTGTCCGTGCTGTCCATGATCATCACACCGTTCTTGATGCAATGGTCGCCGCTCATGGCCCGCCGCGTGGAGGCGATGCAGCGGCTGCGTCACTGGCTGCCCAGCCGGACTACGGCCCATGCGCTGCAAGTCGAGGGCAAACAGATCCGGATCAAGGACCATGTGATCATCGTCGGCTACGGGTTGAACGGGAGGAATCTCGCGCGCGTATTGAGCGAAACGGAGATTCCGCACCTGGCGCTGGATCTCGACGGCGATACGGTGCGCCGGGAGTCGGCGCACGGGGTGCCGGTCTATTACGGCGACGCGACGAACGCGAACGTGCTGCGCCACGTCAAAATCGAAGACGCCAAAGTGCTCGTCGTGGCGATGTCCGATCCCTTCGTGACGAGGCGGACGGTGCAGGTGGCCAAAGGACTGAATCCGAGGATCCACATCGTCGTGCGGACGCGGTACCTGCGCGAACTGGAAGAACTCCACCAGATCGGGGCGGATGACGTGGTGCCGGAGGAATTCGAAACGTCGATTGAAATCTTCGCGCTCGTGCTCAGAACGTACAACATGCCGCAGGACTTCGTGACGAGGAAGGCCGAGCAGATCAGGCGGGAAGGCTACGCCCTCTTGCGGCGCAGCGAGTTGCCGGAACTCGCGCATCACCTGCGCGGCGGCACCTTGACCGATGCGGAAGTCGAGACCTGCCGTATCGAGGAAGATTCACCCGCCGTCGGAAAATCGCTGGCGGAGATTTCCATTCGTCCCCGCACCGGCGCCTCCGTCATCGCCTGGACGCGCAGCGGCGTCACAGAATCCAATCCCTCTCTCAAGACGAGGCTCGCTCCCGGCGACATCGTCGTGCTGCTCGGAACGAGGGAGCAGGTCAGACGGGCGATCAGTCTATTGGTGGAAACGGGCAAGGGCTAGCGCCTCAGCGGCCGCCCGTCGTCATAATCCGATAGGCGTCATCCAGGGTTCCCACCTCCAGCACGTCGATCGACCGTGCTGCGGCCAGCGGTCTCAGATCCCATTCTGCCGTCGCAAGCTGCCCGCGCGGAACCAGTATCGTGGTAAACCGCTCGTCGGCCGCCGCCATGACTTTCGCCGGCACGCTGCCGACGGGTTTGATGGCGCCGTCCGGTTCGATGCGTCCGGTCATGGCCACGCCCGGCCTCAGGGTAGCGCCCCGCCAAGCCGACAGGATTCCCACTGCGACGGCGCTGCTCGCGCTGCTTCCCTCCGTGATGGAGTTATACGAACGGTGCTTGACGGTCACCACCCAGTCCCGTCCATCGAGTCCCAACGCCCGCAGCGCCGCTGACACCGCATGCTTGACACCCTCTTTCCACTCAGACCCGACAGCTGATCCGCCTCCGAGGTTGATCTCGTTGAACTGGACGGTCGGTCCGTCCTGAGGAGGCTTGAACGAGATTTGGATGGCGACATAATTGACGACGCCAGTCCGACCGTCTCCCAGCACGGCCAAGGTGGGGACTGACGAGGAGCGGATTTGATCGAAGGCTCCGGTGGCGGAGGAGAGTAAGAGGGAGCAGGCTGCGACGAAACACACCGCCGGGAGATGGCGTCTTGGACGCACGAGTCAGCTTCTCCAGCGAAGCGTCACCCGGCCTTTCAGCGGATGGTCGAAGGGCTGGCCGGTTTGCAGCGACGCCAGATGCGCGGCTTTCAGCTTGTAATACCACTTGGCCGGCGTATCCGCGTCGTCGATTAACATCAACGCCGGTTTGTATCGGAGCCCGATGGCCTGACGCTCCATCGCTTCGCGGTCCTGCCGCATGAAGACGTTCGCGAAATAGCGGAACAACGTCTTCGAGAACGGGAGCCATGACAGGGCGTTCCAGGCCGCGCAAAAATCGATTCGGCACTGTTGGTCGGAGACCGGCGTGACCGTGGCCCTGGTCGAGACGAACATGCTGCCGCATTGGACGAACTCGAACCGCTGGTTGGGCAGCACGAAGTCGATCGTCGTGGTCAAGGGGCCGCCGTAGAAGAGGTTGAGGATTTTGTAGGGGCCGCTGTTCTTCGAAGGGGCGTGCGGGACCATGCGAAATCCGTTCGGGATCGGTTCGAACGTCTTGGCCTTCTCGTGCATGCTGGATTGCGTCCGCCACCAGGAGCTCTGATGGACGAACGGCCCGTGCGCCGGGTCCATGAGGCCGACGATCCCGTCGTCGATCGTACAGTCCAAGAGCGTCGAAATCTGAACCATCCGATAGGGTGAAGAGGGCAAGGGCAACGGGGGCACGTCGGGAACCGTTTGGTCCGGTCGTTGCGGATCGGTGACGAAGACCCAGACATAGCCGTCGCGCTCTCGACAGGGGTAGGTGGGGATCCCGATCTTGTCCGCCTGAATCGGAGAGTCTTTGACCAAGGCCGGGATTTCACGGCAGCGGCCTTTCCCGTCGAACAGCCAGCCGTGGTAGGCGCACTCCACGCAATCTCCCCGCATGCGGCCGAACGAGAGCGGCATTCCGCGATGCGGGCAAATGTCGCGCATCGCCGATACTTCACCCTGCCTGTTCTTACAGACCAGGATCGGCAAGCCGAGCATCACCGTGCCCTTGAGGCCGCCGATCGGCAGCTCCGAAGTGGGGCACGCCGGATACCAAAATCCGAGGAGCGGCGCACTCTTGGAGGGTTTGAACTCAGTGATGAGATCAGACGTCATGCGGACGCAGAACACGAGCCAATAGAACCGGCCGTTCGGACTATAACCGTCGCATGGAGCAGGGTCAAGGTCGTTCTGTTGACAACAAAAAGACGTGGAGACTATAGTGAAAAACCGTTGGAATTCACTCGGTTCTCTCGTCCAAGCGAAAAGAGGCGACGATGATTGCCACACAAACAGACCCGGCCGTAGCCCTGGCGAACTTGGAGGCGGCGAAACCCGACAAGGTGACGATCGTGCTGTTGAGCGGTGATCTGGACCGAGCCATGGCGGCCTTCATCATTGCGACCGGCGCGGCGGCGATGGGCATGCAGGTTACGATGTTCTTCACCTTCTGGGGACTCAACACGATCCGCCGGAAAGGCGCCGCCAGTTCGGCGAAGGATTGGCTACGCCGGATGTTCGGGATGTTGAACAAAGGGGGAGCCGAGAGCCTGCCGTTGTCGCGGTTTCATTTCGGCGGGCTCGGGACCAGGATGATGCAGAAGGTCATGAAACAGAACCGGATGCCCGGCGTGCCGGAGTTGATGGAAACGGCGATGGATCTCGGCGTGCGGTTCATCGCCTGCACGACCACGATGGGGTTGATGGGTATCACCAAGGATACGCTGATCGAAGGTATCGATCAGTTCGCCGGCGTCACGACGTACCTGGCCGAAGCCAAACAAGGCAGTGTCAACCTGTTCATCTGACACAATACAAGACGGTGGGACACACGATGCAAGCTGACGTGAAACTGGACACACTCGGATATTTCTGCCCGATGCCGATCATCATGACCTCGAAAAAGATCAAAGAGCTGACCTTGGGGCAGGTGCTTGAAGTCCTGTCCGATGATGAGGGGATCAAGAAGGACATGCCGGCCTGGTGCGAAACGACCGGTCATCAGATGTTGGGTATGGAAGAAGAACAGGCCAAGTCCGGCCGTATCTTCAAGGCCTTTGTCAAAAAGACGAAATAATCCGTCATTCTCTCAGGCAGCGACAACCGCATAGAGCCGGAGGACCGATCGATCCTCCGGCTTTTTTGTTGCCCTATCGAGGCTCATGAACCGCATCGTCGAGTGTATCCCCAACTTCAGTGAAGGCCGTAACCAGGCCGTCGTGCAGGCGCTCGCCGACGCCGTCGCCTCGGTGCCGGGCGTGTTCCTGCTGGATCGGACCATGGATCGCGACCACCATCGGTCCGTGCTGACGTTTGCCGGCGAACCGGAGGCGGTGGTCGAGGCGACCTTCCGCACGCTGCGTATCGCGACCGAACGAATCGATTTGCGTCGGCATCAAGGAGTGCATCCGAGGGTCGGTGCGACGGATGTGGTGCCCTTCGTGCCGATCAAAGGCGTGACGATGAGGGACTGTGTTCAATTGGCACGGCAGCTGGGCGAACGGGTCGGGCGCGAGTTGGCCATCCCGGTCTTTCTGTACGAGCAAGCGGCCAGGCATCGCCATCGCGCGCCGCTCGAAGCAGTCCGGCGCGGCGGCCTCGAGGGACTGGCG
>CAZPYP010000037.1:0-19905 GCA_964590845.1 uncultured Nitrospira sp.
GGGAGCAGTCTGCAAAACTGCGATGCGGCGGTTCGAACCCGCCCGGCGCCTCCAAGCCAAGCTTGCTCGTTCCGCCGCGTTCGAGCAACTCGCGGTCAATTACCAGGCTGTCACCTGTTTTGGCTTGATTATCTACTGTTCAGCGGCTTTCGGCCTCATCCCCTTCGGAGTGGTCATTGCCAGCGGACAGGTATTGCTGCGATAGTGTCTTCGCCTGTCTGTTGCGTCCGAAAGTTGGCAGCTACACTTTCCCCTGGCACCCGTTGAAGGAGGACCAGTGAATCGCGCACTCTCACTCTCGCTCAGCCTCAATCTCGTCTTCTTGAGTTTACTGTTGGTCGGATACGTCGGTCCCAGTGTGAAGACGACGTTTATGCCGGAAGTCGAAGCCCCGCTCATCGGCAAACAGAGCCGGATCCACCCTCTGGCGATGGTGATCGGGTCCGTGACGATCGGTGACCAGGTTTTCGTTGCACCAGCCGCCTCTGTTCGCGGCGATGAGGGGCAGCATATACATATCGGCGATCAGAGCAATGTGCAGGACGGCGTGGTGGTGCATGGACTCGAGACGTTCGAAGGAGATCACGAACTGCCGGAGAACGAGGTGGAAGTGGATGGGAAGAAATACTCGGTGTATATCGGCGATCGAGTGTCGTTGGCTCATCAGTCGCAGGTCCACGGGCCGGCGTATGTGGGGAGCGATACGTTCATCGGCATGCAGGCGCTGGTGTTCCGCACGGAAATCGGTGATCACGTCGTGATCGAGCCCGGAGCGAAGCTCATTGGGGTGAAAGTCGCTGCGGGAAGGTACGTTCCCGCGCTATCGGTGGTTACGAAGCAGTCGGACGCCGATGTGTTACCCAAAATCGGACCGGACTACCCGTACCGAAATTTGAACGCCGGCGTCGTTCGTGTGAATATTCAACTGGCGGAGGCTCCGCAACCTCAAGCCATTACAAAGTGGTGACACGCCTTCCTTCACACGCGCGTCGAGTATCCTGGTGTCTTCAGGGCGCCCGGTGCTCTTCAATAGCCAGGCAGAATTCCAGTCGTTTGTCACGGGGCTGAAGTTACACGGATCCCCTCCCGCAAAGGTCGGCAGTACTAGGTGCCGAGACTGTTCAAGCCTCGGCTGTGAGCTTGCCTGCCGCACGGCGCCCGGCCAGAAAATTGACTGGCTGTTGAAACCAGTGCTAGAATCCCACCACTTACAAGGGCCTATCGTCGGCGTGTGTTTCTCCGCCGCTCCCGTCACAGTCGTCTTGGTGAGGAGATCGGAATGGCCGTTCCCGTATCTCAGATGTATACCGTCGCTAGTTACGTCCTCAGCCGAAAGCTCAGGGGAATCAAGCGGTATCCATTGGTGTTGATGCTCGAACCGTTATTCCGCTGTAATCTGGCTTGCGCCGGTTGCGGAAAGATTCAATACCCCGACCATGTCCTCGACAAGCGCCTGACGCCCGAGCAATGTTGGGCGGCGGCGGAGGAGTGCGGGGCTCCAATCGTCGCCATCCCGGGTGGCGAGCCGCTCATCCATCCCGAAATAGGACGGATCGTCGAGGGGCTGGTCGCCCAGAAACGCTACCTCTACGTCTGTACCAACGCGATTTTACTGGAACGCAAGCTCAAAGAGTTCAAGCCCTCCAAGTATCTTACCTTCAGCGTCCATATGGACGGGCTGAAGAACGAGCATGATCTGGCCGTCTGTCGGGACGGCGTCTATGAGATCGCGGTCAAGGCGATCAAGGAAGCGCTCCGCCTCGGCCACCGAGTGACCACCAACACCACGCTGTTCGACGATGCGAATCCGGATCGGGTGAGGCAGTTCTTCGACGAAATGATGAATCTCGGCGTTGAAGGCATGATGATTTCGCCGGGCTATAGCTATCAGAAGGCGCCGGACCAGCAGCATTTCTTGAAGAAGGCTAGGACACGCGAACTCTTTTCCAAGATTTTGAGCCGTCCAAAACGCTCTTGGAAGTTCAATCAGTCGCCGTTGTTTCTGGATTTCTTGATGGGCAAGAAAGAGTATCACTGCACCCCCTGGGGAAACCCCACGTACAACGTGTTCGGTTGGCAGAAGCCCTGTTATCTGCTTCAAGAAGGCTATGCGAAGACCTTCCGCGAGTTATTGGACCAGACGGAGTGGCAAGACTACGGCACGAGCACGAACGAGAAGTGCGCCGAGTGTATGGTCCATTGCGGCTACGAAGCCTCGGCGGTGAGCGATACGTTCGGGACGGTCTCCGGTTTTGCGCGGACGGCGAAGTTGACGCTTTTGCCGACCTCTCGTTGAGCGCTGCGCGGTAGACGTTATGCGTCGTCCTCTGCCTTCCTTGATCAACGGTGAGCAATTCACGTCAACCTCTTCAGGGCATGACCGACACCAAGAACCATACAGCGATGAGTAGCTCCATCGAGGGGCGGGTCTTCAGACCAGCAACTCCGGCTGAGATCTCGGAAGCGATTGATTTAGCCTTCGACTATCGGGGGGACGTGACGGTGGAACTGAGGTCGGGAACGTCGATGGTCGGGTACATCTACAATCGGCATGCGACCGGATCGAATCCGATCATCGACATCTTTCCAGCCGACAGTCATACTCCAAAACAGATCGCCTATGCCGACATCGTCTCTATCGCTTTCACCGGGGAAGATACCGCCAACGGTAAATCTTGGGAGGCCTGGGCGAACAAGAAAGATTCGGAGCGGCGCGCCGAGGCGGCGCGTGTCGAGGCCGACGCTCGTGCACGAGGCCTTCTGTAGCGTCAGACCTTCCCTCTCCTCGGTATTCTCTCTCCGTCGTTTTTCACCAAATTCCCCAAGAAATAGGCCGATTCCAAGCGTTCCTGGTTTCGCGATCGGCCGGGGCTTCTCGTTGACAACGCTGGGGCCCTGTGTTAGAAGAATCGGCCTCAAAATTGGGTACGTTCGGTCCCGGTCGGCGGTCAGGGCGGAGCAGAGCGTGCGCGCCGGCACGGGGTTGAATTCTGGCTTGTCGTCGAGAGCGAATTGCAGCGGAAGGAATGAGACGCACATCGCTGGAATGGACGTTGGCCATTGCGGCGCTGGTCGGTTTCATCCCCTCGATTGTGGTGGCCGACCATCAGGCGGACCACCGATTTACAGTCGAAGGATTTATTTGCGGAGCTGAGGGAACGGGCAGCGCCAACGTCGATGTGATGGTGAAAGATACCCGGATCTCCTACGGGCAGATCGTCAAGACCGACGGCGACGGGTATTACAAAGCGGTGTTTCATCTTCACAACGACAATCTGGGCGATCCGATCCTAGTCGAGGCGCTGGGTCAACAGCGAGAGCAGCGGGTTCAGTTCAACCCCAAGGACCTGGAGTCTGAGCGGGTGATTCAGGTGCACTTCGGGAGCGGCTGTATCCGCGAGGGTAACAGTCCTCGGATGTGGGTATACGCGGGCTTGGGCGCGATGGGCGTGACGGGTGTTGGATTGGTCGCCGCAAGGTTGATGCGGTCGCAACGGGCGCAGGGGCAGAAACGAGGCAAGTCCAAAGAGAAACGCAAGAAATAATCACCGATGGCGGTCCGTGGGGCTGATGTGCACCTCGCCGGATCGGTCAAGGAATGTGGCGGGGGTTCGTGCGCGTGGCTTCAAGGATGTCGTGGTTGTCGGGCGCTTTTGCGGGGGTGGCCTCACTCCGGTGAAAGCGTCTTTTTTTCGGCCTGGACTCTATTTTTTAAGGAGAGAGGAATCGATATGACGCATATGAAGCGGATCCACTTGGCGTTCGTGATGGGACTGGGCTTGGTCGCGGCAGGTTGCGGCGGAGAAGGCGGCGGGGAGGGTCCCATCGTTCCGCCTCCGCCTGCGCCGGCCGAATACGCCGACAAACACATGCCGGCCGACTGGTGGGGTGATGCGGGCAAGCTGGAGGAAGGCCGCAAGCTGTTCATCGGCGAAACGAACCCTGACGTGAACTGCGCCAGTTGCCACGGCAAGGACGGCAAGCCGGTCAAGGCCGGTGCGCGCGACTTCCGGAACGGCGAGCGCATGAAGCTCTACTCCGACTCCGTCTGGTTCTGGCGGATCTCCGAGGGGGTTCCCAACACCAAGATGAAGGCCTGGAAGAGCAAGCTGTCCGAGGAGGATCGCTGGAAGCTCGTGTTGTTCGAGCGGAACTTCGGTTTGGCCGGCAAGAAGTGGGACGGCAAACAATGGGCGGATGCCGGTACCATGGCGGTCGCGCAAGCTGAGACCACCAAGTAACAGGGGCATACGGACCGGGATTTAGCGGAGGAGGGGCGGGGAAATATCATGAAAACATGGCAGCGCAGTCTCGTAGCTCTCTTTGCGCTTCTAGCGCTGTTTGGAGGGGCCGCCTATGCGCAGGCTCCCGGCGCGCCGCCGGTCGAGTTCCCCTACACGGGAAATCGGACGGCGGTCTGGATCGTCGCCCAACTCCACATCCTGTTTGCGGGGTTCATCCTCGGCGCCCCGATCTTCGTGGTCATCTCCGAGTGGCTGGGTTATCGGAAGCAGGATCCGCGCTACGATCGTCTGGCGAAGGAGGTGACCAAGGTCACCGTCATTCTCTACAGCATGACGGCGCTGACGGGCGGACTCTTCATCTTCGTTCTCCTGGCTACCTACCCGCAGTTCACCACCTGGCTGATCAATCACTTCTTCCTGGTGTTTGCGGTGGTCTACCCGCTGCTCTTCATCAGCGAGACCATCTTGCTGTACATGTATTTTTATACATGGGACGCGTGGAAGGGGAGCAAGAAGGCGCGGCACATCGCATTGGGCGTGCTGCTCAACCTGATCGGCACGATCACGCTGTTTGTCATCGACGGACCGACCTCGTTCATGAATACGCCGGTGAAGGCCGAAGGGATTTCGCCTCAGGAATTCCTTGCGACCGCGACGCTGTGGGACAAAATCTTCAACTACAGCTGGATGCCGTTGAACCTTCACCGCCTCGTAGGGAACGTCACGTTCGGCGGGTTCGTCGCCGGCCTGATCGCCGCCTATATGTACATGGGCGCGAAGAAGGACGAAGAGCGCGCGTATTACGATTGGATGGGGTTCGTCGGCAACTTGATCGGCGTCGGCGCGTTGCTGTTTCTGCCGTTCATGGGCTACTTGCTGGCTTATGAACTCTGCGACTACGACGCCTCGATCTGTCCGTACATGATGGCCGACCAACTCTCGATGTTCTTCGAGATGCAAGGAGCGATGATCGGCCTGATCTTCCTCGCCAGTAATTACTACATTTGGTTGAGCATGAAGCGGATCGAAGGGGTGGAGAAGGTCCGCATGACCGTGCTGGCGCCGATCGTGATGGTCGCGCTTCCGCTGGTTATGACCAAAGTGCTCACGGACTATCCGGTGCCCGATCCGACGTCGCTGGCCTTCTTGCTGCCGTTGCTCCTCGCCCCGTTCACGATCGGGCGGTTCATTCCGATGACGGTCTCCGCGAGCACGGTGATCAAGGTCGGCTTCTTGATGGTCGTCGTAGGCGATGCCATTTGGCTGACCCCCCACGGCTTCGTGCCCACCGGAGCCAAGCTGGTGGCCGAACTCGAGTTGCCGTCCGATTGGAATTTCCTGGCGCTGATGCCGGCGAAGAACTCGGCGGCCTTCACACTCGTCTTCGTCACGGTCGTGAACTACGTCATTTACAACCGGGGTATCAGTCAAGGCACGATCGTGTGGGGCAAGATCGATTTCGTGTCCCAGTTCGTATTGATCTTCCTGGCCTTCAGCGCCATCTGGACGATGGGCCTCATGGGCGCCGTCCGGTCGCTGCTGCGGAAATACTTTCACACCTACAACCTGCTGCCGGATTTCACGGCGGAGTCCTTTACGCCGACGCTGTCCTATTCGGCTTGGTGGATTACCGGCATCACCGTCGTCTTTTACGCCGTCGTGAGTTTTGCCATTCTCGTGACGCTCCGGCCTTCGGACTCGAAGGGGCACGCGCACGAGGGCAGTCCGGTTCCGGCTGGGGCCAAGTAATCTCGGTGCGGAATCCATACTGAAGGAAAGAGGACTGATATGGGGAATGTGATCAAGAAACTGGTCGTCGGCATCATCGTCGGCGGTGTGCTGGTGGGCGTGACGAGAGCGCTCGAGTTTCCCTTCATCTTTCAGATGATGTTTTTCGCCTACGCCATGCTCGGCGCCGCGGTGTTCATCTTGTTGGATGCTCCGTCGATGAAGACCATGAGCGGCGGCAAGGCCCTGATTTCCCTGCTGGTGTTTTACGTGGTGCTGTGCGTTGTGTACATTGCCGGGGCCTCGATGTGGCCTCAATACGATCCGGAAGACGAAAAGGGCAAGATCGAAAAGATTCTCAAGCCCAAGCGTGCGGCGACGGAGCAAGGGAAGGCCGATGAATTGATCGCCCGGGCCAAGGCGCTCGATGAGCAGGCGAAAGCGCTCGCCGAGCGCATCAAGGCGTTGGGCGGTGATCAAGCGCCGGCCGCACAGGGGGCTGGTGGGGCCGGTGCGCCTCCGGCCACGGGCGGAGCCGCGAGCGGCGATATCCTCAAGATCGGCGAAGATCAGTGGCAGCTGCAGGAATGTTACAACTGCCATAAGTTGAAAGGCGAAGGCGGCAAGAAGCGCGGTCCGGAACTGGACAACATCGGCAGCTATCTCACCGTCGACGACATCAAACAGAAGATCCTCGATCCGAAGAGCTGGATGGCCGAGGGCTTCGAGAAGGAATATGAGAAGGGCAAGATGCCGGACAAGTACAAGGATTTGATGGAGGAAAAAGACGTGGTGGCGCTCGCCTCCTGGCTGGTCACCTTCAAGAACACGTCGGTGAATACGCCGAAGCCGATCAAGAAGAAGTAACCATGCAACCGCAACTGAAATCCAGGGTCCGATGCACGGACCGTGAAATCGGTGAAGTGACGAAGGTCATCGTCGATCCCTTGTCGCACGAGATCAGCCACATCGTGGTCTCGATGAACGGCAGCGGCGAGCGCCAGGTCGACATGAGCCTGGTGCAAACGGTCAGCGAGGGCGCTGTCGACCTCAGGAGCACCTCGCTGGAAATAGGCCGTCTCGCGCCGTTCAAGCGCGACGACTATGTGACGACCCACGAAGTCGAAATCGCGCATCTCGAAGAGAAAGTGCACGTGACGCCCGGGGAAGTGCTTGTGCCGTTCCCCGAATTGGAAAAGAGCGTCAAGCGCCGGACCTTCTTCATGAATTTCACGCACGCGATCGGGTTCCTGATCGGGTTGCCGATCGCGTTCCCAATTCTCCGCTATCTGATGAAACCGATGTACCAGCCGTTCGACAACGGGTGGTTGAAAATCGGCAACGTGGGCAAGATCAAGCAAGACGACATCGGCATCCAGTTCAAGTACAAGAAGAAAGTCAAAGAAGCCTACATGCCGGAGTCCGAGATCGAAAAGAACGTGTGGATCCTGAAAGCGACGCCGGCGGTGCTCGACAAAGTCTATCAAGGCAAGGACATGGAGTTCCGCGACGCCATCGGCAAGGCCGTCTGGACCAACAAGAAAGAGATTCCCTACGTGGCGTTTTCCGGCAAGTGCCCGCATCTCGGCTGCGGCTACAAGTGGCGACAGCATAAAGTGTTGGGCCAGGTGTTTCTCTGCCCTTGTCACTTGAGCATCTACGATGCATCCGGCAAGGTGCTCGACGGTCCAGCGCCTCGCCCGCTCGACGCGCTCCCGATCAAGGTGTCCGCCTCCGGCGAGGTCGAAATCATCGACATGGAATTCAAGGCCGGCACTAAATCCCAAATCCGGATCATTTAAATGGCACATTCATCCCTTCCCAGCACCCAGCCGACCGCGATCGAAAAAGTCATCGCCTTCATCGACGAGCGCGTCGGCCTGAAGCAGATGCAGGCCAAGATGCTCAACGAGCCGGTCCCGGGCGGCTCGCGTTGGGCCTATGTGTTTGGGTCGGTGCTGCTGTTCATCTTCATCATGCAGGCGCTGACCGGCATTCTCTTAATGTTCTATTACGTGCCCACCGCGGACCATGCCTTCGCCAGCACGCAATACATCATTCACGACGTTGATTACGGGTGGTTCCTCCTCAGCTATCATTTCTGGGGTTCGACCGCGATGGTGGTCTGCGTGTTCGCCCACATGTCCCAGGTGTTTCTCTGGGGAGCCTACAAGAAACCCCGCGAAATGATTTGGTTGGTGGGGCTCGCGCTCTTCGGCATCGTGATGGGATTCGGTTTTACGGGGTACCTGCTGCCCTGGGACCAGCGCGCGTACTGGGCCACGACCGTCGGCGTCGAGATCATGGACAAGACGCCGGTGCTCGGCGACTTCATGGCCCGCTTCCTCAAGGGCGGTCCAACCCCCGGCCAAATGACCTTGAGCCGTTTCTTCGTCATCCACGTCATGATTCTGCCGGCCGCGTTGATGGGCCTGGCCGGATTGCATCTGTTCTTGTTCCGCGCCGCCGGTCCCGCCGGCCCGTTCCGCGGCACGCCGGAAGAGATCAAGGCGAAGACCGATTACTTCTTCCCGCGTCAAATTTGGAAAGACATCGTCGGCATGGCCGTCGTGTTTGCCAGTATCTGCGCACTCGCATTCTGGGAACCGGTCGTGCTGTTGGAAGAGGCCACACCGGACCCCGGCGACTACCATCCCGAGCCGGAATGGTACTTTCTCTTCCTGTTCCAATTGCTGCGTTTGAAAATCTTCGCCGGTGAATTCGGCCAGTTCCTCGGCGCGATCGCGCTGCCCGGCGCGTTCATGGCGCTCTTGGCCGCATTACCGTTCATCGATCGCGATCCCGAACGCAACATCTTCAAGCGCCCGGTGGCCTTGATCGGCTGGATCGTCGTCATGGTCACGATCCTGCTGTTCACGGTCTCCGCCATTATCAATCGTGAGTTCTTGGACTAGACGCGGCGCTGCCGGGTCGCGGGATGACACATGACTGACGAACGCGAATCGCTCTCTCCCACGAAAATCGGACTCGGGGTGTTGTGGCCCGCTTTCTGGACCGGCCTCCCCATCAAGTTGGGCATCGCCGTCTTGTTCCTCGCGTTGGGGCTCATGCATTTCGAAGGGCGGATCGGGCTGGCGTTCCTGATGTTGTTGGCCAGTCCCGTCACGGTTTTCGCGCTGCCGACCATCTCCATAGGATTGGAGTCGCATCTGGGAGAAGGGGTCGGCATCGCCCTGCTGTTTTTGATCTCCATTCCCATCGACATCTGGGCGCTCGGTGTCGTCGGCCGCACGTACTTCTTGGAGAAGTTCCGGAAGGAACCACCGGACGGGCTTGGCATGACCCTGTGGATCAGGTGCGCGCTGGCCGGGGCGGTCTTTCTGCCGCTCCTGTGGATTATTGTCGGCACCGTGACCAGCACGGCCATTTCCATGGCGCATTCGCTGATGGAAATCGAGATGCTCAAGGGTGTTCCGGTCGCCGAACGGATCAGTATCGAACTGACGATGTGGGGGACGATCGCTTCGATCGTCTTGATCGTGCTGCTGTTGATCGGGGTCTCGCTCGTCGGGCGCATGATCCGCAGCGCGGCCGAGAAAGCGCAGCCGGTTTCCGACAGTTATCAGGGGGTCGTCACGCGCTGGGATCTCATGCGCGTGCCCGCCGATCAGGGCCTCATGCTGACCGCCATCACGGGCGCCGGAGTGGTGTTAGCCCTGTTGTTCTGGGCCGCGTTGCCTGTCACGACGCCGCATCCGCACGAGTGCTGCAAGAAACCCGAGGTCAAAGCGCAGCCGCCGTTCAAGCCGCTCGACGCATTGAACAAGGACGAAAAGCTGATCGCCCAGTTGGCTGCGCAGGTTGAGGTGCTGGAGAAGCAGAAGGCCGAAGCGGAGGCCGAGAAAGACAAAGGCAAAAGCAAAAAGCCTGCGAAAGACGCCCCTCCCGCTCCACCGAAAAAACCGTAACTGCCGAGGATGAGGTGAGTGCCATGCGACAACAGCGAGGATTCATGCAGCGAGTGCTCTCAGCCTTCAGGGGCCAGGGGACATGGCTTCCGGGGTTGTTGCTGGCCGCCGCGTATTGCGCCCTGCCAGCCTGGGGCCTTGCGGCGGAAGGGGCTCCGGCCGGGGCGACCGAGTATCGCGACATTCCCGGCATCGGCAGCCGCAACCTCGTGTGGATCGTCGCGCAGCTGCATTTGTTGCTGGCCGGTTTCGTACTCGGGGTGCCCATCTTCGCCTGGCTCTGCGAAATCGTCGGCTGGAAGAGCGGCGAGAAGCGGTATGACAAGTTGGCCAAGGAATTTACGAAGCTGCTCACCTCGGCCTACGCGACCACCGCGCTCTTCGGCGGCATTCTCTTGTTCCTGCTCATCGCGTTCTATCCGAAATTGATGAACTACCTGACGGACATTTTCTTTCCGTCCTTCATCTTCTATTGCATTCTCTTCCTGTTTGAAACGGCCACGCTCTACCTCTACTGGTACGGGTGGGACGCGATGCAGGACGGCGGCAAGAAGACGTTTCATATTTTCCTGGGCTTCCTGCTGAACTTCTTCGCGTTCTTCATCATGATCGTCCCGAACTCCTGGGCGACCTTCCAGGCGAGTCCGGTCGTCATCGCCGAAGGCACGGATCTGCAGCGGGCTTGGGCGGCGACTTGGAATCCGACCTGGTGGCCGGTCAACATCCACCGTCTGATCGCCAACGTGGTGCTGGGCGGGTACATCTGCGGCGCCTATGCCGGCATCCGGTATCTGTCGGCCAAGACCCCGGAAGACCGCGATCATTACGACTGGATGGGCTACGTCGGCAATTTCATCGGTGTCTTCGGGCTGCTGCCGCTGCCGTTCGCGGGCTACTGGCTGATGCGCGAGATCTATCAATACAACCAGCAGATGGGCATCACGCTCATGGGAGGATTCCTCTCCTGGCTGTTCATCCTGCAGGCCATGTTGATCGGCGTCTTGTTCCTTGGATCGAACTACTATTTCTGGCTCGGGATCACGCACCGGATTCCGGGCTCCGAAGCGCAGTACAAAAAGCCGATTCTGACGATGCTGATCATTCTCTTATTGTGCCTCGGCGTCTGGATGACGCCGCACTCCCTCGTCGCCAGTTTGGAAGAAGCCCAGAAGATGGGCGGCACGCACCATCCGCTGCTCGGCGTCTTCGGCGTCATGTCGGCCAAGATGACCGTGTCGAACCTGATGGTGCTCGTGACCTTCATGAGCTTTCTCATGTATTGGCAGGCTGGCAAGCAAGCGACGGTGGGTTGGGCGCGAGTGGCGAAGGCTGTCATGAACGCCCTGTTGGTATTGGCGGGTATTGCGGTCATCGCGCTGGGTGTGTACGGGTATTTCGTGCCGGCGATCATCCGTATCAATTACTTTTCGACTTCCCAGGTCGGCATCGTCTTGTTCGTGTTGGTCACCTTCACGCTGCTGACGTCGGCGATTCTCAAGAGCGCCAAAACTACGACGGAAATGGTCTGGGGCCGGATGCCACCGCGCGCGGGCTACGCGCTCGTGTTGAACGCCACCATGGTGATTCTCCTGATGACGTTGATGGGGTATGCCCGCTCGTCCTCTCGGGTCCATTGGCACATCTATGGGGTCATGCGCGACTCTTCGCAATACGCGTTTTCGCCGGCCTTGGGTTATGCCGCGGCGTTCATGGCGTTGAACACGTTCTTTTTCTGCATGCTCGTCGCCTTCATTTTCTGGGTGGCGACCATGGGGGACAAGGCCAAGGCTGGGCACGGCACGCCGAAGGGCGAATTGCCGCACGGCATGCCCGCCATGGCCGGCGGATCGCAGAGTTTGGACAAGAGCTGACAGCAATCAGCCATCGGCTGTCAGCGAAACGCTGAGAGCTGGCGGCCTCTTACTCTCGAGGGGGCATATGAGCGAAGTCGTCAAGCTACAGCTGATCGGCCTTTCGGTCGTCGGGAGCGGGATCCTGATCCTGCTCTTCATCAAGGCGCAGTTCGCCCGCGTGCTCGGGTTCGTGGCGATCGTCCTCGGGCTCTTCTCCCTCGTCGCCCTCGCGGTGCCGCAGATGGCGTCCCTGCCGCCGGCAGAGGAAAAGTTCGACATCGCCACGGTCAAGACGTCCGCCGACATGGCGGCGATCGGCCAGAAAATTTTCTTCAGCAAGGGCCAATGCGCGCTCTGTCATTCCATCGGCCCCAGCGAGTCCGCCCGCTGTCCGGACCTCAAAGGCATCGGCGCCAAACTGAGCCGGGAATTCATCTTCGAGAGCCTGACGCAGCCGCAGGCCTACATTTATCTCGACTATCGGCATGAAGGGGTGCCGAAGGAATATCCGGCCCGGATGCCCTACATCAACAAGAACCCGATCGGTCTGACCAGGAACGAAATCCTCTCGGTCATCGCGTTCTTGCAGCAGATGAGCGGCGAGCCGATCTCCGTCAATCCGTCCGAATTGGAAGTGCCGGGACAAGCGCCTGCCGCGCCGGTGAAAGCCGGAGAGTCTGCGCCTGTCGCCCTGGCACAGGCACACTGAGGAGGCCTCGATGGGACCGTTAACAAAGCCGGCGATCTTGTTGGTGGCCGTCTACCTGTTTCTGAAATTCGTCGTGCCCAACATTCCGGGTTCGGCTCCGCTGCCGGCCAGCTTGATCTTCCTGTACCTGATGCTGGTCTCCGCCGGCATCGTGATCATCGGGACGATGAGCGGCGAATCCAAGGACGCCTTCTGGGGGCCGATTCAGCGCTTTCTGACGGGTGAGAACATCGGCGCGTTGCAGGCGGCGCGCTACGGCGTCTTGATTTTCTTTCCCTTGTTGGTCGGGTGGCAAACTTACGGCAGCACCGCGGTCAGCGACCAGCCTCCTGCCGAGAACCGTACCATTCACCCGGCTCCTCCCGGAGAATACACCGGTTTGTCCAATCCGGTGGCGAAGACGCCGGACAATATCATGCAGGGCAAGGGATTCTATGCCGCGTTCTGCTCGCCTTGCCATGGCGGCAACTTCGACGGCAAGGGCCCGGCGGCGCGCGGATTCAATCCGCCCCCGGCCAACTTTGCCGATCCCACGACCATCGCCATGCTCCAGGAGAGTTATTTGTTCTGGCGTATCAAGAAGGGCGGCGTCGGTCTCCCCATCGAAGGCATGCCCTGGAAATCCGCGATGCCGCGCTGGGAAGTCGAATTGCCCGACGAGTGGATCTGGAAGATCATCATGGGTGAGTACGACGGCGCCCATCAATCCCCGAGAACGTGGGAGTAACCATCAGGCAGCGATGAGGCACGTATGAGACGGGTGATACAAGGACAGAAGCCGGGAATCTGGGTTGGAGCGGCGGGCGTCGCGCTGGCGCTCCTGTCCGCAGGCGCGCCGAGCTTCGCTCAACAGAGCGTGGCGGTGCGGGCGGTCATGGTCAAAGGCGCACTCCCCGTCGACGATCCCAACGCCGCAGCCTGGAATACGGCGCCGCAAGCCACGTTTCCGATGTCGCCGCAAGTGCATTGGCAGAACCGTATTCAGGAAGTCACCGTCAAGGATCTGAAAGTCCGCGCTTTGAACGACGGCAAACAAGTCGCCGTGTTGTTGGAATACGCCGATCCCACCGAGGATCCGGCGGACGCCGCCGCGCTGGAATTCATGGTCGGCGACAAGAAGGCGCATTTCGCGCACGGTCAGCCGATGGCCCAGGTCGAGGGCGGGCCGGTCAACATCTGGTTCTGGCGGAACAAGGACGGCAAGGCCGTCGACATGAACGCCAAGGGCTTCGGGACGCTCAAAGCGCAAGAGCACCAGGACGTGTCGGCGAAAGGCGCCTACGCCAACGGCACGTGGAAAGTCCTCTTCGTGCGTAACCTCCTGAACGATCATCCTGAAGAGGACGTCCAGGTCACGCCGGGGCAGTTCATCAACGTCGCCTTCGCGGTCTGGGATGGACGAAAAGACGGGGCGGGCGATTTGGTCGAGAAGGGCTCGCAGAAAGCCGTCTCCTCCTGGTGGTATTTCCGCGCCGAAGCGCCGCCGGACTATTCCGGCTACTTGTACGCGGCGCTGGCGATGGGCCTCGCATTGGCGTTTCAGTTCGCGTTGATCAGCAAATTGAAGAAAGGGCAGTCAGCATGAAGGCCGCACGACTTCAGGTCATGGGAGCGGTGGCCGGCCTGGTGGGGATCTGGGCCTTGGTCGCCGGAGGTTGCGCCAGCGAACAGGGGAAAAAAGGCAAAGAACTCTACGCCCATTACTGCATGCATTGCCATGGCGAAAACGGGCGTCAGAACGAAGGCTTCAACTGGTCTTCGATGCCGGATCCCAAACCGAAAGATCTGTCGAACAAGTCCGAAATGGGCACGTTCAAGGACGAGGACATTTTCAACACCGTCTCGCGCGACATGAAGGACACCAGCGAGGGTGGCGACAAGATCGGCGACGACGAGTTCGCCGTGCCGACCATGCCGACGTTCAAGTACACGCTGTCGGAGGACGAAATCTGGGCGATCGTCGGGTATGTCCGCACCCTGCACGGGATGAAGCTGGAGTTCAAGGTCGAGGAGCGGAAGAAAGAACTGGCGGAAGCGTTGAAGGCGGCGCAAGAGAAGTTCGACTCGTCCAAGCAGGCCTACGAAGCGGCGGAAAAAGCCGCGAGCGAGGCGGCGGAGAAAAAGAGCGCGGAAACCAAGAAGGACGTGGACGTCGACGAGTCCGCCTATGCCAAGGAGCAGGCGGCAATGGCGGCCGCCAAGAAGGCGCTCGACGCCGCGCAGGTCGCCCTGAACAACTTTTCCACGAGACCGGGCAAGGGCCAAAGCGTGGCGCGTCCCGATCTGACGATGAAGCCGGAACAGCAAGCTCAGATGGCTGAAGTCGGCAAGAAACTCTACGCCAACAAGTACGGCTGTAACGGCTGTCATGCGTTGAGCGGTGAAGGGGGCAAAGTCGGTCCCGCCTTGGATCGCGCCGGGTTCCGGCTCAACAGCACCTGGGTCTACCGCTGGATCAAGAATCCGCAATCGATGAAGCCGGAAACCAGGATGCCGGCGCTGGGACTGAGCGACAACGATGCCAAGGCCGTGTCCATGTACCTGAACACGCTCCGTGCTCCGAAGGCGGATGAGGCCCCCGCGGTCAAGCCTGCCAGCTGAGTCGATCCCAGCTTATCAGTGAGTCGCAAGGGCTCCTCGTACATGGTACGGGGAGCCTTTTGCGTTACCAGAACCCGGCGAGGAGGCCTCCCAGGATCGCGGCGCCCAGGCCGATGTGTTGGCGGAACAGCTGAAAGGCCTCCGCCTCGGTGACGGGTTTTCGAAGTCTCTGCGATTGCCGGATGACAAAAATCCCGCAGGCCGCCAATGCCGCATAGTAAGGCCAACGAGCGGCTGACGACCATCCTGCCGTGGCGAGGAGTGCCAGCATCGACGCCAGGCACAGGCCGACGGCCAGCCAGACGGACGAACCGAACCACAAGGCCGACGATCTGACCCCGACCTTCCGATCGTCCTCCCGATCTTGAAGCGCGTAGATGGTGTCATAGCCGATGGCCCAGCAGACGGTGGCACCGAACAGCAGCCAGGCTTCCAGGTCGAGCGACCCTCGTGACGCGGCCCAGGCCATGACGGTTCCCCAGCCGAATGCGATGCCCAACATGGCTTGTGGCACATGCACCACCCGCTTGGCAAAGGGGTAGAGGATGGCCAGCAGTATGGCAACCGGGCTGAGCAGCAGCGTCAGAGAGTTGAGTGACAGAACGAGCAAGCCGGCCAGCGCGAGCAGGCTCACCGCGACGGCGAGGCCCTGAGCCGGAGAGAGTTCGCCTGAGGCCAGCGGGCGCAGCCTCGTTCTCGTCACGTGCCGGTCGAACGAACGATCGGTCAAATCGTTGAGCGCGACCCCGGCACTCCGCATGAGGAACGCTCCACAGACGAATAACAGTGTCAGCCGCCAAGGCGGCAGCCCCTTGGCGGCCAACACGAGCGACCAGAGACTCGGTAGCAGGAGGAGGAGCGTGCCGGTTTGGCTCTCCAGCCTGATCAGCCGGCCGACGGCCCGCCAGGAGAACCCGGCGTTGGGAATGGGGCGATCCGCAGGCGACGGGAGACGAGGCATCGGTGGACCTTAGCGAAGGGTCGAAGCACTGTCAAATGCCGCCAGGGACCTGTCTGTTGTGATCATCGGTTGATATTCGGTATAAGGAAACTCGTGCGACTTCTCCACAGACGACCGCCTTGCTCTTTCGTGCCAATCGGGGTACTCACGCTGCTCTTTGCCGGTTGCGGGTTGTTCTCCAGCCGTTATGGCAACACGCCGGCGTACTACCATCCGCTGACTGTGCAGCTGCGCCCAGCCGCTTCAGTCACCACGGCCTCGATCACATATCAAGATGCCTGCGGGCAGGCCCAGACGTTGTCCATTGCCAAGCCGTTGATGGAGGCGATTACCCGGAAGAGTGGACGGGTATTCGAGAAAGTCGTGATGGACGGCGGCGGAAAGGCCGTGGATGGGTACGAGGATATTTCCGTCGGCGTCGCCCATGTCGACATGGCCATACCGAGAAAAGTGAAAAAAAGTTACCCGGCGACCGTGACGGTTGGATTGGAGTTCTCCTACACCGCCGCCGACGGCACGATGCTCTACAGCAAGAAACTCCAGAGCTTTGGCCGCGGCGAGGTGGATGTCACGGACGCGTCCTGCGAAGTCAAAGGTTTGGATAAACTGGCCGATGAGGCGATCGGCCATGTGACGGACGGGATGGCCAAGTACATGGGCACCTCGAACAAGGTGGTGGCCGCCGCCGAAGCCCGCAAGTTCGGCCACGCGCCTCCTCCGGTCCCTAATGCGGCGCCTCCTCCGGTGCCATCGGTGGGTGGGCCGGTCGCGACAGTGGACGGTCCGGCGGCAGGATCGCCCGCCGCCATCGCCCTCGATGCTCCATCCGGCGAACAGGCGAATCTCATCTTCCGCGCCATCATCCGCGACGAGAATCGCAATCAGCTGGTCCATGCCGGCGAACGGATTTCGGTGGAGATCGAAGTGAAGAACGAAGGACCCGGCGCGGCGCTGGGCGTCGAAGTATTGGTCGCCGGAACACCGGAGTTGATCGAGCAGATTCCCGGTGTGGTGCCGCTGGGTGATATTCCTCCGAGCGAAGTTCGGCGCGCGGCGGTGGAAGGAAAGATCGGGAATGTGAAGGAGGCAGCGCCCGCGGAATTGCTGCTGAGTCTGCGCGCGCGGTCGTCGACCGTTCAGGTCCCGATCGCCAAGCGGTTTACAGTCTCGATGAAACCCGGTAACTCCCCCGAGGCCACGGGACAGCCGTTCGACGTCGACGACGTGCCCAAGCGGCTGGGTAAGTTGAAGCAGCCGAAAGCGATCGGACTGTCCATCGGCATCGGCCGGTTTCGGGAATCGGCGTTGCCCCGCGGCAAGTATGCGGCCCGGGATGCGGAGACGATGGCGGCCTATTGGCAGGCGGTCGCGGGAGTGCCGGCCGAGCGGATCAGACGGCTCATCGACGAGCGGGCGCTCAAGAGTGATTTGACCGAGACGCTGGAAGATTGGCTCCCCAAACACGTCGAGGCGACGACGGTATTGTATGTGTACCTCTCGGGACGCGGAGCCGTCGATGCTGTCACCGGAGCGGTATCGATCGTGCCCTTCGACGGGTTGCCGGCCTCCGGCAGCCGTCTCTATTCTCTCCGCCGTTTGTACGAGGCCTTGGCCAAACTACCTCTCCAGCGGGCGATCGTGATGCTTGATCTCTCGCTCGAAGCCGTAGGCGCGAAGGAAGGTGTGGGTTCGCCAGCTCCGCAATGGGAACAAGACGGCGAACACAAAGACAAGGTCATGTGGATGATCGGGAATCGGACGGTTCAGGAAGCCCACACCTACGATCTCGGCCAACACGGGCTCTTTACGTACGGCCTGCTGAAAGGCTGGGCCGGCTCCGCCGATGTGGATAAGGACGGAACGATCCTCGCGGGCGAACTTTGCACGTACGCTAAGGGACAGGTCGGACAAATGGCTCGGGAACAGTTCGCCAACGAACAGGAGCCGATCTGCATTCCCGGCCCTGGGCAGGGGGCGACGGTGAGGCTCCAGGCGATGGCCAAACTGAAATGAGACAAGTCGTCGAAGAACCCACTTGAGGATGGCGCCAAACCCGTGTAGGTTATGGGCCTTGCGCAGGCGCCGGCGTAGCTCAGTTGGTAGAGCAGCGGTTTCGTAAACCGCAGGTCGCCCGTTCAATCCGGGTCGCCGGCTCCATACAATGCTTGACCCGACCGCGAGCAATTTTGAGTCGTATCGTAACTATCGCGAGCGGATAAGCACCTCCAGCGTTCAGAGTGTCCAGAGGCCGGCCCACTCGTACCACTGCATTTGGTCGCAGTGTGGTGGGATACGTTTCCTGCTCCCAGTATGCTTGCTCGTGCCGCCGCGTTCGATCCCATCGCGGCGGATAAGTACTTTGCAACAGTAAGCTTTGATTCTGCACTTCGTGTGAACCGGTGGCTCATCAGGCAGAGCCTCGGTTCATCATGCGGGTAGAAACATACCTCAAGTGTCTTATCTCTTACCCCGACCGTGCGCCCATTTCGAAGTAGTGCTTCCGCTCAGCCTCTCCCCGTTCTCGCCCGAATACACCAGGGGGCTCTAGTCCCTCTCCGCCGTCACCACGTACCGTAGTGGGCCGCCTGGCACGATCGCGTCGAACGGATAGCAGGTCACGAGCACGAGGCGCTCACGGTCCTGGTTCAGGCCGATCGCCGCCGATTGATCCATGATCCGGCGATCCTGTACGAGGTATCGCGCGAGACGTCCATCCGCCGCCTCCACGTAGATTTCATCCCGCTCTTCCAAGTCCTGTAAGAAACGAAAATGCGTGTCTCGGTGGCCGGTGAGGATCGTCGTGCCCGGTTGGCTCGGCAAGGCGCTCGATTCCACGTAGCCGGGGCCGAAGGCCAAGGTTCGGCCGTAGGCGCCGTTGAGCACGATTTGGTCGATGTGCTTCGACGGCACAGTCAGCCGCGCGAGCGGCCAGGTGTCGGCCCAGGGCCAGGGCTTGACGTGGGCTTCTCCTGCAAGGGTGCGGGACCAGGCCCGCTGCAGCAGACACTGCGCGAGCCTGGCCTTCGCATAGATCCACGATCCTTCCCCGATCTGCCACAACCCGACGGCGACGAGGCCGACGATCAGCGTGGACAGGACACGGGGAGTGGGCTGGATCGGGCTCATGCGATCTGTTTCCGGTATCCCCGCATCAGAAATGCGATGGCGAGGAGCGCCACGCCCAACAACAGCTGCAGTTGCCCGCTTGTGGCCGTCTTCGGGAGTCCGAAAATTGCCTGATAGTTTTGCCCCTCCGGCACATTCGTCTTCATGGCGTGGGTAACCAGCTGCTTGTTCGTCGGTCTGACCGGTTCTTGGTCCACGGCCACGAGACTCGTGTACTTGCTGACGAGATGATGGGCCAGCGCAACATCGAGAACCGCTTGTCGCACGGCCGTCTCGTTTTGCCCGTACCGTTGCTGATCCATCAAGGAGTCGATTTTCTTCCTGGCCCAGAAGACGGAAAGTCCCGCTCGCGCCGGCTGTCCTGCCAGGTCTACGGCGGCAGTAAAGTCGGAGGTTCCCAGCTTACCTTTGATCGTCACGCCGGATGGCAGCACCGCCGCCTTCACAGCCACGACCACCGGCTCGCCCTCGTAGAGATCGGGAATCTTGACTGGAAACATTTCGACGGACTGGTCCAAGCCTTCTACCCGGAGGTCGGTCAGGACCGGCCGCTCCAGCTTGTGGAAGATCGCGTCCATCTGGGCTTTTACCTCACTCGTGCTGCCGATGTGGGTGAAGGTGCCGCGTCCAAACTCCGCCGCCTTCCGCATGAAGTGGCTGTTGGGCGCCGACCCGATGCCGATGGTGAAGAGTCGGCTGTCGCCGAGCTGCGAGCGGATCACCTCGAAGAGTTCGTCTTCGTTGCCGACCTGGC